>NZ_JBHUEQ010000004.1:0-335800 GCF_042680945.1 Affinirhizobium helianthi | reverse complement strand
CCTATGCCGCTATAATCAATCTATGTGCCGCACTCATCAACTCAAAATGAATGTCCACACGCCCTAGATCAGAGGCCGATTTCGTGGGCGTAGGGCGGGTTGGCACCGGCGCGGGAGACGGTGACGGCAGCGGCCTTTGCGCCAAGTGCAAGCGCGTCCCTGACGGCCTGTTCGGAAAGATGGGCGACCTTTTCCTTGGTCAGAAGGTTCTGCCGCTTCAATGAGGCGAGAATGCCGGCGTCGAACGTATCGCCAGCGCCGACCGTATCGACCACAGTTACCCGTTCAGCAGGAACGGCCACCTTGAAGCCGGGCGTGTAACCGACGGCACCTTCCGCGCCGCGGGTGATGACGACAAGCTTTGCACCCTGCCCCAGCCAATAGCGGGCCAGCGTATCGTGATCGCCTTCCATGCCGAACCATTCCAGATCCTCATCGGAAAACTTGATGATATCCGACATGGCGGCCATGCGGGCGACACGGCCATGATGCTTTTCGCGGTCCTTGATGAAACCCGGGCGAATATTCGGATCGAAGGAGATCACCCGGGTTTTGTATTCCCGCGCCATCAGGGTCTCATAGGTTTCGCCGCAGGGTTCGGGGATCAGGCTGATGGCACCGAAATGCATGGCTTCGATCTCCGGCCCCAGCTCCGGCAGATCCTCGCGGGACAACATGCGCCCCGCCGTTCCCTCGTCGTAGAAGGCATACGTGGCCTGCCCGTTGACCAGCTTGACGAAGGCAATGGTGGTGGGCCGGGAGGATGTTGCGCAGAAGCGATAATCGACATGGCTCTGTCTGAGCGTATCGCGCAGGATATCGCCCATCATGTCATCGGAAAGGCCGGTGAAAAAACCGGTGGGCTGGCCGAGACGCCCAAGCGCAATGGCGGTGTTGAAGATCGCGCCGCCTGCATAGGGCGCAAAGCCGTTTTCGCCCGCGGTCGTTTCGCGCGGCAACATGTCGATCAGGGCTTCACCACAGCACAGGATCATCAACAATCTCCCAGATTTGGCCAAGCCTGTTGCAGCTCCAGAAAAACGGCCTTGTTTTTTCGGATCTGTCGGCAGCGCTGCGGCCACCCGCATTCAATCGATTAAATTAATAGCTCGCACAAAGCCAGTCAATTTCGAAGATTTGATGGCAAGGCGAGCAAAAGCCCGCCGCACCTCATGCTCCGATCAGGTCGTGGGCAGTTCCGCGACGCCGCCATTGCGCGCCGACCAGGCCAGCGGCTGATCCAGGAAGCTTTCCACCTCCGCAAGCGTTGCGTCATCGAACAGCTTCTGTGCCTTCGCGACGGCCAGAACCTCTCTCCAGGTGGCGATGTAATGGCACTTGACCTTGCCGTTTTCGAAGCGGGCTTCCGCTTCCGGGAAGAAACCATAGTAGAACAGTGCGATGGCATGATCCACCACGCCGCCTGCGGCACGGATGGCATCGATGAATTTGAACATGCTGCCGCCAACCGTCGTCAGGTCCTCAATAACCAGAACGCGCGCGCCCTCCGGCATGTGACCCTCGATCTGGGCATTGCGGCCATGGCCCTTGGGCTGCTTGCGCACATAGATCATGGGAAGCGCCAGCCGCTCCGCCAGAAGTGCGGCAAAAGGAATGCCCGCAGTCTCGCCGCCTGCCACACAATCGAAGGCTTCGAAACCCGCATTCCGGGTCACGGTCGATGCGGCAAAATCCATGATGGTGGAGCGAATGCGCGGATAGGACAGCAGCTTGCGGCAATCGATATAGACCGGGCTCGCCATGCCGGAGGCCAGCTTGTAGGGCTGCTCGGGCCGGAAATGCACCGCGCCGATTTCCCAAAGCATCTTGGCCATGAGTTCTGCCATCACGGCGCGCTCGGGATAGGTCACCTGAATCATGCTGGTCTCCATGTTTGCAGCGCGAGGTGACCAAGCGTGAGAAAGCCACCGAGCCGCACTGCGGCTGATCTTGGGAAACGCTGTCGAATTCTATCCGGATTGCTCGAAAACCGACCCGCGTTTTCGAACTGACGCCTTAGCAGCAAGAGCAGAGGGAAGCCAGCATTGCCTCACGGCTTCACGAGCAAAAGGAGGCGCAGAGAGACTTATCCACTGCCCCGGTCCTGGCCCTTATCAAGCCGTTGTCAGGCCGTTGATCTGGCCGCTGTACAGGAGCCGCTTGTCGCCAGCTCCACCCGATTTCTGCCATTGCGCTTGGCCAGGTAAAGCGCAGCATCGGCCTTGCGTAGAATACCATCGAAATCGGCACAATCCTCACGACCATAGGCAACACCAGCACTGACAGTCGCTCGAATGACCTCGCCGTCGACATGAATTTCGCGGTCTGCGAAATTGCGACGAATGCGTTCGGACAGCCATTCAGCATAGCCAGGGGCGGCGTTACGTAGAACGGCTGCGAATTCTTCGCCACCAAGCCGTGCCGCCATCGTCAGGCCCGCGCACCTGTTCAGTTCCTCTGCAAACGCACGGATGACCTCGTCGCCGACGGCGTGTCCATGCTGGTCGTTGATCAACTTGAAGCGATCGATATCGAACACAATGACCGCAGTTTCAACGCTGAAACTCTGCTTCTCATAAGCCTCGAAAAGGGCGCGACGGTTGGACAGACCTGTCAATGCATCGGTGAGGGATTCGCGACGATGATGTTCCGTCAGTCGCGCCTGATGCACCATCAAGGACATGGCACCGATGCCGGTCATGCCCGCAATGCTGACAGCGATGTTCAGATCCTCGGCCCAATTATCCGGCGCTTTTCCCAGAACCCAATGATGGCCGAGTGCAAGAACTGCCGCACACAGGACAAAAGACGTACCCGTCATGGCATAGAGTGCGGCCATTCCCGTGAGAGGTCCCCGCGCCTCTTCCCGCGCGCGCCAATATTCCAAGGCAGTCGCGAACAACATTGAGGCGGCCGCGAGGTTGAGGCTGACAAAGCCCAAACCATCCAGCCCCAGCGCGATGGGCAATGCCGTCAGTGCCGCCGCCCAAAGAGAGGCCTGCAGCCCGGCACCAATGGAGGATGCACCGGTTCGGAACTGGCGGGCGGCGGCATAGATGGTGGCAAAGCCCATCAACATCAGCGAGCAGCAAGCAACCGCGATCCAAGGCGATGGAGTTTCCGTGTAATAGCTGTAGGTGAAGATGCCGGGAACGAGAAAAGCGAGTCCCACGACACAGGTCAGCAGAAAGCCATCCTGCCGGCGCGCCATCCACGTGCCCAAAATTGTCAGCAACAGACACAGCGTGGAAACGCCAAGGGAAATCAGCAAAGTCCTGTAGTCCAGCATCATGCTCACCTGAAACGACGCTATCATACGCTTATGCGCTGACGCTAAATGCCATTTCCACCTGAAAGAGTATTCCGTCCGACGAAACGCAAGCTATGATTCGCTTTCGCGCACTGCCCAATGCAGCGGGAACTGCGGATCGAAGACGGTGACGGGACCGGCACCGGTTTCGACCTTGGCGGGATAGACGAGAGGCTCATCGCGCTTTTCCAGCACCATCATCTCGTCGTTTACAGGCAGGCCATACCAGGCCGGACCGTGCAGCGAGGTGAAACCTTCCAGACGATCCAGGGCGTTTTCCTCCTCGAACACGTGAGCAAGGCAGCTCATGGTGTTGATAGAGGTGTAGATGCCAGCGCAACCGCAGGCGCATTCCTTCATACCATCGACATGCGGCGCTGAATCGGTTCCCAGGAAGAAACGCCGGTCGCCGGAGGTTGCCGCCTTGCGCAGCGCCTGACGATCCCTCTCCCGCTTGGCAATCGGCAGGCAGTAGTAATGGGGGCGGATTCCGCCGACGAGGATGGCATTGCGGTTGATGATGAGGTGGTGGGTGGTGATGGAACCTGCCAGATTTTGATCGCTCGCCAGAATGTAATCGACGCCAACCTTGCTCGTCACATGTTCCATGGTGATCTTCAGCTCGGGGATGCGGCGGCGGATGAGATCGAGCTTCTCTTCAATAAAAACGGCTTCACGGTCGAAGATATCAACCTCCGGCGTGGTGACCTCGCCATGAACGCAGAGATTGAGACCCACCTTCGCCATGCGCTCCAGCACCGGCATGGCCTTGTCCAGATCCCGCACCCCGCCATGCGAATTGGTGGTGGCACCGGCCGGATAAAGCTTGACGGCCTTGATCAGCCCGCTCTTCTTGCCCTCCTCGACATCGTTCGGATCGGTATGGTCGGTCAGATAGAGCGTCATCAGCGGCTCGAACCTATGCCCGGCAGGGATCGCATCGAGAATGCGCTGCTGATAGGCCCTGGCATCCGCTGTCGTAACCACCGGCGGCACGAGATTGGGCATGATGATGGCACGGGCAAAATGGCGCGACGTATCGCCGATCACGCCGGAAAGCATGGCGCCATCGCGCAAATGCAGGTGCCAATCATCCGGGCGTCGTATGCTGATCGTCTTCATCGCCGTTATTCCGCTGAATTATGATGGGGTTGGTTTCGCAATAGCACCGGAAAGGGGAAGGCGACAACCTGTTTTGCCGGGCGTCTGGCTGAAGCGCATGGCCAGCTCTCGTCTCTTCAAGCCCGATCAGCAAGCCGTGATCGGCAACAAGTAAAGGAACCGTTTACGCACCCGCGGCGTTGGATAGGCAACAAGATCATAAACAAAACCAACCGCCGGAGAGAAGAATGACTACGCGTTCTTCCAGACTCAAGACATTTGCAAGTGTGTGTACAGGAACTGTGTTTGCTGTCGGCGCCATGACGGCAAGCTTGAGCGCCCAACCGTCTTCAGACCGCATCGTTTCGGCTGCCATGCAGGAACAATGCGACCGGATGGCAGGCAGCCCCTACGACTTGAACCGCAACCAGGCCTTCTCGCCCGTCAGCATTGAACAGATCGACGGCGCAGCCGTGGCGGCCTGTTCGATTGCCTTCAAGGAAACGCAAAATCCGCGTTTTGCCTTCCAGCTTGGCCGCGCCCTGAACAAGACAGAGCACGCTGATCAGGCCATGAGCGCCTATGAGACGGCAGTCAATGCCGATTACTCCGCCGCTAAGGTTAACCTTGGAATGTTGCTTGGCCGTCTTGGCGATCAGGAATCCGAATTCAGGATGTATTCCCAAGCCGCCGATGCAGGCAATGTGCTTGCCGCCTATAATCTGGGTGTTGCCTATCGCGACGGCCTCGGCACCCGGCCGGATGCCGCCAAGGCGATCCACTGGTTCGAATTTGCCGCAGCGCACGGCGATGACACGGCAGCCTTCAACCTCGGCGCCATCTATGACGAGGGAAAGCTGGTGCCCGAAGACAACCAGATGGCAATTGCCTGGTATGATGTTGCGGCCAAACGCGGCAGCACCGATGCCATGATCAATCTGGGCCTGATGTATGAAGCCGGGGAAGGCATCCAGGCAAACCCGGAGCGGGCGGCGCAGCTTTATGCCGATGCGGCTTCTCAGGGTGACACATTCGGCGCGCAGAAGCTGATGGAGATGCAGCAGGCTGGCCTTCTGCCGAAGACCGCACCGGAAGACGAGCCTCAGGTTGCTGCCAATGCCAATGGCCTGGATATGCTGGTGCTTGAGGATGGCGATGTCGTCATCCCCTCCACGCTCCTCGAAATCTGATGGTCAGGCCATCAATCAGCCGGGAATATCCCCGGCTGAGGGTCCCCACACATCCGTCATCGCAAAGCCGTTCGCCAGTGGATCAAACGGATCGAGCGCCACGGTCTGCTGGCCGAAGGTGAAGCCGCGACCGCTGATGGTTGGAATCACGGCATCGCGATTGCCGACCTTGGCGAGCGCCTTCAACCCCACCCGGAACTCCGAGCCGATGATCGAGCGCGAGGTCAGCACATCGCCGACCTTCGCTTTTCCGCGCGCGTGGAGTGTGGCCAGATTGGCGGAATTGCCCGTTCCGCACGGCGAGCGATCCGCACGCCCCGGCCACATGGTGGTGCAGGTGCGAATGGTGCCATCGGGATCGGTATCGCGGAACATGACATAGGCAATACCGGACACGGCCGGAATTTCCGGATGGACCACCGGAAAAGCCTGATTGACCGCAGACTTCAGTTCCATGCCAGCCGCGACGAGGGCTGCGGCGTTCTTCTTCTCAATCGTCAGGCCAAGCTGACGCACATCCACAAGCGCGTAGAACACGCCGCCATAGGCGATATCCATGAGGATGCGGCCCCAGCGGGTTTCCAGCGCGACATCCAGCTCATGCACGAAGGATGGCACCATAGTCAGCTCCACACGCTCGCAGCGACCGTCCCGGCATGTGGCTTTCGCCCGCACCAGACCGGCTGCGGTTTCCAGCGTGACAATGGTTTCCGGCTCCTGCATCTCGACAATACCCGCTTCCAGAAGGGCTGTGGTGACGCAGATGGAATTGGAACCGGAACTGGCATGGGCCTGATCCGGCTGAAGGATGATGAAGGCGGCATCGGCCTGCGGATCGCTTGGCGGCAGCAGCAGATTGACCGAGCCGATGGGATTTCCGCGCGGCTCAAGACAAAGGAAGCGACGAAGTTCCTGGCCCTTCGGATCCGAATTCAGCCAGGCCAGCTTGTCCGCAGTTGTGTGACCTGGAATTTTCGGCACGCCTCCGATGGCAACCTTGCCAATCTCTCCTTCGGCATGCACATCCAGCAACTGCATCGTCCGCTTCCAACGCATGGTCTGCCAATCCTTCCACATCCGGCATCAATGAGGATTGGACCATATTGCCATCGCCTGCGCCTGCAAATCCTCCCCGGGCATCTATGACAGAAATTCTTGGCAAACTGCGGATTGCATTCCGCTGCCATGTGCCGCATTTAAACCCTATGCAGAACGGTGCGGAACAATTGCTGGCTGTTTTTGAAGAGGCCGCGCTTCAGGCAGGACAGATCATCCTGACGATCTACCGGCGTGGTTGCGGCGTTGCCCACAAGAGCGACGAATCCCCGGTGACGGAAGCGGATATTACGGCGGAAGCCTGCATCCTCGCGCTTCTGAAGGACAAACTCCCCGATATTCCGATCATTGCCGAAGAACAGATGTCACAGGGCATCCGCTCCGACATTTCCGGCGGTCGCTTCATTCTGATCGACCCGCTGGATGGAACGCGCGAATTCATCAGCCATAACGGCGAGTTTACCGTCAACATTGCGCTGATCGACAATGGTGTTCCCATTGCCGGCATCGTGTATGCACCGGCCCTCGGCACGGCCTATCTCGGCGGGCCGCAAGGTGCGTGGAAACTGACCGTGGACGCAAGCGGCGCGGTGACCGAACGCCACCCCATTCACGCACGCGCGGTCGCAAAGCCGCCGGTTGCCATGATCAGCCGTTCCCATCTGGATGAGAAGTGCCAGCCTTACCTCAAGGCGCTCGGTGTGACGGAATATCGCCAGATCGGCTCGTCATTGAAATTCGGGCTGCTGGCGGAGGGACTGGCAGACCTTTACCTGCGCTATAACCGCACGATGGAATGGGACACGGCGGCGGGTGATGCCGTGTTGCGCGCGGCGGGCGGCTCAGTCCTCACCGCCGATGGGGCACCCCTCACCTACGGCAAGATCAACCGCAGCGACGATGCCGATTTCGCCAATCCGGGCTTCTTCGCCTGGGGCCGGCGCGATTGCTGAGACCGCGACCTCATACGGCAACGGAATGGCGCGCTGCATTGCGGCCAAAATACTGATCGAAACTTGCGGCGATGGTGCGCACGAAAGGTCTTCCCGGCTCGAGCACTTCAAAGCGATCGCCGTCGAAAGCGGTGAAGCCGTCGATATCCTGCTGCACGATGCGTGCGGCATCCGACATCAGCACATCCGCCGCCGATCCGAACTCCTGCCGCAGTTCCCGGGCGGAAAAGGAATAGCTGCACATCAACTGCTCGATGGCAGAGCCCACGGCGCGATCCGTGGCACTGAGCGCAAAGCCTTTCGCGATGGGCAGCCGCCCTTCGCTCACCGAACGCATGTATTCGCCGGTGGCAACGATGTTCTGCACATAGCCTGCCTGCACCTTTCCAATGGCTGAGGCCCCAAGACCAATCATGCTGGGCGCCCGATCCGTGGTATAGCCCTGGAAATTCCGCTTTACCTGTCCGGATTGCAGAGCCCTTGCCAGACTGTCGCCGGGTCTCGCAAAGTGATCGATACCGACCGCAAGATAGCCTTCCGCCGTCACCATATCCGCAATCAGCTGCTGCATGGCAAAGCGCTCTTCCACCCCGGCAAGCGCTGCCTCATCGATCAGGGTCTGGTGCTTCTTCATCCATGGCACATGCGCATAGCCGAAAATGGCAAAGCGATCCGGCTGCATGGACAGGGCCAGGCGCAGCGTTTGCGCCAGGCTTTCCAATGTCTGATGCGGCAGGCCGTAAACGACATCCAGATTGATGCCACCCACCTGCAGGTCACGAAGCTGCGAGACGACTTCTGCCGTCTGCTCGAAAGATTGAGGGCGGTTGATCGCCGCCTGTACGTCGGCATGAAAATCCTGCACGCCGACGCTGGCACGGTTCACGCCAAAGGCTCGCCAGGCGGCAAGCTTTTCCGCATCCACGAAACCGGGATCGATCTCGACACTGATCTCGCAATCGGCCTCGATATCGAAGGCAGTCTCAAGCGCCGTGCGAAGACGGGCGAGATCGGCGATGGAAAGGATGGTGGGAGAGCCGCCACCCATATGGATGTAACCGAGCCGGCGCCGCCTGGGCAGGCGCGAGGCAACCAGCGCCATTTCCGCAAGCAGGGCCTCGACATAGCCTGCCACCGGCTCATAGCGTTTGGTCTGCTTGGTATGGCAACCGCAATACCAACAGAGCCGGTCACAGAAAGGAATATGGAGATAGAGGGACAGCGCATCCTCTCCATCCTCCGCCGCCAGCCATTTCGCATAGGCATTGTGATCAATACCGGCGTGGAAGTGAGGCGCCGTCGGATAGCTGGTATAGCGAGGGACGGCGACGGCATAACGGCGCAGGAGATCTGATTGCATGGCGTTTCCTTTCCACGCCACAATAGAAAGGAAAAAGGGGCCATCCTTGATCAAGATCAAGCGGAATGGGCAGACTGGCGGAAAGCCGCTATAACGGTCCTGCCATGGACATCACGCGCTCCGACATCCACAATTGCGAACTCCCGGACCTCTGCAAGGCTTGCGAGGTCCGCCATAAGGGCATGTGCGGCGCGCTCAACGCGACCGAACTCAGCTATCTTTCCAAGCATACGCGTCAGCTCAGCCAGCCTGCCGGTGAGGAACTGGTCGGGGAAAGCACTGAAGTGCAGGCCTACGACAATATCATGCGGGGTGTGGTGAAACTTTCCAAAACACTGGAAGACGGCCGCCAACAGATCGTGGGACTGCAATTCGCCCCGGATCTCGTCGGCAGGCTCTATGCAAGCGAAAGCCCGCTGACGGCCGAATCCGCTTCCAGTGTCGAGCTTTGCCGGGTGCCGCGCGCCATTCTCGAGCGGCTGATCGAAGGAAACCCGACACTGCGCAAGCGGCTGATGGATCAGTCTCTGCGTGAACTGGATGAAGCACGCGACTGGATGGTGACGCTGGGGCGCAAATCGGCGGCAGAAAAGGTTGCCAGCCTGCTGCTTCTGATCGCCACGCATCTGGACCCGGACGCCGAAGGGGAAAGACGCGTCTTCGACCTGCCGGTCTCGCGCCTCGATATTGCCGATTATCTGGGCCTCACCATAGAGACCGTATCCCGCAACTTCACGCGGCTGAAGACGGACAGGATTATCCAAATCACCGCAAACCGCCATATCGAGGTGCTCAGCCTGACACGGCTCAGGGCACGGGCGGGCTGACGACTGCTTTTAGCGCAGCCGGACGCAAAACCGCTAAAGCACTTTTGGCTCGGACATGCTTCGGGTGACAGCGAGACCGGGTTCTGAACGGCAGTTAAACAGGGCCTTCAGCAGAGGTTCCAAGAGCCCACCTTAAAAAGAAAGCGTTCAACGGCGGCATTGCCCGCACAAGGAGACGCTTCCATGATTGCCAAGTCTTTCCTCGCTCTTGCTACCATTGCCAGCCTTGCTGGCGCTGTGCCTGCTTTGGCCAATGATGTTCGCATTGAGCAGTATGGTTGGTCAAACTCAGCGGGCGGCGCGCAGAACGGATACTGGAACCGGATGCGGGTCTATCAGAACGGCCACGCCAACACCTCTGCCAGTCATCAGCGCGGCTATGGCAATCTCTCCGTAACCGGACAGGAAGGGTATCGCAGCCGGGCAACGACCTACCAGACCGGCAACCGTAATGCCGCTGGCATTGCGCAGTTCGGCTCTGACCACACCACCATCCTGACCCAGGACGGCAATGGCAATATCGCCGCTGGCGTTCAGGTCGGTCGCGGCTGTGGCGCGAATGTCGCCCAGGGCGGCAGCGGCAATGTGGCCGCCTTCGTACAATCCTGCGACTGACCTTCAAAAACGCTCGATCCCAGCGCGGAGTATGGCAATGTTCACGCATATGAATGTGAAAAGCACGGTGGCCCTGACATTGCTGATTGCAGCGGCAGGCAGCACCACAGGTCTTGCTCTTGCCGCCGGTTCGGCCAAAGGACCGCTGCGCTGCGAGCTCAAGGTCACCAACACAGGCGGCATGACAATGCTTCAAGCCTTTGTCGTGTCAGACAGGGAGGTGGATGGCACATACCGTCTGAAGGTGGACGGTAGCGGGCAAGGCGGCACAAGCACGATCCAGCAGGGCGGCCCCTTCAGCGCCAGTTCTGCCAAGCCGACCTCTCTCGGCAGCGTTTCGCTCGGTTCCGGCTCGGCCTATGATGCCCGCCTGGACATCACGGCTGGCGGAAAAAGCGTGAAATGCCTCGAAACCGTCGCTCCCAGAATCTGAAATTGATTTCATCCTGCACCAGAGCCGGCCCGAGAGGGCCGGTTTTGCGTTAAAGCAGGTCAGGCAAGTCTGAACAGCGGTTTTGCAAGGAAAAACTGAGGCGGGGCTGAGGCTTTAAGCATTCTCGTATCTAGCAGACATACGACGACGCTCTCACTCTTTGTTTTTACGCATTTCCGGACGGAAGAGCGGAGATATTCTTCAGCCCTGCCTGCATTCACCAGCCCCTCGAAACAAGAGGCAGACGGCGGCTGAACGCCAGCTAAACACCTGCTTCCGCATCGGTTCATCCGGCAGATGGCATCATCTTCCTACAAGCCTGAGGAGATTGCCATGAACACGCTTTTGAAAACGACGATGATTTGCGCCGCACTGGCCGGAACCACCCTGCCTGCGATGACAACGCCTGCCATGGCTGGCGGCTCCGTTTCCTTCAACCTTGCTCCTCCGGCAGAAGGCGCCGACCTGCTTTCCACGGGCATGCGGATCTATTCCATGTATCGCGGCTTAAAGAATGGCGAGATCCGCCAGAATGGCGAAGGGAATGCCGCTGGCCTCTATCAGGGTGGCCGGGGCAATATCGGCTTCATTCGGCAAAGAGGCCAGGATCATCGCGCAACCCTGAGGCAGACGGGGGAGGATAATGCCTACGGCATTTTTCAATACGGTCGCGGTACCCAGACAGATGTGGAACAACGGGGATATGGCCAGAGCGGCCTGACCTTCAGCTACGGCTGGTAAAAAACCGATACTATTCGAGACTCATGTCGCGCAAATGTGTTGCGCGGCTTTGGCAAGGACTTGGTGTGAAACAGTGGCGTCAAACGGCAATCCATCTGGATTGCAACACGCATTATATTGCCGAGACGAAAAGAGTGGCGCACCCGAAGAGATTCGAACTCCTGACCCCCAGATTCGTAGTCTGGTGCTCTATCCAGCTGAGCTACGGGTGCTTGCCTCACCGACTGTCCGTCGGCGTTGGCGATCCTCTAAAGCCTTGCGCCGAGGATTGCAAGCGCTTTTGGTGAGATGCCTGTCATTTTACTGCAATAAGTTCATAAACCATTGATTTTTTTACATAATTTTCACGCCCTCGCTCGATACTCCTCCAGAGCGACCGGGCGATCTGGAATTTCGATGCGAAATTGCGTGCCGCGCACGGGCTTTTCCACCAGTGCAATCGTGCCGCCGTGCGCCAGCACAAGCTCTCGCGCAATGGCCAGCCCCAGACCGGTGCCGCCGGAGCGCGCCGATCCACGAAAGGCAGCAAAAAGATTCTCGCGCGCCTTTTGCGGCATTCCAGGCCCATTATCGTCAACGATGATGCTGACCACCGTTCCGACCCTTTGCGCGGTGAGAAGAATGCGGTGCGACTGTCCTTCTTCCGCCTCGGCCTGACCGAGTGCCTGCACTGCATTGCGGCAGAGGTTATGGATGACGCGGAACAATTGCTCGCTGTCGGCATCCACCTCCAGATCCGGCGCAATCTGCTCGACAAATTCAATTCCGCCCTCTGGCTCAAGCGCCAGGATATCCTTCACATCCTGGCACAGCTCCGCAAGCTTGAGGCGCCGACGACGCGGGGCAGCTTCCGATGCCTGACCATAGGAAAGAACCTCGCTGGTATAGCCCACCGCACGATCGATCGTGCGCAGAAGCTTGGGCGCGAAACTGCGCACCATGGGATCTTCAACATCCACAAGCCGGTCCGACATCAGCTGGGCAGAGGCCAGGATATTGCGCATGTCATGATTGATCTTGGAAACAGCCAGCCCAAGGTCTGCCAGATTTTTTTGCTGCTTCAAGGTTCTTTGAAGCTCGGTCTGCATGGCGGCCAGGTGGCGTCCTGCCACCTCCAGCTCACCCCTGGCACGACCGGGCTTGAACACGCGCTGCGGATCCTCGGGCCTTTCCGAAAAAAGCTGCATGCTATGGGTCAACCGCCGGATCGGGCTGATCATCATCTTGTTGATCGAAAGATAAATCAGCACGGCCGTGAAGACGGAGATCAGGAGCGAAATGGCAAACATGAGCTTGGAAAAGCCGATCATCTCCTTTCGCAGGGCATCATCGGTCATCACAAGCTCGATGATCATGTCGGTTTCGCCGATGGGGCCGAAAACGCGCATCACCCGCCCCCCGCCCAGAAAAAGCGTATCCAGAGCATTTCTCAGCGACTGGACCATGGTTTCATGTGCCAGATCGTAGGTTTCATCCACCTGCGGCGGCACATCAATGGCGGCCAGCAGGCGTGACGTTCCATCCTTGCGCAGCGCTAGAACCTTTGTGCCGGTGGCGAGCAGCGTGTCGTTCTGCACCTCGCGGGGAAGTTCCGGAGATTGCAGGCCATCGATGACGATGCCTGCAGCCGCAGCCGTATCCAGCCGGTCGCGCAGCCACGTCACACGCATGACGGAGATCGAGGGGATGAAGATGAGGATTTCCGCCAGCATGATGAAGGCGACAGTCAGCCACAACAAACGCCCCGACAAGCCGCCCAGCCTGCGCGGCATCGGCTCGATCCTCTGATCGGCCTCTTGTGCGGGGGCTTTTCCCGCAGGGGCGGAAAGGTCCGCCTCATCGGTCATGCGGGTCTCCATTCCTACCGCAGGTGACATCTGCACCACCGCAGAACGGGCGCGGGCAGACAAGAGCGCTCTCAACAAACCACAACAAGGATTTCAGGCCCCAGGGCAGCGCGTGCTGCCTCTCGGACCGGAAAACCATCATGGCCAAATAGTAATGGCACCAGAGGGGTTTTTCCACCCCTCTGGTGCCATGTTTCAATTACCTTTCGGTAAGGTAGGTTCCGATCAGAACTCTTCCCAGTTCTCACCACTGGGCGCTACGGCCGCCGCTGCCGAACCGGACCCGGAAAGAACCCGCGCGAGGTTACCGACCATTCTGCGCGCCGGAGATGACTTTGGCGAAGACCCTGCACCGGCCAATTGGGGCGCAGAGGCAGACGCTGCTGCCGGCTGAGCCTTGACCGGCTGGGACACAGGCGGAGCAACGGGCTGCTGGGCAACCGGCCGTTCGCCAAGCTGGAAGTGAGACAGAAGCGAGAAGAGCGTCGAGGTTTCCTGCGAGAGCTTATGAGTTGCTGCGGAGGTTTCCTCCACCATTGCCGCATTCTTCTGCGTCACCTGATCCATCTGGTTGACGGCCGTATTCACCTCCTGCAGACCTGTCGCCTGTTCGCGAGACGCAGTTGCAATGGAATGAATGTGGTCGTTAATGCTCAGAACGCGGGTTTCGATCTCACCCAGCGACGTACCTGTCTTCTGGACCAGTTTCACGCCACCGGCGACCTCTTCCCCGGACTTGGTGATCAGCGTCTTGATGTCCTTCGCCGCATTGGCGGACCGCTGGGCCAGCTCACGCACTTCCTGCGCAACAACCGCGAAGCCCTTGCCTGCCTCACCGGCGCGCGCTGCCTCGACGCCCGCATTCAGGGCAAGGAGGTTGGTCTGGAAGGCGATTTCGTCGATCACATTGATGATTTGGGAAATCTCGTGCGAGGCCTGTTCGATCCGGCCCATGGCAGCAATTGCATCGCGAACAACAGTGGCGGACTGAGCCGCGCTCTGCTTCGCCTCGCTGACCATCTCGCTGGCTTCCTGCGCACGCACCGTGGATGTCTGCACCACGGCGGTAATCTCTTCCAGCGCGGCAGAGGTTTGCTCCAGCGCGGCAGCCTGCTGCTCCGTGCGGCGCGACAGATCGTCAGCAGCAATACGAAGCTCTTGCGAGTTCTGGGAGATCGAGCTTGTCGCCACATGGACCTCGGACATCGTCCTGCGCAGGCCGAGGATTGCCTCATTGACGTTGCGCTGAAGTTCGGCGAAAGCGCCGCGGAAGTCTCCCGTCATCGTCTCCGTCAAATCACCCTGGGCCAAACGCTTCAGCACGGCACCCGTGCGATTAAGGCCAGTATCCACAGCTTCCAGCAACTGGTCCACGTTGCGGGCAAAACGGTCCAGCGCAGGATCGCCGAAGTCCTTGTTGATGCGAGATGAGAAATCGCCATTCGCCGCTGCCGCCATTACGCTTGCCATACGGTTCTGCAGGGCATCGCTCTTGGCGCGATTGGCGCTTTCCTCCGCATTCATACGGTTGACTTCAAGGCCATTGCTCTTGAACACTTCGACAGCAGCGGCCATGTCGCCGATCTCATCTGCACGGCCCAAGCATGGGATCTGTGCCGTATAATCGCCGGACGCCAGTTGCTTCATGGATTCCGTCAGCCCTGTGATTGGACGGCTGAGCGAACGGCTGCCAATATATATGCCGACACCCGCACCCGCAGAGACACCAACCAGTGTGACGCCGCCGACGAGCATGACGAGCATGTTGCCGAGATCCGCGATATCATTTTTGACCTGGGTGAGTTCGGCAAGGTCCGCGTTGACGATGGCATCGATTTCACCCTGAAATGCCTTGCGGTTATTGCGGTTTGCCTCGTTGTTACCCTGCTTGTTGGCGGCAGCGGGGCCTTCTGCCTTTGCCAGACGGACGGTTTCACTGCGGAAGCTGCGGAATTCCTTTGCACGCACCATCATGGCATCGAAAGCCGCTTTCTGCGAGGCGGGAACGAGCGGTTGCCATGCGTTCAGTACCGTGTCCATCTGATCAAGGCTCTTCATCAAGCCCTGCCCGAACTTCTCCGCATCGGCTGAATCCTTGGAGGCGTAAATACCGCGTGCTTCCATGACCACAGCGGTGACAGCACGATTGAGGCTTTCGCCGCGATAGGCGCGCTCGGCTGCAGCGTTGACCTTTTCCATTCTATCGTTGAACGCTGATATGGAAAATAACGATAGTCCGCCGGTAACCAGAGCCACTAGGCTCAGGATACCGACGAGAAAATTGATCTTGCCTCGAATTTTCATCATGCCCTTCCTTCAGATCCGTCCAACCGGTCAACTGAGCCCCCGCTCCCGGTTATTCATCTCAACCTTGGCACCGAGCAATTAAGGAACACTGAAGAAAAAGCATGACGAGTAACAGTCAGAAATCTCACCCCCTGCGTGCCAAGCAAGGCGTCACAGCCTCCTATCGGTAACGTGAGTGCGCCGCGCAATTGACTTTAAAGAGCCTATGCCCTTATAAGCCCCGCCACGTACGGCTTTCTGGGCGCGCGCGAGCGCGTTTCCGTGTCGTACCGATTTCAGCAACGCTCTTGCTCCAAAAGGAGCAAACTCAAGAAGGGCCGCACACCGCGGTGTTAAAAAAAATGAAGCGTACCTACCAACCGTCCAAGCTTGTTCGCAAGCGTCGTCACGGCTTCCGCGCCCGCATGGCTACCAATGGCGGCCGCAAGGTTCTTGCTGCACGTCGCGCACGTGGCCGCAAGCGTCTGTCGGCTTAATTGCCGATTGCCCGAGAGAATGACCGGGCGATGATGTCGAAAGACACACAAAAGCGAACTGTCGGGCGGTTGAAAAACCGGCCGCAGTTTCTTGCCGTGAGAGATGGTGAGAAGCGCCGTGGTCCGCTCTTCCTTCTGGAGGTTCTGGATCGCAGGCAACCGGACAGCGAGCCGCGCGTCGGCTTCACGGTGACCAAAAAGCAGGGTAATGCCGTGGAGCGCAACCGGATGAAGCGGCGTTTGCGCGAGGCAGTGCGACAAAAGGCCGGATCGGCGATGAAGAACGGTCACGATTACGTCATCGTCGCGCGTCGCGAGATCCTGACCGCATCCTTTGCCGAAATGACATCGGCGCTTTCCGAGCGGTTGGAAAGCAAGCCGAAAAACAAGCGGTCCGAGGGGACCCGTTCCAGGAAAGCATGATGGAAAAGAACCGTAATTACTTCATCGCGATCGCTCTTTCAGTGGTGATCGTTCTTGCCTGGCAGTTCCTCTACATGAACCCGAGGATCGAAGCGCAACGCCGTGCCGAGGAAGCCCGTCTGGCGCAGCAGGGCCAGAGCCAGGTGATCCAGCCGGAAAGCCCCGGCGCGCAGAGCCCTGTGCAGCCGAATGGAGCGCTTCCAGGCAATGTACAGGCGCAGGCACAGGCAACGCGCGAAGAAGCGTTGACCAGGACGCCGCGCATCACAATCGACACGCCGGCTCTTTCCGGCACCATCAATCTCACGGGCGCGCGTTTCGACGATCTGCATCTTCGCGACTATCATGAGACTGTCGATCCGAAGAGCCCGACCATCACGCTCTTCTCGCCAGCCGATACGCGCGACGGCTACTTCACGGAACTGGGCTATATCGGCACCGCAGAAACCGGCAGCGTTCCGGGGCCATCCACCGTCTGGACCGCTCCGGAAGGCGCAAAGCTGACCGTTCAGACACCGGTGACGCTGACCTTCACCAACGAAAAAGGCGTCGTCTTCAACCGCACGATCACCGTCGACGAGCATTACATGCTGACCGTCACCGACAAGATCGAGAACGGTTCCGGCGCGCCGATCAGCCTTTCCTCCTATGGCCGCGTCACGCGTTACAACAAGCCGGACCATCCCTCCGTCTATGTCATTCACGAGGGCTTCCTCGGTGTCATCGGCGCTGAAGCGGGCTTGAGCGAGCACAGCTACAGCAGCGTTGAAAAGGAAGCGACGAACAATCCGAAGGCAACCGGCGGCTGGCTTGGCATCACGGACAAGTATTGGGCGGCAACGCTTATTCCGGCACAGAGCCTGCCTTACGAATCCCGCTTCACCCACTTCACCGACGGCCAGTCACGCTATCAGGCTGACTTCAAGACGGACAGCTTCACGGTTGCGCCTGCGCAGTCGACCGAAGTGAAGAACCTTGTTTTTGCAGGCGCCAAGGAAGTGCCGCTGGTGGATGGATACGAGGCCAGCCTCTCCATTCCAAAGTTTGACCTTCTGATCGACTGGGGATGGTTCTACTTCATCACCAAGCCGATGTTTAAGCTGATGGATTTCTTCTTCCGCTACTTCGGCAATTTCGGTGTCGCCATCCTCTGCACCACCATCGTGGTGAAGGCGATCTTCTTCCCGCTGGCCAGCAAGCAATATGCTTCGATGGCGGCCATGAAGCGCGTGCAGCCAAAGATGGAAGAGCTGAAAGCCAAGCATGGCGATGACCGCATGGCCATGCAGCAGGCCATGATGCAGCTCTACAAGGAAGAGAAGATCAACCCGATCGCGGGCTGCTGGCCTGTGATCCTGCAGATCCCGATCTTCTTCTCGCTGTACAAGGTGATCTATGTCACCATTGAAATGCGCCATGCGCCCTTCTTCGGCTGGATCCAGGATCTGTCAGCGCCCGACCCGACCTCGCTGTTCAACCTCTTCGGATTGCTGCCCTATGACGTGCCGCATGCGCTGATGATCGGCATCTGGCCAATCATCATGGGCATCACCATGTTCCTGCAAATGCGCATGAACCCGACTCCGCCGGATCCGACACAGGCGATGATCTTCACCTGGATGCCGCTGGTCTTCACCTTCATGCTGGCCTCCTTCCCGGCTGGTCTGGTGATCTACTGGGCCTGGAACAACACGCTCTCCATCATGCAGCAGGCTGTGATCATGAAGCGCCACGGTGCAAAGATCGAGCTGTTCGACAACTTGAAGAATGTCTTCCGACGAAAGCCGGCCGAGACCAAGTGATGATCGAAAGCCCCGGCAAAACACCGGGGCTTTCCGTATGGGGACCAGCGTAAAGGGCGACGAATGACTGACACGATCTCAAAAGAAGACCTGCCTCTCTTCGGCCGCCCCTGGATCTTCATCCGCGGCGTGCCTTCGATGAAATTCCTGCCGCCGGAAGGACCGCTGGAAGTGGCGTTTGCCGGGCGCTCGAATGTCGGCAAATCCTCGCTGATCAACGCCCTGGTGGGACAAAAAGGACTGGCGAGAACCTCCAACACCCCGGGTCGGACGCAGGAACTCAACTATTTCGTGCCGGATGGCTATTCCGGCGAAGGAAGCGACCTTCCGCCGATGGCGCTTGTCGACATGCCGGGATACGGCTACGCACAGGCCCCGAAGGAACAGGTCGATGCCTGGACGAGACTGGTGTTCGACTATCTGCGCGGGCGCGCCACCTTGAAGCGTGTCTATGTGCTGATCGACAGCCGCCACGGCTTGAAGAAAAATGACGATGAGGTTCTGTCCCTCCTCGACAAGGCGGCGGTTTCCTACCAGATCGTGCTGACCAAGACCGACAAGATCAAGCCGCCAGCCGTCACGCGGCTGATCGAGGAGACCCTGGAGAAAATCCGCAAGCGGCCGGCTGCCTATCCGCACGTGATTGCGACCTCTTCCGAGAAATCCAGCGGGCTGGACGAATTGCGGGCGGAAATCGCCAAGACGGTTGGCAAAGAGCAATAATCGAAAGGCGAGCGGCCTGAACCGCTCGCCAAAACTTCCGGCTTTTTCCGTCTGAAGAGGCTTACATCTTCGGCAGCATGACGCGATCGATCACATGGATCACGCCATTGGACTGCTTCACATCCGCAATGGTGACCTTCGCAACATCGCCCGTCTCATCCGTCAGCGAGATGGACTTGCCGCTCATCTTCGCCTTGAGCACGCAGCCGCCGACAGTCTTCACATCGTGCTCGCCGCCATCGTCCTTGATCATCTTTGCGATTGCGCCGGACATGGCGTCAGCGGCGACGACATGGCAGGTGAGTATCTTGGTGAGCTTTGCCTTGTTTTCCGGCTTGAGAAGAGTTTCCACCGTTCCTTTTGGCAGCTTTTCGAAAGCGGCATTGGTGGGAGCGAAGACGGTGAACGGCCCCTTCCCCTGCAGTGTTTCAACGAGGCCGGCCGCCTTCACGGCCGCGACCAGCGTGGTATGATCCTTGGAATTTGCGGCGTTCTCGACAATGTTCTTCGTCTCATACATCGCCGCACCGCCCACTTTCGGATTCGCTGCCTGCGAAACGAGTGTAGAGCCGGCAAGAATGGCAGTCGCCAGAACGGTATGGGTTACGACCTTGAACATGGATATTTCCTCTTCCTTCGTTCAAACGCCGGCGGGCAAGCCCGCTCGGTGATCCGCACCATCGGGATCGAACACAAGGACGAGTGCATTTTCAGAAAAGTTTCACCTCCGCGCCTTTTTTTTTCACGCAGGCAGGCGAACAAGAGCGTCAGGGCATGCGAACCTGGCCAGAGGCGATGACCGGCCCTGTGGGAGAGGCATTCGGTGAACCGCCCTCCGGCTCCAGGCTGACCGCCAGTGTCACGCCACTGGTCAATTCGCCGCGCATGGCATCGGGTATCACAACCTCGCCCTCACCATCCTGCGGCAGCACGCCCAGCGAAATGGCGGGATCATTGCCGCGGATCATCCAAAGCTCCAGCGATTTCGGCTGCGGCTGGCCGCTTGCAACAGGCGTCAGGCGGATGCGCCCATCGGCCGGATTGAAATCTGCCGCAAGGCTGAGCACTGTATCGCCATGACCTTCCAGATGGGCATGCAGGAGCCGCTCCGGCTTGGCAGGCGACACAGGCGGGCGAAGGCCAAAAATCAGCACCCCGGCAAGCATGGCGAAAGAGCCGAAAGCAAGACTGCGCCAAAGCGGAGCGGAGGACCAGAGGCGCGTCCAAATGGCGGCCCGGACAGGCTGTTCCGCGGCACCGAACAGGCGATATTCAATCGCAGGAAATACCGTGGCCGATGGCGTCTGGGCCACATAGGCCTCATCCATCGGCGCGAGATTATCCTCCCACCTGGCAACAATCGCGGCGAAGGCTCTGTCCCGTCTCAGGCGCTGCTCAACCTGCAGCCTCTTCTCACTGGAAAGAACGCCCAGAACATATTCACCGGCGAGAACCTCGTCCCGGGCGCGATCTCCTTCGCTCTGGTCAGGATTGCTCATCTGGTCATGCACTCTCTGAGTTTAAGCAGGCTGCGCCTCAGCCATGTGCGCATGGTGTTTAATGGAACACCATAAAGTTCCGCCAATTCCTGATAGCTCAAGCCATCCACATAGGCGGCGCGCACGGCACCGGCCCGGTTAGAATCCAATTCTTGCATGCACCTGTCAATGCGCCTGCCCTCACCTTTCATCGCGGTTTCCGTCTCCGGGTCGGGTCCCGTATCAAGATCCCATTCGGCCCCCTCCTCCACACTCTCCGCCGCTGGCTGCCTGCGCCGCAAAACATCCAGACAATGGTTGCGAGCCACGGCCGTCAACCACGGCCATGCACTGGGGGTGGAACCGGAAAATCGATCCGCCCGATACCAGAGCTTCACGAAAACCTCCTGCAAAGCATCTTCCGCATCATGCCTGTCCTTCAAAAGACGCAGGCAGATGCCGAAAAGTTTCGGCGACACCTTCGCATAAAGCGCTCGAAAGGCTGCACGATCCTGAAGCGCAATGCGGGCCAGCAGCTCGGGAAGTTCCGAATCACCGCTCATGCGTCGTGTCTCATTGAACCGATCCAGCCTTGCTGATGAAAGTTAACCCTGCCTACGCCGATTTGTTCGGCGCGGATTGTTCCCTCTGTCAAAAACATGGGTTAAAAGGCCGCACGCAAGTTTCCAGAGGTATCTCCATGTCCACGTCCGAAAGCGAGATGCAGGCCCGTCTGTTGGCGCAGGCGCTGCCTTATATGCAAAAATACGAGAACAAGACGATCGTCGTGAAATATGGCGGGCACGCCATGGGCGATACGGCTCTCGGCAAGGCTTTCGCGGAAGACATCGCCCTCTTGAAGCAATCCGGCATCAACCCGATCGTCGTGCACGGCGGCGGACCGCAGATCGGCGCCATGCTTTCCAAGATGGGCATCGAATCCAAGTTTGAAGGCGGGCTTCGCGTGACGGACCAGAAGACGGTCGAGATCGTCGAAATGGTTCTCGCTGGCTCCATCAACAAGGAAATCGTCGCCCTCATCAACCAGACCGGCGAGTGGGCAATCGGACTTTGCGGCAAGGACGGCAACATGGTCTTTGCCGAGAAGGCAAAGAAAACCTTTGTCGATCCGGATTCCAACATCGAACGCGTGCTGGATCTGGGTTTTGTCGGCGAAATCGTCGAAGTAGACCGTACGCTTCTCGATCTTCTGGCAAAATCGGAAATGATTCCTGTCATCGCCCCCGTGGCTCCGGGCCGCGACGGCGCGACCTACAACATCAATGCAGACACCTTTGCCGGGGCAATTGCCGGTGCTCTGCGTGCCGACCGTCTCCTGTTCCTTACCGATGTTCCAGGAGTTCTGGACAAGGACAAGAACCTCATCAAGGAGCTTTCCGTCGCACAGGCACAGGCTCTCATCAAGGATGGCACGATCTCCGGCGGCATGATCCCCAAGGTCGAAACCTGCATCCAGGCCATTCGCGCGGGCGTTCAGGGCGTTGTCATCCTGAATGGCAAGGTTGCCCATTCCGTCCTTCTGGAAATCTTCACGGAAGGCGCAGGCACACTCATCGTTCCCTGATCGTCTGCGCAACAATCGTCAAAGCATGACGATACCCAGGATGCCTGCAAGGATCAGCAGGCATCCTGCGACTTCGAGTGTATTCACCCGCTCCTTGAAGACCAGCACCGACGCCATGAAGGTGAAGACCAGTTCTATCTGGCCCAGTGCGCGCACATAGGCCACCTGTTGCAGCGTCATCGCGGTAAACCATCCCGCAGAACCGACAACACCTGCCAGCCCCACCAGTGACGACGAGCGCCAGGAGCGGGCGACGCGGCCAATTTCGGCCCTGTCGATCAACAGCATCCAGATCAGCATATAGAGTGTCTGGAAACCGGTCACGCAGACCAGCGTAACGGCTGCCTGCATGAGCGGATTGGGGCCATCGAGCGATAATGAGGCTGTGCGATAGGCAACGGCGGAAATGCCGAACACGCCGCCGGACGCCATGCCGATCAGCGCCGTCCGGCTGAAGAGAGCCGCAAGGAGATTGCCGATTGTCAGCTTTGTGCGGGCAACGGAGATCAGCATGACGCCGATGACGCCAATGATGATGGCAAGAACCGCACCCAGCTTCAGCGTTTCGCCCAGAATGATCCAGCCGAAGACGGCTGCCTGCATGGGCTCGGTCTTCGAATAGGCTGTGCCAACAGTGAAATTGCGCAGAGAGAACAGATAGACCAGCATAATGGTCGCATAGATCTGCGCCAAACCACCGACAACCGCCCAGAAAACGAAGCCAGTGTTGAGGGCTGGCAGGGAATAGCCGACCGCGAAATGAAGAATCAGCACGTAGAGGAGCGCGATGGGAAAGCCATAGCCAAAGCGCACGAAACTGGCGCCCCGCGTTCCAAGGCTGGAGCGCAGATGACGCTGCAGCGCAGACCGCAGATTTTGCAGGAATGCGGCGGCGATGGTGATGGGGATCCAGAGTTCCATGACAGGCCCCTATCACGACGTTTACCCCACGCAAAGGCACTGGGGAGCCGGAACGGTTCTCCCTTTTCATTTCAGCCCTGAAAGGGCATAAAGCTCTCATGCTAAAGCTCAACAATGCACCAGAACCCGCCGAATTCGCCCATATCCGTGACTGGGTGTTCGATCTCGACAACACGCTCTATCCGCATCACATCAATCTGTTCTCGCAGATCGATCGCAACATGACGGCCTTCGTGGCGGAACTGCTGCAACTCGAGCCGGAAGAAGCGCGCAAGGTGCAAAAGCGCTATTACCATGAGCATGGAACGACGCTGCGCGGCCTGATGATGCATCATCAGATCGATCCAAACGCCTTTCTGGAACGCGCGCACGCCATCGATTACTCCATACTGTTGCCGGACCCGGACCTCGGGGAAGCCATCAAGGCTTTGCCGGGACGCAAGTTCATCTTTACCAACGGCACGGTTTCCCATGCGCAGGCGGCAGCGCGGGCCTTGGGAATCCTCGATCACTTCGACGATATTTTCGACATTGTGGCGGCGGATTATGTGCCGAAGCCCGCAGGCGAAACCTATGACAAGTTCACCCAGTTGAAGCGGATCGATGCCCGCAACGCAGCCATGTTCGAGGATCTTCCACGCAATCTGGAAGTTCCACGCGCGATTGGCATGAAAACCGTTCTGCTGGTGCCCCGCAATCTGGGCGATATTGTCATTGAACAGTGGGAACAGGCCGACGAAGCCGATCCGAATGTGGATTATCTGACAGACGATCTGGCAAGCTTCCTGCGCGCCTTGCAGGCCTCCTGATAAACTGCCGGGCGGTTTATTACCAAAGTTTCACCCAGCCTTACCGGGTTTTAAGTGGTCATGCATGTGCCTGACGCCTACCTTTGTCTGACAAGGACAAAGGAAAGGAAGCACTCCCATGACGGTCAAGAAACTCGCGCTCGCAGCACTGGGCGCCACATTCCTTGCAGGCGCCATGGCCCCGGCAAGCTTTGCTGCACCGGGCGCTCCCGGTCGCGGTCCTGGCGGACACGCCCCTCATGCCGGGATCATGCGTGAAATCATGTTCGTGCGCCTGCTGAAGGACGCCGACACCAACAAGGACGCCAAGATCAGCAAGGAAGAGTTCAGGGACTATGAGACCAAGCTGTTCGATGCGGCTGATGCAAACAAGGATGGCATTCTGACGCCGGGCGAGCTTCGCAAATTTCACGAAGCGCGGATGGAAGAATGGCGCGAGAAGCGCAAGGCAGACCGTGCAGAGGCCGCCGATGACGATCAGGACGAGATGGCACAGGCACCGGATGCACCGCCACCCGGTCCGGATGCAAAACCCGGCCCTGACGGAAAGGATGGATCAGGCCCCAGACATGAGGCCCGTGACCGGGGCGAACGCGGTGAAGGCCGTAACTGGCATTATGCGGGAATGCGCTACGGCATGATGAATGCTGGCATCTTCCGCTTTGCGGATACGGACGAGAATGGGCAAATCAGCAAGGAAGAGGCGTCCGCAGCGGCAAACAAGCTGTTTGGCAGGCTGGATCGCACCAAGGATGGAGTGATCTCCATCGACGACATGCCGGATCGCCCCCTGTAACCACCGCCTGAGGGCAAAAGAATGGAGCCTGTCCCGTCACTGCGGGGCAGGCTTTTTCATGTCAGCTCAAACGCCGTCGATCTTGTAGAAGTCGGCGATCACCTTCCAGGCCTGCTCCGCCGTCTCAACGAAACTGATCAGCTCCATATCCTCCGGCGCAATCGTGCCGAAATCCGCCAGGGACTGGAAATCGATGATGCGGTGCCAGAATTCCTTGGCAAACAGGATCAGCGGAATGCGCTCCATGCGCCGCGTCTGGATCAGCGTCAGAGCCTCGAACAATTCATCCAGCGTGCCGAAACCGCCTGGGAAAACGGCAATTGCCCGCGCGCGCATGAGGAAATGCATCTTGCGAATGGCGAAATAGTGGAAATTGAAGCTGAGCTCCGGCGTCACATACTCGTTCGGCGCCTGTTCATGCGGCAGCAGAATATTGAGGCCAATCGTGGGAGCACCCGCTTCGGCAGCACCTCTGTTTCCCGCCTCCATCACGCCCGGACCGCCGCCGGTGACCACCACGAATTCATGGTGATCGAGCGTTGCGGAATGTTTTGCGCAAAGACCGGCGAATTTGCGTGCTTCCTCATAAAAAACAGAGGCTTGCTTGAGATTTTCCCGCTGCACCTCGTTTTTGGCCGCCCAGGGCTCCGTGCCGGGTTCTGGAATGCGCGCCCCGCCAAACAGAACCACGGTGGATTTGATGCCCATTTCCGTCAGCAGCATTTCTGGCTTCAACAGCTCCAGCTGAAGCCGGACGGGGCGCAATTCCTGGCGGCAGAGGAAATCCTCATCCACATAGGCAAGCCGGTAGGCGGGAGATTCCGATTGCGGCGTCTTGGGGATCTGCCGGGCGCGAAGCTTGTCGACGGAACTTGCCTTCAACGGGTCCCAGACACCGTCCTTGCGGCGCATTTTCCCCTCATTGCCTGTATCTGCCATACCGCTTTTCCCCTGTGACCCGAATCAGTAACCCACCAATACAGATTGACGCGTTTGTGGCGCTCGCATAGAGCAAAAGGCACTGTTTTGCCACCCAGCAGAGCGCTTTCCCTCATCACGATCCGTCTGACACACTAGGAAGCCCAATGACCAGCACAGTGAGCCAGGATTACTCCTCCCTCGAAGCCATCATCGAAAAAGCATTCGATGAGCGCGACAGCGTCAACACCAGCACGAAGGGCGAGATCCGCGACGGCGTGGAAGAAGCGCTGAACCTTCTGGACAGCGGCAAGATGCGCGTTGCAACACGCGGCGCAGACGGCAATTGGACCGTGCATCAGTGGCTGAAGAAGGCCGTGCTGCTGTCCTTCCGTCTGAACGACATGGAGGTCGTCAAGGGCGGCCCCGGCAATTCCACCTGGTGGGACAAGGTGCCCTCCAAGTTTGAAGGCTGGGGCGAGAGCGAGTTCCGCAGCGCCGGATTCCGCGCCGTTCCCAATGCTGTCGTTCGCCGCTCGGCCTATATCGCTCCAAGCGTCGTTCTGATGCCCTCTTTCGTCAATCTCGGCGCCTATGTCGGTGAAGGCACCATGGTCGACACATGGGCCACGGTTGGCTCCTGCGCCCAGATTGGCAAGCATGTTCACCTGTCCGGTGGCGTTGGCATTGGCGGCGTTCTGGAGCCGATGCAGGCAGGCCCGACGATCATCGAAGACAATTGCTTCATCGGCGCCCGTTCGGAAGTGGTGGAAGGCTGCATCATCCGCGAAGGCTCCGTGCTTGGCATGGGCGTCTATATCGGCAAGTCTACCAAGATCGTCGATCGCGCCACGGGCGAAGTCATGTATGGCGAAGTGCCGCCCTACTCGGTTGTCGTGGCAGGCTCCATGCCCTCCGGCAATGCCGTGATGTCCAATGGCCAGCCCGCGCCGCACCTCTATTGCGCCGTGATCGTGAAGCGCGTCGATGAGAAGACCCGCTCCAAGACCGGCATCAACGAACTGCTGCGCGATTAATACCTGCAAAAGAGCATAGCCATGGCCGCCACCGATCCCGTCCGCAATCTGGAAACCCTGATCCGCTGCCCTTCGATCACCCCGAAGGAAGGTGGAGCGCTGACGGAACTGGCGGCCATGCTGGAGCCGCTGGGCTTTTCGATCCACCGCATGGTGGCTAGCGAAGCCGGCACCCCAGACATTGAAAACCTCTATGCCCGGCTTGGCACATCCGGCCCTCACCTGATGTTTGCCGGGCACACGGATGTCGTGCCAGTTGGCGATGAGGCTGCCTGGACGCACCCGCCCTTTGGCGCAGAGATTGCCGATGGCATGATGTTCGGCCGCGGGGCCGTGGACATGAAGGGTGGCATTGCTTGTTTCGTTGCAGCCGTCGCGCGCCATATCGAAGAGCACGGCGCGCCGAAAGGCTCCATCTCCTTCCTCATCACCGGCGACGAGGAAGGCCCTGCGATCAACGGCACCGCGAAGCTGCTGCAATGGGCAGCCGAGCGCGGGGAACGCTGGGATGCCTGCATCGTGGGTGAGCCGACAAACCCGGAACGGCTGGGCGACATGATCAAGATCGGTCGACGCGGTTCAATCTCGGGAACGGTGAGTGTCCATGGCGTGCAGGGCCATGTCGCCTATCCGCATCTGGCGGATAACCCGCTTCGCACCGTTGCTGCGATGGCGCAGAGCCTGATGTATCCGCCGCTTGACCATGGAACGGAACAGTTTCCACCCACCAATCTGGAAGTCACATCCATCGATACAGGTAATGCTGCAACGAACGTTATTCCGGCCAAGGCGACGTTCAGCTTCAATGTTCGCTTTAACGACACCTGGAGCGTGGAGAGCCTAAAGGCCGAAGTTTTAAAGCGTCTGGATCAGGCCGCGGCTGACGAAGCACTGCGCCCCGGTCGCAAGGCCATGAAGTATACGATTGTCTGGTCCGAGCGGCCGAGCCATGTTTTCCTTACCCGCGACGATGCACTGATCTCATCGCTGTCTGCTGCGATTGAGGCAAAGACGGGACTGAGGCCCGCGCTTTCAACAACCGGCGGCACGTCAGACGCCCGTTTCATCAAGGATTACTGCCCGGTGGTGGAATTTGGCCTTGTGGGCCAGACCATGCATATGGTGGATGAGCGGGTGGCTGTGCGGGATCTTGAAGACCTGACGGGTATCTATTCCCATTTCATCAAACGATGGTTCTCGGATGCGTCTCTATAATGAGCTTCTACATCCGCTCTCAGGTATAAAGCTTCTCGCTCAAGGTGATGCACGCGGACTTTCCAGCTTCGACATCTCTGATGACGGTCTTATCCGTTCATTTCGCGCCATCTTGTTTTGCCTGCCCGTTATTATCTTCTACGCCATCAATCACCGGGTTGAGTATCTGACTCATTTTCCGGATCTTCAACGCTCGCACGCCATCTTCATCTTCCAGACTCTGGTTGTGGAGGCCAGCAGTTGGTTCTTTTCGGTCCTGAGCGTCGTTCTGGCGGGTTTCCTGCTGGATATCAGACCTCTGATCCGCCTTCTCATCGTTATTCTGAACTGGGCTACCGTTCCTTTGCTTTATGCAGCCGCGCCCGTGGCATTCCTTCTGCCAATGCTGGAGCCTCCCTTTCCATTCGACGTGCTGCTCGCGGCGCTGATTATCCTGTGTTGTGTGGCGCTGTTGGTGTTCACCTGGCGGGTGTTCCACACAGTGATCGGCGGACCGAAATGGAAGCGCGTTGCATTTCTCTTGCTGATTTGCTTGCCTCCCATCGTGATCGTTCGCATCTTGGAATCTTCTATGCGACTGACTATTCCTTAACGCGACATCATTCCTGCCGGAGCCTTGCCTTTTGCCCTCCCTTACCGAAGTCAGACTGTATTTGATCGGCCTGTGGCTGCTGGTCAAAGGCGACCGCAGCGGCCTTGCCTATGTGGATTATACCGATCGTGGAATGATGCGCTCCTTCTGGGCCATCGTCTGGTGCCTGCCGGCAATCGGCTTTTCCTGGATCTGGTGGAGACTGGCAGTGCTGGAAACACTACCACCCGATTACAGGCTGGGCGGTATCTTCTTCTTCCGCATGGCCATGCTGGAAGCCACCAACTGGCTTCTGCCTCTGCTGCTGGCAGGTTTTCTGATGCTGATCCTCGGCCTCGGCAAACACTTCTCCGCCGTGGTTTTCACCGCTAACTGGATGTCACTGCCGTTTTCCTATCTTTACGGTGTGCTCAGCCTTCTTCTGGTCGTCGCACCCGGCCTCACCGGATTGATCGCCCTGATCTGGCTTGCGGCCATTGTCGCGCTGGTCGTCAGCCTGTCGCGCGTGTTCCGCATGGTGATTGGCCCGCAGGGCCTGACGATTGCCGCACTGACCATGGTGCTGATCGTGCCGTCACTGCTCATCTCCGATATTCTGGAGAAGTTCCTCGACGTTTACCCCGGCTGAGAGTCCGGATAATCCACCTGCATGAAATAGAGCCCCTCGGGTGGGGCAACGGGTCCGCAGGCGGCACGATCCCGCGCTTCCAGGGCTGCACGCACATCCTCTGGCGTCATCCTGCCTTCGCCCGCCAGCTTCAGCGTTCCAGCGAAAGAGCGGATCTGGTTATGCAGGAAGCTTTGGGCCGAGGCGCGAATCTCGATCAGTTCGCCATGACGTGTGACATCGAGGCGATCCAGCGTTCTTACCGGGCTTTTCGCCTGACAATGCGCCGAGCGGAAGGTGGTGAAATCATGATGACCGACAAGCATTTGCGCCGCCGCATGCATAGCCTCGTGATCCAGATCCTTCGACACCCACCAGGCACGTCTGGCCTCGATAGCCAGCGGTGAACGGCGGCTGATGATCCGATAGAGGTAATGTCGGCGAAGAGCGGAAAAACGGGCATCGAAATCGTCGGACACCCGCTCGACCTCCAGCACGGAAACCTTCTCTTCCGCCATCATCAAATGCGCGTTCAAGGCGTTACGCAGCTTGAAGGGCGCCCATTCACGCGAAAGATCCGCATGAATAACCTGACCCATCGCGTGCACGCCGGAATCCGTTCGCCCCGCACCACGAATGACCACCGTTTCCTGCGTCAGCGAAAGAATCGCCCCTTCGATTGCGGCTTGAACGGAATGGCCGTTTTCCTGCCTTTGCCAGCCGACATAGGGCGTTCCATCATATTCGACGGTCATCTTGAAGCGTGGCATCAGCCGATCCTCTCTCCGACGGCAAGCGGCGTTCCCCGCTGGAAGTCTGCTGTATCGAGTGGCTTTCCACCCGCTTTCTGAACCCGCAGCAGGCGGATAGCACCAGAACCGCAAGCAATGGTGAGGTTCGCATCCAGCACGGTTCCGGGTTCACCCTCACCTTCTGCCAGTTGCGACGCGAGAACCTTGATGCGCTCGAGCTTGCCGTTCAATTCAGCCTCAAACCATGCGCCCGGAAAAGGCGAGAGACCGCGAACATGGTTGTGAACCTCTGCCGCCCTCAGGCCGAAATCGATCCGGGTTTCGCCCTTGTCGATCTTCGCGGCATAGAGAACGCCCTCCTCTGGCTGCGTAACCAGCGGAAGATCGCCCTTTTCCAGCTTTGCCATGGCCTCCACAATGGCGGCGGCACCAACGGTCATCAACTCATCATGCAGCTCACCGGCGGTCATATCCGGTCCAATATCCACTTCGCGGGTGATGGCGACGGGGCCGGTATCCAGACCCTTATCCATCTTCATCACCATCATGCCGGTTTTCGTATCGCCAGCCATGATCGCCCGTTGAATGGGAGCGGCACCCCGCCAGCGCGGCAGAAGAGAAGCATGACCGTTATAGGCACCGAGCCGCGTGCCTTCCAGAACATCGACCGGCAGCAGCAGGCCATAGGCCACGACGACGGCAACATCGGCCTGGAAGTCGCGGAAGCGTTGACGCTCCTCAGCCTCCTTGAAATTGACGGGCGTGAGAACCGGAATGCCGAGGCTTTCCGCCGCCTGATGCACAGGGGATTTTTGCAGATCCAGCCCGCGACGGCCACCGGGCCTTGGTGGCTGCGTGTAGACCGCAACGATTTCATGCCCGGCTTGCGCCAGCGCCTTCAGCGTGGCGACGGAAAAATCGGGCGTTCCCATGAAAATCAATCGAAGCGCCATGGCGCGACCTCCTTCATGCACAGGCACGAATGTACAGCGCGCCGCGCGTCTGCTCTTCTCAGATCTTGCCGCGCGCGGCCTTGGTAAACTTCTTGATGACCATTTCCCGCTTCAGGCGCGATATATGATCGATGAAAAGCACCCCGTTCAGATGATCGATTTCATGCTGCAGGCAGGTTGCCAGCAAGCCATCTGCTTCCAGCACATGCTCTTTGCCGTCGCGACCGATGTGCTTCACCGTGACACCTGCCGGACGTTCGACCTCGGCGTAATAGTCCGGTATGGAAAGGCAGCCTTCCTCATAAACCGAGCGTGCATCGGTGGATGCGACAATTTCCGGGTTGATGATGACGAGCGGGTTTCTCTCCTCGCCTTCCTTCGTAACATCCACCACAAGAATGCGGCGCGCCACGCCGATCTGGATCCCGGCCAGGCCGATGCCGGGTGCATCGTACATGGTTTCCAGCATGTCATCGGCAAGCTTCAGAACATCGGAATCCACCTGCTCGATGGGCTGCGATACCTGACGCAGAAGAGGATCGGGGAGAATGATAAGCGGCTTGATGGTCATGGGCATCCCCATAACCGATCTTTTTGCGATAGGAAACATCCGGGAGAGCGCCAAAACGCCAGAAAGCGAAATTTGTTCTTGTTTTGATCTTTTCGCAGGGCGCATTCTGATCTAGTTTGACGCCCATGCAAAACCAGACGGCCCCATTCTTCGATCGGCTCTCGGCCATTCTTGCCAGCAACGGCTTTCTTCTTCTGGGCCTTGGCCTTGTGCTGGGGCTGGCCTTCGCATGGCTTGCGCTGCGCCACCGGCCGGGCGCAAACCGCGACATGGACCTGCGTTTTGCCGAACTCATGCGCGCGCAGATGGAGATGCAGGGCCGGGTTTCGGCCATGACGGAAGCCCTCGGGGCAAGACAGGCGGAGCTTAACCGTGCCGTCAACCAGCGGCTGGACGGCATGGCGCACCGGCTGGGCAGCAGCATTGCCGAACAGACGAAGAGCACGCACGATAACCTGCGCGTATTGCAGGAGCGACTTGCGGTGATCGACGCCGCCCAGAACAATATCCAGTCACTGGCCAAGGATGTGGTCGGGCTTCAGGCCATTCTTTCCAACAAGCAGACGCGCGGCGCCTTTGGGCAGGGCAGGATGGAAACCATCGTCGCGGATGCGCTGCCCAAGGGCAGCTATCGATTTCAGGCAACCCTATCCAACGGGATGCGTCCCGATTGCCTCATTGATATGCCGAATGATGCGCCGCCCCTTGTGGTGGATGCGAAATTTCCGCTTGAAGCCTGGCATTCCTTCCGCGACGCACCGCAGGCGGACTTGAAGCGCATTGCAGGACAACAATTCCGCCGCGACCTTGAAAAGCATATCGGCGATATAGCCGAAAAATATCTCCTGACGGGTGAAACGCAGGATACAGCCTTTCTCTTCGTGCCTTCCGAATCGATCTTTGCAGAAATCCACGAGCATTTCGAAGCCTGCGTCACCAAGGCGCAACGGTCCCGGATCGTCATCGTCTCGCCATCGCTGCTGATGCTGTCCATTCAGGTCATTCAAGCCGTGCTGAAGGATCAGCGCATGCGGGAACAGGCGCATCTGATACAGGGGGAAGTCGCGCTTCTGATGGAAGACCTTGGCCGCCTGGATGAACGCACACGCAAGCTCCAGTCCCACTTTGCTGCCGCGCAAAAGGATGTGGAGCAGATTCTGACCTCTTCGGACAAGCTGCAGAAGCGCGGCGGACGCATTTCCGCTCTCGACCTCGAAAGCGAGAGACAGGCGGAACTTGCGGCCTCCCCACAGGAAAATCGTGGCGTTGAGAGCCGGACAGGCATGCTGAAACTGAGGGTGGTTGACGAGGATTGATCCGATGGGCAGTGTCCCGGCAAGACATTCCGATACACAGGCTCATACACAGGCTGACTTTTCATGATCACCGTTTTCGGCTCCATCAATATGGATCTCATTGCCACGACCGCGCGCCTGCCGAAGCCGGGCGAAACCGTTGCGGGACAGGATTTCTCGACGGCCGCTGGCGGCAAGGGTGCAAACCAGGCGCTTGCCGCGCAACGCGCTGGTGCCCAGGTTCGCATGGTGGGTGCTGTCGGGCGCGATGGTTTCGCAGAACCCGCTCTTGCGCTTTTGAAAGAGGCAGGCGTTTCCCTGGAAACTGTAAAGCCAGTGGATGAGCCTACCGGGACGGCGCTGATTCTCGTTGGTGGCGATGGCGAGAACATGATCGCGGTGGTGCCGGGTGCCAACGGCACGGTTTCTGCCGCCGATGCCGAACAGGCAGTCGCCTCAATGGGCGCGGGCGATCTCCTGATGCTCCAGATGGAAGTGCCAGCCGACGCCGTCGAGAAGGCGATGACCGCCGCCAAAGCCCGTGGCGTAACCACGATTTTCAACACGGCTCCACTGACGGATGATGCCATCCGCCTGTCACGCCTTGCCAGCATCGTCGTCTCGAACGAAACCGAATTCGAACTGCTGATCGGTCGCTCCGGTCTTTCCGCCGAGGAACGGATCGAGGCCATGCGCGCACTCTCCGCCGAGACCGGTCAATCTCTTGTTGTGACGCTCGGCGCAGATGGTGTTGTTGCCCTGCATGAGGGGGCACTGCTGCGCGCCTCCGGCCTCAAGATCACGCCGGTAGACACGGTTGGTGCGGGCGACACCTTCTGCGGCTATCTGGCAGCGAGCCTCGACAATGGCCTCTCCTTTGCCGAGGCCTTGCGGCGGGCAGCCGTGGCCGGATCGCTTGCCTGCCTGAAGGCAGGCGCGCAGCCATCCATTCCACTGGCTGGCGAGGTTGATAAAAGCCTCTGACCTCCGCTGGGCCGGGCGCTTGCACGACAGGACTTTCGCTCCCATATGTTCAGGATAATCACGCGCATGCCGCGTTGCGGGTGCGCACATGGTCGCTTGTATTCAAGGACTGTATCATGAGCCGCATGACACCTTTTGCCAGCCCTTTGCTGTTGGGCTTTGACACGATGGAAAAGACATTGGAGCGTCTCGCCAAGGCGAATGACGGCTATCCGCCCTACAATATCGAGCGGCTTCGGCCTTCGGTGAATGGTGAGCCGGAGCGGCTGCGAATCACGCTGGCCGTCGCTGGATTTTCCGAGGACGATCTGGAAGTCACCATCGAAGAGAATCAATTGATCATCCGCGGTCGGCAGGTCGAGACCGGGGAGCGCGAATATCTTTATCGGGGAATTGCGGCGCGTCAGTTCCAGCGCATGTTCGTCCTTGCCGATGGTATGCAGGTTTCCGGGGCAGGATTGCGCAATGGACTGCTTTCGGTTGATCTGATCCGCCCGGAACCCGAAAGAATGGTGCGAAAAATTAATATTTCCGTCTCAGACTGATCTTCGTGGCTGTCCCGGCCACAACAGACAAAGTTGGAGGCATTCATGCTCCTCAAAAACGCGACGGCGCAACTCACAGAAAGCGAACTGGCACATCTGGGTGCCGGTGAGGTTGGCTACATCCGCAAGATGCGATTCGAAGATATCAGCCGCTGCTTCCCCGAAGCACCTGAGATCGATCCGACACTCGATCTCTGGGCATTGTTTGGCGCGGACGGTACACCGATCCTGCTGACAGACAATCGCTCCAGCACGTTCTTCAAAGCTGCCGAAGACGATCTGCGCACGGTCAGCCTGCACTGAGGCTCACGAACGGTAAAAAGCGGGCGTGATATCAGGCCCGCTTCAAATCCCGGTTCAGCGTTTTGATCGCAGCCGGATTGAGGGGAGTGCGGCCCTCTTATGGTCGAAGCGATCCATTCGCTATCCGCCGCACCTGCGGGTGCTTTGTCCGGAACCGGGCGCAACTCCCGAACCGCTTGGATGGGTCTAACACCCGGTTCCAAGCGCTTCGACAAAGCAGATCGACGCCGTTCGCGCGGTCTTCGGAATTGTCCGATTGGCCGAGCTACATCGCTGAGAGGCATCGGGGCCTCTGCCTTAGCCACGCTTTACAGGATTACACTCTCTGAAACGTCAAATAGGCGGAAGAGCGACCTTCACGACGCGCTTTGGCTTCGTAGCGTGTGCTAGGCCATGTCGGGAAAGGTTGCAGCCAATCGGAAGGCTCCTCTGCCGTCCAGGCAAAGCCGCCGTGGCGATGCGTGTGCTGCAGCGTCCAGTTGACGTAAGTGTCAATATCGGAAGCGAAGCAAAACAGACCGCCCGGCTTCAGCACGCGATGGAATCTGGCGAGGTTTGCCTGCGAGACGAAGCGGCGCTTCCAGTGTTTGCGCTTCGGCCACGGATCCGGATAAAGCAGATCGATCTGGTCGAGTGAGGCATCCGGCAACCAGTCCAGCAGTTCCGTCGCGTCATCGTCGTAGAGGCGGATGTTGTCCGCCTTCACGTCCTCGATTTTCGCCAAAAGCTTTGCCATGGAATTGATGAAGGGCTCAACACCGATGAAGCCGGTGGCGGGATGTTCCTGCGCACGGTGAATGAGATGCTCGCCACCGCCGAAGCCGATTTCCAGCCGAATTTTGTCCACTGGCTTTGCAAACAACTCAACCAGCGCTTTCGGCGCTGGTTGAGAAAGATCGATCTTGAGCTCGGGCAAACGCGTCGCCATCATATCGGCTTGGCGCTCCCGCAGTGGTTTTCCCTTGCGCCGGCCGAAAAACGCCTCGGTGGCGCGCGACCGACGTTCGGTGTCCATCGCTAGATCCTCAGTTTTTGAGGGCTTCCTTCAGCGGCTTCACGAGATCCAGCTTCTCCCAGGAGAAGGAACCATCGCGGCCAGCCTTGCGGCCAAAGTGACCATAGGAAGCCGTCTTTGCATAAATCGGCTTGTTCAGGTCGAGATGGCGGCGAATGCCCGTTGGCGAAAGATCCATCACCTTGCGGATTGCCGCCTCGACCTGATCTTCGGTTACCTTGCCTGTACCATGCAGGTCAACATAGATCGACAGCGGCTGCGCAATCCCGATGGCGTAGGAGATCTGGATCGTGCACTTCTCAGCCAGACCGGCCGCGACGACGTTCTTCGCCAGATAGCGCGCTGCATAGGCGGCAGAGCGGTCAACCTTCGTGGTATCCTTGCCGGAGAATGCGCCGCCACCGTGGGGAGCTGCACCGCCATAGGTATCCACAATGATCTTGCGACCCGTCAGGCCCGCATCGCCATCCGGCCCGCCGATCACGAATTTGCCGGTCGGGTTGATGTACCAGTTGCAATCAGCGGCGATCTTCAGATCGCCCAAAGCCTCGCGAATATAGGGTTCGACAACCTGGCGAACCTTCGCCGAATCCCAGCTGTCATCGAGATGCTGGGTGGAGAGCACGATGGAGACTGCCTCGGTTGGCTTGCCATCCACATAGCGCACCGTCACCTGGCTCTTGGCGTCTGGGCCGAGCTTGGCAACATCACCGTCGCCCTTCTTGCGGGCAGCGGCGAGCAGCTGAAGAATGCGGTGCGAATAATAGATCGGCGCCGGCATCAGATCCGGCGTTTCGTTGCAGGCGTAGCCGAACATGATGCCCTGGTCGCCAGCACCCTCATTGCCCTGATGATCGGCAGCATTATCCACGCCCTGCGCGATATCGGCCGACTGGGAATGCAGCAAAACGTCAATCTTGGCCGTGCGCCAATGGAAACCGTCCTGCTCGTAACCGATGTCCTTGATGGCGCGGCGAGCCGCTGCCTTGAACTTGGACGGGTTGATGACTTCGTTACCGTTCTTGTCCTGCTTCATCAGGCTGGGCGGCAGGCGCACCTCGCCCGCGATCACGACGCGGTTGGTGGTGGCCAGCGTTTCGCAGGCAATGCGAACCTTCCAGGGGTCGACACCCGTTTTGGCCGCTTCCCGATAGACCAGATCCACGATCTCATCGGAAATGCGGTCACACACCTTGTCCGGGTGACCTTCGGCTACGGATTCACTGGTGAACAGGTAGTTGGCGCGCATGCTGGGATTCCCCTCAAGAACAAACCACGACTGTCCTAGTCGCTCGATCGAAAGATGACAAGGACAGAACCACATAAATATATCTTTATGTCACACAGCACCCTTTAAGAAGGATGACCATTTTATTTTTTTCGTCCTTCGCGCACAAAAAAAGCGGCCTCACGGCCGCTTTTCGAGAAAGATGGTCAATCTTTTATTCCAGCGCGCTTTTATTCCAGCTCGCCATCGGCTGCCAAAGCCTTCACCAAGTCTACAACCTTACGGCGGACCTTCGGATCGTTGATCTTGACGAAAGCACGGTTGAGCTGAAGACCTTCCGAGGAGGAGAGGAAGTCCACCACGTAATTCGAGCTGGACGCTTCCGCCATTCCGGGTGGATTGTCGCTCTGCTCACCTGGCGCATCTTCGAAGAAAAAGGACACCGGCACATTGAGAATGCTCGAAATGTTCTGCAATCGGCTCGCGCCAACGCGATTGGTGCCCTTTTCGTATTTTTGAATTTGCTGAAAAGTTATACCCAAGCTTTCGCCCAGCTTTTCCTGGCTCATGCCCAGCATTGTGCGCCGAAGCCGAATGCGGCTTCCGACATGTATGTCGATCGGGTTCGGCTTCTTTTTATTTTCCATCATTTCAAGCGTCCTAATTTGCTCAATTGTCCCCACAGCCCGCAGAACGTGCAAATATATACCATTGCTTATTTTACCGGTGCCCAGGCGGTTGTTCGCAACAAATGCAGCACGACGTGCGCCGGCACTATGCAATTTTAGGGGTTTCAGGTCAATTGAGGCGGAAATTGTAACCTATGCGAGAAAATCCTGCAATCAATAACAGAGAAATCGAGAGCAACCAGAGGTAAGTCGTCCGAGTATAATTGTTTCGATCCGAAACGGAAGATCCACCCAGGGTGGCATCGATCACACCTTTCTGATCAAAATCAAGACCGCGCACAATGGTGCCGTCTGAATTTATGATTGCAGAGATACCGCTATTGGCCGCACGAATCAGCGGAAGGCCGGTTTCTACCGCGCGCAGGCGCGACTGCTGAAAGTGTTGATAGGGTCCGGGCGTATCGCCAAACCATGCGTCATTCGTGATGTTCAGAAGGGCTGATGCCTTGCCTGCCTCTGCCGTGATCTCATCTGGAAAGATCGCCTCGTAACAGATCAAGGGATAGAACGCCTTGCCGCTGGGAAGGGTGATCAGAGAACGGGCGGAGCCCGGCGTAAAGCCGCCTGGCATATCCACAATATTGCTGATGCCCAGCTCGTTCCAGAAGCTCTCGAAGGGAAGATATTCGCCAAAGGGCGTGAGATGCACCTTGTCTGAGGCGGCAATGATCTGGCCCTGGCTATCGATAGCATAGACGGAGTTGTAATAGCGCGGCGGCTGGCCCGGAGCACCGTCTTCCGCACGCACGACACCCGCAATCAGAACCTGACCATCCTGCAGAACCTCTCCGATACGAGCGAGCGCATCGCGATTTTGGGTGAGGATGAAGGGGACCGAGGTTTCCGGCCAGACAATGATGTCCGGGCGCTTGCCTCCCTGCTGCGGCGGAAGAGCAGAAAGGGCCAGATGCTCTTCGAAAACCGCCTGCCTGTCGCTATTGTCCATCTTCCGTGACTGGTCGATCGCGGGCTGAACGAGCCGGATCACCGGCGCATCCGGCGGGGTTTCATGCAGGCTGTGGGACAGGCGATAATAGCCATAGCCGAAATGCGCGACCGTCATCAGGATCGCAAGCGTTGCCCCGCCCGCCAATCCCCGCCGTGTGGCGAGAAGGGCCGGAGCCGACAGGACAAACACCGCGCAAGCCGTCACGCCGAGGACACCGATGACGTGCGCCGACTGCATCATGAGCGGGATCGGCATGACACCATAGCCGATCATGTTCCAGGGAAAGCCCGTAAACAGGAAGCTGCGCAACCACTCCGCCACGGTAAAGCCCAAAGCAAGCGCTGCAAGACGCCCGAAGCCTTCGGACCAGAGAAACCCTGCGAGCATGGTTGCAAGCCCATAATAGAGGGCAAGAAATGCTGGCAGGCCCAGCACGGCAAGCGGAATGGCCCAAGCGAACTCATCCGCCTCGACGAGAAGCGCATTCCCCAGCCACCACAGGCCCGCGACGAAATAGCCGAGCCCGAACAGCCAGCCGAGGAAAAAGGTTGTACGCCAACGCGCCAGAAAGCCCGCACCGGGCGCCGTGGCGCAGCCATCCATCAACCACACAAGCAGGGTGAAGGAAACAAACAGTGCGGCCACAAAGGAAAATGGCGGCAGGGCCAGGGCCCCTATTGCACCGGCAAGAATGGCAAGCGCAGCACGCCGCAGGCCCCAGAGCAGAATAACCTTGCTGGCAATACGCTCCATGGCAAACTTCCCCATCCCATCAACGAATCGATGAAGCCGGGCGAGCCCGACCTTCCTGCCTCTGTTTAGCAGGAAGGTAACTCAGGTCAAAACCCCGTCAGGTCTCGGAGGGAACAGGCTTTGCAACATCCTTCTGCGGGGCGGAAGCCCCAGGTGACGGCAAGGAAGCCATCTGCCTGCGCCGCAGGATGCGCACCCGCTTGATGCGGTGAGGATCCGCATCGAGAATCTGGAATTCGAAACCCGGTACGGCGCGGACGATCTCGCCCCGAACCGGAATGCGGCCGAGTGCCGAGAAGATCAGCCCGCCCAGCGTATCCACGTCTTCCAGCTGATCATGCACATCGAAATCGCGCCCGATTGCTTCCGCGATTTCTTCCAGCTCCACGCGCGCATCGGCAACCCAGAGATCCTCGCTCAGACGCGAGAACATGATCTCTTCGTTGTCATGTTCGTCCTCGACATCGCCAATGACCGTCTCGACGATGTCCTCATGGCTGACGAGACCATCGGTCCCGCCATATTCGTCGATCACCAGAGCAAGCTGCGTGCGTGCCGCCTGCATGGTGCGCATGAGTTCAGACGCCAGCATGGATGGCGGAACGAAGAGAATCGTGCGGATGAGCCCGGCTTCAGCAACCGTCTTGCTCAAATCCACCCGGCCAAGATCGAAGGTCGTTCGGGATCTGCGCGAGCTTTCCGGAACGGTTGGCGCATCGCCGCCCTCGCCAGCCTGCGTTCGCGCCTGCTTTGCCAGATAGGAGAGAAGGTCGCGAATATGAACGAAGCCGCGCGGATCATCCAGCGTGTCGTTGAAGACCGGCATTCTGGAGCGCCCTGTCGTCTCGAAATGAATCAACAATTCGCCCAGCGAAATCGTCATATCGACGGCCTCGATATCGGCGCGCGGGACCATCAGATCCTCAACCCGCACCTCACGAAACCGCAAAATATTATGAAGCATGGCCCGCTCTTCGGCGGAAAAAGCTGCGCTGACCGCCGTATCGGTCATCAACGCGTCAGCAAGATCCTCTCGCAGGCGCTCTCCCTGCGAAGGACGCAAGAGGCGGATCGCCCGCGTCCAGAAAGAATTGACGTTCCGGGTGGATGTTTCCCGTTTGTAAGGACTGCCACCCTCGTCTGAAGACGAAGGGTCCGAATCCGTGCCGCTTCGTGCGGCTGTTGTCGAAATCTCGTTCATGGCTCCAATTTTCACACTATCGGGTCCTGGCCCGCATAGGGATCAGATAGGCCCAGAGTGGCCAAAATGCGAGTCTCCAGCGCTTCCATTTCTTCGGCTTCGTCTTTTTCAATGTGGTCGTAGCCAAACAAATGCAGAAAACCATGCACCATCAGGTGCGTCAGATGCTCATCGAATGTCTTTTCCAGGTCAAGCGCTTCCCGCTCCACCGTCTCGCGAGCAATCACGATATCGCCCAGCATCGGCCCGGTCATGTCACCGGGTTCGATGGGGTATGCCGGGAAGGACAGCACATTTGTCGGCTTATCCTTGCCGCGCCACTCAGCGTTTATGGCGCGGATATCCTCATCATTGGTGAAAACCAACGAGAGTTCAACCGGGTGCGAAGGGAAAGGTTGCCCTTCCTCACGCGCAAGATAGCCGGCAGATGCATTCAGCACTCTTTCCGCCACCGGAAGAAGTGTATCTTCGTCACCCCAGCGCTCGTCTTCAACGCTGATCTGTATATCGAGTTGCGGCATGGCAGCAGGGATCGACTAGCGATCCTCTTCCTCGCTTTCCTCATGAACCGCATATTGCGCATCATAGGCCTGCACAATGCGCCCCACCAGAGGATGGCGAACGACATCCGTATCCTTGAAGCGGACGACGGAAATGCCCTCGACGCCCTTCAGCACCTGCAGAGCCTCGACAAGGCCTGATTTTACACCGCGCGGCAGGTCCACCTGGCTGGGGTCGCCAGTAATGATCATGCGCGAGTTTTCGCCAAGACGCGTGAGGAACATCTTCATCTGCATCGAGGTCGTGTTTTGCGCCTCATCCAGAATAACCGCCGCATTGGCAAGCGTGCGACCGCGCATGAAGGCCAGCGGCGCGATTTCAATCACGCCTGCGGTAATGGCACGTTCCACCTTGTCGCCGGGCATCATGTCGTAAAGCGCGTCATAGAGCGGGCGAAGATAGGGATCGACCTTCTCCTTCATGTCACCCGGCAGGAAGCCGAGCCGCTCACCCGCCTCCACGGCTGGACGCGACAGAATGATCTTGTCGACAGCGCCGCGCTCCAAAAGCTGGGCGGCATGGGCAACGGCGAGATAGGTCTTACCTGTTCCAGCCGGTCCGACGCCGAAGACCAGCTCTGCCCGCTCCAGCGCCCGCATATAGGCATCCTGGGTTGGTGTGCGGGCGGAAATCGTCTTCTTGCGCGTCGAAATCTGCGCCATGGAAAGCTTGGCTTTCTTTTCCAGCGTCGGAAGGGTCAACTGGTCATCGGCTGCGACCGCCATGCGAATTGCACCTTCCACATCGGAGATTTCGACAGAGCCGCCCTTTTGCAGACGCTCATAGAGAAAATCGAGCGCGCGGCGCGCCTGATTGGTGGCCAAAACATCGCCTGTGATGCTGACCGAATTGCCGCGAGCGCGGGCATCGATATGCAGCCGCTCCTCCAGCAGTTTCAGGTTCTGATCGAACTGCCCGAAAAGCTCACTGGCAAGCCTGTTATTTTCGAACGTCAAGACGAAGTGGTTGGCGTCAGTCGCAGCAGTGCGGGTGTTGCGCGAGGATGATGGTACCAGTTCACGTCCGTTCAAGTAGGCATGCTCCAGTGGTTGATGGTGAGAGTTTAACGCTCAATCCGCTCTGCAAACAAGCTGTTTGGTCCAGCACTCACAACTCGTACAGAAATAATGTCACCAATTTGCGATGTTTGCTGTTCAACATTCACCGATTGCAGCCAGGGAGAACGACCAATCAACTGCCCCGGCATGCGACCGGGCTTTTCCAGCAGCACTTCAATAGTCTTGCCGACGCATGATTCGGAGAATGCATTCTGCTGCTTCAAAAGAAGCGCCTGCAGCCGCTCCAACCGCTCCGCCTTGACCTCTTCGGCGACCTGAGAACCAAGCTCGGCACCGGGAGTTCCCGGACGGGTTGAGTATTTGAAGGAGAAGGATTGCGCATAGCGCACCTCTTCCACCAGACGCAGCGTATCTTCGAAATCCCGATCCGTTTCGCCGGGAAAACCGACGATGAAATCACCCGACAGCGCAATATCGGGCCGCACGGAGCGGATCCGCTCGATCAGGCGGATATAATCCTGTGCCGTGTGGCGGCGGTTCATCGCCTTCAGAATGCGGTCCGAACCAGCCTGCACCGGCAGGTGCAGATAGGGCATCAGCGCCCGCAGATCGCGATGCGCCTCGATCAGGCGGTCGTCCATGTCACGCGGATGGCTGGTGGTGTAGCGAAGGCGGGCAAGGCCCGGAATGTCCGCCAGTCTGTAAAGCAGCTCTCCAAGCCCCCAGGCCTCTCCCTTGGGGCCTGTGCCATGCCAGGCATTCACATTCTGCCCCAGAAGCGTGATCTCGCGCACACCGGCGTCCACCAGCTTGTGCGCTTCATCGAGGATTTGCGACAGAGGGCGCGAAACCTCGGCACCCCGCGTATAGGGCACGACACAGAAGGTGCAGAACTTGTCGCAGCCTTCCTGAACCGTGAGGAATGAGGTGACACCACGCGAGCGGATGACCTTCTTTTCCGGTACCGGCAAATGTTCGAACTTGTCTTCGACGGCGTAGTCCGTCTCGACCACACGCTCACCCTGCCTTGCCCGTTTCAGGGCCTGCGGCAAACGGTGATAGGTCTGCGGGCCGATGACCACATCGACGGCCGGGGAACGGCGCAGGATTTCCTCGCCTTCCGCCTGGGCAACGCAGCCGGTCACGCCGATCATCATTTCGCGGCCTTCGGCGTTGCGCTCCTTCTTCATGTCACGCAAGCGGCCAAGCGCGGAATAGACCTTGTCGGCGGCCTTTTCGCGAATATGGCAGGTGTTCAGCAGAACCAGATCCGCCTCTTCCACATTCTCGGTCGTCACATAGCCTTCGCTGGCCAGCGCATCGCCCATGCGAACGGAATCGTAGACGTTCATCTGGCACCCATAGGTCTTGATGAACACTTTGCGTGCGTCGGGGCGTACGTTGGTGCGCGTATCGAAACTGTCTGCCTCGGCCTGTGGCAGAGGTGGGAGAAGGGCTGTCTGGTCGCTCATGCGCGCTTCTTTACTGCAAGACGGCCCGGAAATGAAGCGGTTTCAGCCAGCGCGCGGATAGAGACGCTGGCTCAGCATGGTGCGCAGCCGCGAGACGATGGCGCCGCTGGCGACTTTCCGGTTGGTATCGGCACGAAACTCCACCACCTCGCCGAAATCCACATCCACGTCCAGCGCGCCGGCTTTCAGCACGCCCATGAGATGCGGCACCAGCTCCACATCCCCTGGCCAGGCGGCAAGCGGGCGATGATAGCGGCCCATAGGCATGCCGTGGATGCCGGTATAGGCAATTGAGACCGGCTGCACATGCACCACGCCTTCCGGCGAGGAGGATACAGCAGCGCTGGCCGCACCAAAGAGGGAGGATTTGATGTCGAGGAGCCGATTGCCGTCGGATGTCGTGCCTTCGGGAAAGAGGACGACCACTTCGCCACCGCTCATGCGGGCGGCGATCTCGTTCACCTGGTCGCCCGTACGGCGCTTCTGCTCTCGCGCCACGAAGATCGTTTTCTGTAGCTTTGCCAGTATGCCGAAGATCGGCCAATCGGCCACTTCGGCCTTGGCAACATAAACCACATCGGCCACGGCGCCGAGAACCAGGATGTCTTTCCAGGACACGTGGTTGGCTGCAATCATCAACGGGCGCCGGGTCTCCAGCCTGCCATGCGTGCGAATGCGGATGCCGAGCAGGCGGCAGGCAATGCGATGCCACCAGCGCGGAAGCCGGCGGCGAAGCCTCCAGTCATAGCGCAGCCCAAGCAGTTGCACCGGCAAAAGCACGAGCGTGACCAGCGCCAGAAGACAAAGAATGATGCCGATCCGCAGCCAGGCGATCACTTTTCGTCCTTATCCAGCGGAATGCCGTAGAGTTCCAGCCGATGCCCCACCAGACGGAAGCCGTGTTCACGGGCGATTCGTTCCTGCAGAGCCTCGATCTCGGCCGAGTGAAACTCGATCACCTCGCCCGTCTTCACATCGATCATATGGTCGTGATGTTCTTCCGGCACGGTCTCATAGCGAGAGCGTCCATCGCGAAAATCGTGCTTCTCGATGATGCCCGCATCCTCGAACAGCTTCACCGTGCGATAGACAGTGGAGATCGAGATTCGCGAATCGATCCTGGACGAGCGGCGATAAAGCTCCTCCACATCCGGATGATCGTCCGAATCCTGAAGAATGCGCGCGATGACCCTCCTTTGCTCGGTCATTCGCATACCCTTCTGGGCGCAAAGCTCTTCCAGTGATTTGGTAAGGTCGGTCATCGGTCTCTCGGCCCTGGAAGTCTTGCAAGGCCCACCCCGTCACAGGCAGGCAGTCTCCATCCCATCTTGAAACACATCCGGCTTAAAAAGCGGTGTGTTCCGGCGATACTTATTTGCGAATGGGACTAACGAAGATCGCGCTTCATGACAAGCGCTGCGGATCGCGTGCCATCTGCCGCCGCATAATAGGCGGGACGACGCGCAACCTCCTCGAAGGCAAGCCTGCGATAGAGGCCGATTGCTGCGGCATTCGTCTCCTCGACCTCCAGAAACATGCTTTCCGCGCCCCGATCGAAGGCTTCCCGCAGCGCCGCCTGCATCAGGCGCCAGCCAAGGCCGGTACGCCCGAACTTTTCCGATACGGCAATCGTCAATATTTCCGCTTCACCCGCCGCCTCGCGCGCAAGAACAATACCGCCGAGCGGACGGCTGAAAAAAGCGTTGGTCTGAAGGGCACAAAAGCCGAAGACTCCAGACTGGGCGAGAAGGCTTGAAACCTCCTGCTCGCTCCAGGGCCGTGAAAAGCGCTGGCCGTGCATCTCCGCAACCTCTGCGCAATCGTCGTCGCGCATCGGAACAACATCGAAAAACGGCTTCCAGGTCAGGTAGTCTTCGAACATCGAGAATCGTCAGGCGCGTGCGAGTGCAAATCCATCCTGGGGTTTAGCATCCGGCCCGCGAAGGTAAAGCGGTTTTGCAATATCCACACCCGGTTGTGCCTGAGCACCCAGTTTTGCAACGATCGCGATATTGAAGCGATCCGGATCTTCACTTTTCTCAAGACCGGAAAGCAACGCCACGGCGGAGCCGGTCACAGTGGCTGAGTGTTTGTGAGCAAGAGCCTTCAACTGATCGAGAGAGAGGCTTTCAGGCTGCCCCAGAGGCTGGCAGTGCTCATCAAATGCCTGCGCATAGATTTCGTTTCGCTTGGCATCCATGGCAGCGATCACGGGACGCGACGCATCCTCGTCCAGATGCTTCATGGCAAGAGCCTGCAGCGTGGAAACACCGACCACATCGACATCCAGCGCCAGTCCCAGCCCGCGAGCCGCTGCAACACCGACCCGAATACCGGTAAAGGAACCGGGGCCAATGGTCACTGCGATGCGATCAATGGAGGGCAGAATGAGATCGGCAGCCTGCAGCGCCTCTTCGATCATCGCCATCAGGCGTTCCGCATGGCCTTTGCCAATGCGATCGATGACCGATGAGAGAACGCGCTTTTCGGACGCATGGTAGATGGCGGCGGAGCAATCCACCCCCGCCGTATCGATTGCGAGAACGTGCATGGAAGCTTAAAGGGCTTCGACGGCCTGAACTTCCGGCACGAAGTGACGGAGCAGGTTCTGAACGCCATGCTTCAAGGTTGCGGTGGAGGATGGGCAGCCCGAGCAGGCCCCCTTCATGTTGAGATAGACAGTGCCATCCCGAAAGCCCTTGAAGGTGATATCGCCACCATCCTGTGCCACGGCCGGGCGAACACGCGTTTCAAGCAATTCCTTGATGGTGGCAACGATTGTCTCGTCGCCATCTTCGAAGAACTCGCCTTCCTCATCCGTGCTTTCGGCAAAGCTGGCAGAACCGCCCATGACCGGCTGGCCGGACATGAAGTGCTCCATGATCGACCCCAGAATGGCGGGCTTCAGATGCTGCCACTCCTGGTTCTCCTTGGTCACGGTCACGAAATCATAGCCGAAATAGACGCCGGTGACGCCCGGAATGGTGAAAAGGCGTGCCGCCAGCGGAGAAGCCTGCGCATCCTCGGCAGTGCGGAAATCAGCCGTCCCCTTCTCCAGCACCACCTTGCCAGGCAGGAACTTCAGGGTGGCCGGATTGGGCGTGGCTTCGGTCTGGATGAACATCTCTTGTCTCCTTGGCAGCTCTCAAAAGGCGCCAGTTTAGAATTCTTCAAAAGAAGATAGTCGCATTCAGCTTTGCGTTCAAGTGCGCCTTTGTGAATGAACGGTCAAGAGCCATCAGCAGAGTGCGTCGATTTCATCATCCGAAAGGCTGTCGGGCAGAACGGTGACAGGAATGGGAAAGGCGGTTGTTCGCCCCGCCAGAGAGGCAACCAGTGGCCCCGGCCCTTCCTTGGCGGATCCTGCGGCCAGAACCAGAATAGCGATGTCGCGATCCTCCTCGATCACGGCATTGATTTCATCGGCGGCGTTACCTTCACGGATCACGATTTCCGGATCGATGCCGATGGTTTCCCGCACCTTCTGGGCGGTCTTTGCCATGACGGCCTCGGCTTCCTCCTGCGCCTCCGCCCGCATGATCTGCTCCACACCCAGCCACTGCTGGAAATCACCTTCCGGGATTACGTAGAGAAGCACCAGTGCGCCATTGGTGTTTTGCGCCCGCCGTCCGGCATAATGCACGGCGCGCTCGCATTCCGGCGTGCCGTCGATAACGGCCATGAACTTGCGCCGATGGCCCTCCAGCCGCGACAACCGCTTCGATACCATATATCCCCTCCGCATACCTCGACCAACCGGATCGAGATCGCGAATTTATACCATATCAGGCAAATGAAAACCCGCCGGTGCTGCAACCGGCGGGTGGAATATTCGCGTCAGGGATCAGCGCAGAAAACCGATGATGTCGTAAACGTCGTTCATGACCAGCTCTGCGCGGGCGCGGGCACGCTCGCCGCCATCCTTGAGGATTGCGTCGATATGGCTGGTGTCCCCCATCAGGCGGCGCATTTCCTCGGTAATCGGGGAGAGAACCTGAACGGCGAGATCGGCAAGCGCCGGCTTGAAGACCGAGAATTGCTGGCCACCGAATTCCTTCAGTACATCGGCTTTGGTCTTGTCGGAAAGCGCTGCATAGATGCCGATCAGGTTGTCGGCCTCAGGACGGCCTGCCAGACCTTCGACTTCCGAGGGAAGACCATCCGGGTCGGTCTTCGCCTTGCGGATCTTTTTCAGGATCTCGTCGGCATCGTCCATGAGGTTGATACGGGACAGATCGGAAGGATCGGACTTCGACATCTTCTTCGTGCCGTCACGCAGCGACATGACGCGGGGTGCCGGACCATCGATCAGCGGCTCGACCAGCGGGAAATAGCCGTGGATCGGCTCCTCGCCCACCACCATGTCCACGCCTTGTCCGGTCGCACGGATTTTCTGCTGGAAATCGATATTGAACTTCTGGGCGATATCGCGCGCCAGTTCCAGATGCTGCTTCTGGTCGTCGCCGACCGGAACATGGGTGGCGCGGTAGACGAGAATATCGGCGGCCATCAGGCTCGGATAAGCGAGCAGGCCAAGCGATGCATTTTCACGATCCTTGCCCGCCTTGTCCTTGAACTGCGTCATGCGGTTCATCCAGCCGATGCGGGCAACGCAGTTGAAGATCCAGGCCAGTTCCGCATGCTGCGGCACGGCCGACTGGTTGAAGACAATGTGCTTCACCGGGTCGATACCGGAGGCAATGAAGGCGGCGGCGATGGAGCGGATCTGACCTTTCAGGTCCTCATGCACCAATTGGGCGGTGATCGCATGCAGATCAACGACGCAGTAGATGCAATCATTGTTTTCCTGCAGCGCCACGAATTTGCGGATTGCGCCGAGATAATTGCCGAGATGCAGGTTGCCGGTGGGCTGAACGCCGGAGAAAACAAGCGGCTTGAAGCTGTTCATATCGTCCTCGATAGGCTGGTGGAGGGCCACAGGCTTTCGGAAACGAGGCCTCAGAAAGGGTGACGTGTCTTTCCGCGTCTCGCCCCGGACGGCCAGGGTTTGCGCGGCGTTCTAGTGCTTTTCGGGCCGCGCAATCAAGTGGCGTCAGCACATCACAGCAGGATTTATGCAAGAGAGGGCACGCTTCATGTCTGAGGCGTGCCCTGCCCCCTCGTCAATGCGTGAAAGCGGCTGCGATCAGCGCCTTGGTGTAATCCTGGGCCGGACTGTCGAAGATATCCTCCGTTGGTCCCTGCTCCACGATTTTCCCGCTCTTCATGACAATCACATGATCGGAAATGGCGCGCACCACCGAAAGATCGTGACTGATAAAGACATAGGACAGATCATGCTTCTGTTGCAGGTCGCGCAGGAGTTCGATCACCTGCCGCTGAACCGAGCGGTCGAGCGCCGATGTCGGCTCATCCAGGATGACGACCTTCGGTTTCAGGATCATGGAGCGCGCAATAGCGATACGCTGCCGCTGGCCGCCGGAGAACTCGTGCGGGTAGCGGTTGCGGGCCGCCGGATCGAGCCCGACTTCATTCAGCGCCTCGATGGCGCGCTTGTCGCGATCCGCTTTCGTCAGGTTCGGCTCATGCACGAAGAGGCCCTCGGTGATGATCTCACCCACTGTCTGGCGGGGCGAGAGCGAACCGTAGGGATCCTGGAACACGAGCTGCATCTGCTTGCGGAAAGGCCGCATGGCCTTGCGATCCAGATGCGAGATATCCGTGCTGTTGAAGCTGTAGCGGCCGTCCGATTGCAGCAGGCGCAGCAGGGCCCTGCCTAGCGTGGACTTGCCGGAACCGGATTCGCCGACGATGCCGATGGTCTGGCCCTTGCGAAGCGTCAGGTTCACTCCATCGACGGCGCGGAAAATGCGGCTGCCCTTGAAAAAGATGCCGGAGCCGATTTCGAAATCGACGGTGACATTGCGCCCTTCAAGGATGATCGGCGCGTTATCCGCCGGAGGTGCCTTGGAACCGGAAGGTTCCGCCGCCAGGAGCATCTTCGTATAGTCCTCTTGCGGACGCTCGAAAATGTCTTCGCGGCTGCCCTGTTCGACGATCTCGCCCCGGCGCATCACAACCACGCGATCCGCCACATGCTTCACCACGCCGAGATCATGGGTGATGAGCACGATGGCCATGCCGAAGCGTTTCTGAAGATCGGCCAGAAGCTCGAGAATCTGCGCCTGAATGGTCACGTCGAGCGCGGTTGTCGGCTCATCCGCAATCAACAGGTCCGGTTCGTTGGCGAGCGCCATGGCAATCATGACGCGCTGGCGCTGACCACCGGACATTTCATGCGGATAGCTATCGATGCGCCGTTCCGGCTCCGGGATGCCGACAAGTTGCAAGAGTTCCAGCACGCGGCTTCTTGCCGCTTTCTTATCCATGCCACGGTGATGGATGAGGGGCTCGGCAATCTGCTTTCCGACCGTGTAGAGCGGATCGAGCGATGTCATCGGCTCCTGAAAGATCATGGTAATCTTCGAGCCACGCACCTTGTTCAGATCGGAAAGGCTTGCACCCACCAGCTCCTTGTCGCGGTAGCGGGCAGAACCGGAGACGCGTCCGTTTGCAGCGAGCAAGCCCATAATCGCCATCATGGTCTGGCTTTTGCCGGAGCCGGATTCGCCAACAATCGCCAGCGTTTCGCCCTTCTTCACCGAGAAGCTCGTGCCTTTGACAGCCTGAACATCGCCATCCGGCGTGGTGAAATCGACCTTGAGGTTGGAGACCGTCAGAACGGTTTCATGTGTTTCCATCTTTTCCATCTCAACGGTCCTTCGGATCGAGCGCATCGCGCAGGCCATCGCCGACGAAATTCAGCGAAAACAGCGTTAGAACGAAGAAGATGGACGGGAAGATGAGCAGCCAGGGTGCGCCCTGCATGTTCTTGGCACCTTCCGAAATCAACGTGCCCCAGCTGGCAAGCGGCGCCTGAACACCAAGACCAAGGAAGGACAGGAAGCTTTCCGTGAGGATGACCTGCGGAACGACAACCGTGACGAACACGATGACGGGACCAATCGTGTTGGGAATGATGTGACGGCGGATGATCTGCCAGTCTGTCAAACCGAGTGCCTGTGCTGCACCGACGAATTCACGCCGTTTCAGCGAAAGCGTCTGACCGCGCACGATACGGGCCATTTCCAGCCATTGCACGGCACCGATCACAATGAAGATCAGCATGACCGAGCGGCCGAAGAAGACCACCAGCACGACCACCAGGAATACGAAGGGCAGCGAATAGAGAATTTCCACCAGTCGCATCATGATATTGTCGACACGCCCGCCCAGATAGCCCGAGGTTGCGCCGTAGATGACGCCGATCCCCAAAGAAACAAGTGAGGCCGCAACGCCAACCGCAATGGAAATCTGCCCACCCAGCATGACGCGGACCAGAAGATCGCGGCCATTGCTATCAGTGCCGAAGAGGAAATATTGCTGATCCACATGGCCGGTCAGCACCATGGAAAGCTGATCGGGTGCCGTTTCCTTGACTTCCGTTCCCTTGAACTCGTTCACGCGATCGAAATAGCGCACCGTGCGTGGATCGATTGGACTGGACGAGGAAACCTTGGCGGTGAAGGTGCCATCTTTCACCTCGAAACTATCGAGGTTGAGACGGGCGCGTTTAACCGCGGATGTGGCCACATCCTCAAGCGTTTTCGGGTCAGGGCGCGGCGTGAGGCTTGGCGCGATGGTCACATAGGACGGAAACACCTGATCATAGGTGTGCGTCATGAAAAAAGGCCCGACAAAAGAAAACAGGCCGATGAGAAGCAGCATGAAGCAGCCGCCCATGGCAGCCTTGTTGCGGCGAAAGCGCAGCCAGGCAAGCTGCCCAAGGCTTCGGCCCTGCACTTCCGGGGTGGAGTTTACGGTATCAGTCATGGCGAACCCTCGGGTCGAGCAGGCCGTAGGCAATATCGACCAACAGGTTGAAGACGATCACGAAGATCGCAACGAGGATGACGGTGCCCATGACCAGCGGATAATCGCGGTTGAGCGCACCGAGCACGAAGTAGCGGCCAACGCCGGGAATGGTGAAAATGCTTTCCACCACCGCAGAACCGGTCAACAGTGCCGCAGCACAGGGCGCAAGGTAAGAGACCACCGGCAGCATGGCCCCGCGCAAAGCGTGCGTGACAACGACCACCCGCGATGGCAGGCCATAGGCCTTGGCGGTGCGGATATGGTCCGTGTGCAGCGCTTCGATCATGGCACCGCGTGTGAGGCGGGCAAACACCGCCAACTGCGGCAAGGCCAGAGCGATGATAGGCAGAATGAGGAACTGGATGGAGCCATCGCCCCAGCCGCCGGCTGGCAACCACGAAAGCATGATGGCAAAGATCAGCGTCAGCACCGGGCCAACGACGAAATTCGGAACGGTTACACCAACCGTAGCGAAGGCCATGAGCCCGAAATCCAGTACCGAGTTCTGCCGAAGTGCAGCAATGGTTCCCAGCAGCACACCGCCGATCAGAGCGATCAGAATGGCCATTGAGCCAAGCTGCATCGAATAAGGCAGCGCCTTCCCGATAAGCTCAGCGACCGTGTTGTCCTTGTAGATATAGCTCGGCCCGAAATCGCCAGTGACAGCATTTCCGAGGTAGTGGATGTATTGCTTCCAGATGGGCTGATCGAGCTGATAGGTAGCCATCAGGTTTGCCATCGTCTGGGGCGGAAGCGGACGTTCAAGGCTGAACGGGCCACCAGGCGCAAAGCGCATCAGGAAAAACGATATCGTCACGACGACGAATACCGTGGGCACGGCACTCGCCAATCGGCGCAGGATGAAACTGATCATGGTTCAAACGATGACGCGCACCGTTCGGATGAGAACGGCGCGCGTCATGCTCCTTTTTTCGATTACTTGTCCGAGACGCTCAAAAACTTGGAAAGATGCTCGTTGACGGCATTATCCTGCCAGCCCGCAACGCGAGACGCGACAAGCCAGAGATTGGCATTGCCCATGACCGGCGCAATCGGCTGATCCTTGTTCAGGATTTCCTCGGCCTTCTTCATGATTTCCATGCGCTTTGCAGCATCGCGCTCATCATAGGACTGTTTCATCAGCGCGTCGAATTCGGCGTTCTTGTACTTACCGTAGTTGAACGTAGTGTTGGTGCTGACCAGTAGAGCCAGGAAGTTTTCCGGATCGGCATAGTCCGCAGACCAGGATGCACGTGCGACGTTGAACTTGCCACCTTCCTGCAGGTACGCATAGTGCGAAGCGACATCGAGATTGACCAGAGACACCTTGGCACCGAATGTGTTCTTCCACATATCGGCCAGAGCCGTTGCTACACGCTCGTGGTTGGTATTGGTGTTGTAGCGGACTTCGATGTTGAGCGGCTTGCCGCCCTCACCGTAACCGGCCTCCTTCATCAAGGCGATGGCCTTGTCTTCACGGTCGATCTGCGACAGCGATGCCCAATCCGGCTTCACGCCTTCGCCATAGCCTTCCATGCCTGGCGGCACGAGGTGGTAGGCAGGGATCTGAGCGCCAGAATAGATTTCACTGGTGATGAAATCGCGGTCGATGGCCATGGAAAGAGCCTGGCGAACGCGCACATCGTTGTAAGGCTCCTGACGGTTATCGAAGGCGAAATAATAGGTCGCAAGGGCGGGTGTCACATGCACCTGGTCCTTATAGGCTTCGCGCAGGCGTTTGATCTGCTCTGCGGAGAAGTTGTAGACCAGATCCATCTCCTTGGCTTCGAAACGACGCACCGATGCGGCATCGTCATCGATCGGGTAGAAGACGACCTTGTCGAGCTTCACATTCTTGGCGTCCCAGTAGTTCTCGTTCTTCACGACAACCAGCGTGTCGTTCGGGACATGCGACTGAAGCTTGAAGGCGCCGTTGGAGACCATATTGCCCGGCTTCACGAACTGATCGCCGAACTTCTCGTAATTGGCCTTGTTGATCGGCAGGGCCGTGTAGTGGGCAAGAAGCTGGAGGAAGAAGGGGGTCGCACGCTCAAGCGTGATCTCGAACGTCTTGGCATCCACCGCCTTCACGCCCAGCTGGTCAACCGGCAACTCGCCCTTGTTGACCTTTTCAGCGTTCTTGATGGGATAGAGGATGTTAGCGTATTTGGCAGCCGTCTTCGGATCTTCCACGCGGCGCATGGCGAAGGCGAAATCTTCAGCCGTTACCGGCGTGCCATCGGACCACTTGGCGTCTTCGCGCAGCTTGAAGGTATAGACGGTGCCATCATCGGAAATCTTCCAGCTTTCGGCAGCGCCGGGCACAATCTCACCCTTGGCGTCGTAGATTGTGAGGCCTTCGAAAAGGTCCTTCACCACGAAGCCTTCAATATCAATAGAAATATTTGCGTAATCGAGCGTCTGCGGTTCGCCGCCGTTGCCGCGATGCAGGACAGCTTCCGCGAACGCATTGCTGGCACCGAATAAAAGAGCGCCTGCGAGAACAGTCGTCGCGAATCTGTGCTTCATAAATGACATGGCTTTTTGCCTTTCCCCGAACGGTCATTTTCATTTTTTGCATCGATTAAAAAATGCGAACATTGATCGGAAGACAAGTAGGCCGAGCTTATTAATGCTGAAGCAGCCCGTTCAAAACGCTGAAACATGGTGTGAATTTGCCAAAACCGTGGCAAATGCCTCATGTTTTCCCCAGGCTCTCCACAGGGGTAAATCTCGAAAAACCTGCAACGCCCTATGGTTAACGGATCTCAACAATAAAGGCATCAAAACCTCACAATCGAGCAAATTCGTCCTTACTGACGTCACTTTTTGAAACGAAATGCTCCCTCAGTTCCATTCAGCCCCTTTTAGAGGCAATAATCTGACGGAGACATTATGCGCTTGCTGTTATGCGTCGCGCTCGCCGGCATCCTCGCTGTCACCCATGCTGTGGCAGGAGAAACTCAAAGTGTGAAAAAACGTCGCGCCAATCTGTTCAAACATGATTACAGCGCAGCCTACACCGTGCAGCGGGTGAGTGTTCGCACCGGTTGCTTCCCCGAAAAGCTCGAGGCGATTCTCGCTCACATCGCGTCAAAGACGGGCCGCAAGCCCATTGTCACCTCGGGTCACCGGCCAAAATCCGGCACATCCCAGCACAGCCACTGTCTGGCCGCGGATATTCGCGTGCCGGGCGTCTCGGACCGGAAGATTGTCGCCGCCGCGGCCAGTGCCCCCGGCATTGGCGGCATTGGTCGCTATTGCAACGGGATCATCCATGTGGATGTGGGACCCAAGCGCCGCTGGGTCTATTGCTGATCGTCCTCTGGCTTGGCAGGTGCAGCGCGGCGACGCTTCAGGTTGCGACGCAGCATCCCAAGATCGGCACCGCCAATCAAAAAGGCAGTCGTGAAGTAGACAAGCATAGCAATGCCAATCAAGCCGAACAGCGCCGCCAGTTTGATCAGGAACGAGGTCCCCGGCAGGAGATAGGCGGCGGCATGCGACTGCGCATAGAGAAGCGCTGCAGCCATCACCGCCGCTGAAACAATCAGCAGGAATATCCTGCGCGCAAGGGGCCATTCCCATTGCAGATTGCCTCTTCGCCACAGGGTGAAGAACAGAAGCAGCGTATTGATCCAGCCCGCTGCAACTTCCGCTGTCGCAATGCCGCGTTCGGCAATCAGCGGGAAAAGCGAAATCGCAAGGGCCGAATTGACCGCGACCGAAAGCATGGTGAAGCGCATCGGTGTCTTGGTATCTTCACGCGCATAAAAACCCGGCTGAAGCGCCTTGATCAGCACGAAGCCCGGCAGGCCAAGGCCGTAAATCGCCAGAATGGACGCCACGACGGCCGTATTGTCCGCATTGAAGGCACCACGCTCATAGAGAACGCGAATGATCGGCTCCGACAGGATCCAGATGCCGACGGCCGCAGGAAGCGTAAGAAACAGCACGAATTCCAGCGAGCGGTTCTGGATATTTCCGGCCTCTTTCATATTGCCGGATTTCAGCGCCCGCGAAAGCTCCGGCAGCAGGACCACACCGACGGCAACACCCACGACACCAAGCGGCAACTGGTAGATGCGATCTGCATATTGAAGGGCAGCAATCGCGCCTTCCTTGCCGGAGGCAATGGCTTGACCGATGATCTGGTTGATCTGGGTAATGCCACCTGTGACAGCCGCGGGAATGGCAAGGACCAGAAGCCGCTTCACATTCGGCGTCATTTTCGGGCGGCGGAAACCAATGCGGATGCCCGCGTGACGGACGCCAAAATAGACGATGGCGAGTTGAACAAGACCCGCAGCCAACACACTCCAGGAGAGATACCAGCCGGTCGTCAAAGGATCAGCACCGCTCCACAGCGCGTAGATCAGCGCGCTGATCATGATGACATTGAGGAAGACCGGTGCGATGGCCGCAGCGAAGAAATGGTGCAGCGAGTTCAGCATACCGCTCATCATGGCCGTCAGCGACATGCACATGAGATAGGGGAACATGACGATGGCCATGCGCACCGTTATCGCGGTCTTTTCCGGATCGTCAGCAAAGCCTGGCGCTATGATCCAGCGCACCAGGAGCGGCATGGAAAGCTGCATGCCAATGGTGATGACGAGCAGCGCCGAGAAGAGGACGCCGAACACTTCTTCCGAGAAGCGCTTGGCACCCTCGACGCCATGAGCCTCGATTTCCTTGGAAAATAGCGGCACGAAAGCGGCGTTGAAGGCACCTTCCGCAAAGAGGCGGCGAAACAGGTTGGGAAAGCGAAAGGCGGCGTAAAAGATATCCGCCATTGGCCCGGTGCCGAGCGCGGCGGCCATCAGCGTTTCACGCGCAAAGCCGAAAAGGCGGCTGCCCAGCGTCGCGCCGCCGACCGTTGCAAACTTCTTCACCAGGCTCATGCGTCTGCTTTCGTCTTTCGCGGAGGATTGCCGGCACGAACGGCAACGGGATCCGGTGCGATAATACCGGAGGGCATGCCGCGCCGCAGCTCATCTTCCTGCTCACTGATGACCGTCTTGAGGCGCTGAACAATCGTGCCCTGCCGGTTCTCGTTGGTAATCTTCTGCCCCACAAGATCGGTCACGTAGAAGGTATCGATGACCTTTTCGCCGAAAGTGGTGATGCGCGCCGAATGGATATCCAGCGATAGATCGGCCAGCACCACGGTCATGTCGGCCAGCAGGCCGGTGCGGTCCAGCCCCTCGACTTCAATCACGGTGAACTTGTTGGAGAGCGTGTTCGAGATCGTCACCGAGGGATGGACGATAAAGGTCTTGTTCTTTTTCTTGGCCTTGGCGCGGGTTGCAATCACCTCCGGCAAGCGCTTCTTGCCCGCCAGCACATCCTCGATCATGCGGCAGACGGTTGCGGCACGACGCAACTCATCTTCGTCGCTCTGGAATTCGCGGTTGATGAGAATGGTATCCAGCGCGCGGCCATCGGTGGTGGTATAAATCTGCGCATCGGCGATATTGGCACCTGTTGCGGCGCAGGCACCCGCAATGATGGAGAGAAGGCGCGGATGGTCAGGTGCCAGAACCGTAATTTCCGTGATTGCACGGAAGCTATCGGTGCGCACCATCGTTGCCAGCGCATGGCCCGCCTTGTCCGCATCCCGAATGAACTTCGCATGCCGCACCTGATCTTCCAGCGCGACAGAGAGAAGATATGGCTGGTAATGGAGCTTGGAGTAGGTCTTGCGGTCCTTCTGGCTCCATTCGGACAGGGCATCTGCCAGCGCTTCGGCGGCAGCCTTGGCCCGCTCCTTGCGTGACACTTCCGAGAAGCCGCCGGAGAGAAGCAGTTCCGTCTCGTAATACAGCGTGCGCAGCAGCTGGCCTTTCCAGCCGTTCCAGACGCCGGGGCCGACCGCGCGAATATCGCAGATCGTCAGAACCAGCAGCATTTTGAGCCTGTCGAGCGACTGCACCGTTTCGGCGAAATCGGTGATTGTCTTGCGGTCATGCAGGTCGCGCGTCTGTGCCACCATGGACATGGCCAGATGCTGGTCGATCAGCCAGGCCACCAGCTCTGTCTGCTTGGGTTTCAGCCCGAAGCGCGGGCAGAGTTTGCGAGCCACGCGGGCACCGGCAATGGAATGATCCTCCTGCCTGCCCTTGGCAATATCGTGCAGCAGAACAGCGACATAAAGCGCCTCCCGCTCTTCGATATGCGGCATCAGCTGGTTGGCAAGCGGGTGCTCTTCGGCAAAATGGCCCTTGTCGATCTCCGACAAAGCCTCGACGGCGCGGATCAGATGCTCATCCACCGTGTAATGGTGATACATGCTGAATTGCATCATCGCGACGATCTTGCCGAATTCGGGAATGAACCGGCCCAGAACGCCGGATTCGTTCATGCGGCGCAGCGTGAGCGCCGGATCCAGGCGGGACGTGAGGATAGACAGGAAAAGGCGGTTGGCTTCCGCATCCTCCCGCAGATGATCGTCAATGAGACGCAAATCCCGCGTGATCGCTTTCAAGGCGTCCGGGTGGTATTCCAGCCCGTGAAGATCGGCAACATGAAACAGCCGGAGGATGCTGACGGGATCGCGCTTGAAGACATCCGGATCAGCCAGCGCAATGCGGCCGCGATCTTCCACGAATTCGGAGCTTCCGGGGATCTTGCGAACGCGGCGGCGGAAGCGTCCAATCACGCCGGTAATGCCCGGAGCGGGCTTTGCCTGCTCTTCCTCCAGCGCCGAGCACAGAATGCGCGTCAGATCGCCAACATCCTTGGTCACAAGGAAGTAGTGCTTCATGAAGCGTTCCACCGCGGAGAGCGTGCGCCGATTGCTATAGCCGAGATTCGCCGCAATCTCTCGCTGGATGTCGAAGGACAGGCGCTCTTCCGCCTTGCCGGTCACAAAATGCATCTGGCACCGCACCGCCCAGAGGAAGTCTTCCGCCTTCTGGAACAGTCTCCACTCCTGCCGGGAAAGAACGCCGAGCTTGACGAGTTGAGCGGCATCACGCACGCGGTAATGATATTTGGCGATCCAGAACAGGGTCTGGATATCGCGCAAGCCACCCTTGCCTTCCTTCACATTCGGCTCAACGAGGTAGCGGGTATCTCCGGCCTTCTGGTGGCGCTGGTCACGCTCGCCAAGCTTGGCCGCGATGAAATCCTCAGCGCCGTGGCTGACGATCTCACTGTCGAAGCGGGCCTGCAACTCGTCTGCCAGTGTCTTGCGACCGCAAACGAAACGCATTTCCAGAACGGCGGTGCGGATCGTCATATCCTGGTTGGAAAGACTGATGCACTCATCCACCGTGCGCGTGGCATGCCCTACCTTGAAGCCGAGATCCCACAGCATGTAGAGCAGGAACTCGATGGCCTTGCGCATGTCCTCTGTATTTCTGGAGGGCAGAAGGAAAAGAAGATCGATATCGGACCCCGGCGCCAGGGTGCCCCGGCCGTAACCGCCGACGGCTGTGATCGCAACATCAGCCGCCGCTGCCGGGTAAAGGCGCTGCGTGACCCCTTCAAAAATGACGGTGATCAACTGATCCTGAATGTAGGAGAGACGCTCTGCGCAATTGAGGCCGCTGCCATCCTCCGCCAGAAGCGCACGGACCTTTTCGCGGCCATCGAGGCTGGCCTTGCGCAAAACCGGCAAAAGAGCGGCCCGCATTTCGAGAGCCTTGCCCGCCCCATTCTCAAGGATTGTTTCACATTCCTGACGCAGCTGCGCCAGATCCAGAAGTCCTGAAAAATCGATTTCTTCTCTTGCCATGTCATCCCGCCGGGTGCCGCATCCCTCGGCCTATAGCCTTATCGGCATGTGCTTGCATATTGTTTTAGACGCGCTGCGCTTCGATTCGGCACAGTGGGTTGGCGCCTGTTGCCAGAGCGTTTCCATCATCGGATTGATTTCACATCGGACGGGATTTTCCAATCCTTGGTTTATCAATTCTTGAGACGGGCCTGTGCGCGCCACTCTGACGGGCTTTTGCCCGTGACCCGCCTGAATTCGCGATTGAAATTGGATTTGGTGCCAAAGCCGCATTCGAACATGAGGGCGGTCAACGGCTGATTGGTTTCCTCCAGAAGACGGCATGCCTCACGAATGCGCCGGTTGTTGACGAATTGCGAAACATTGAGCCCCGTTGCCCGATTGATCGCCGCCGAGACCTCACGTGCCGTCGCGCCGGTGCGCCGTGCAAGCTTCGCAAGGCTGAGATCTTCCTGGCGGTAGAGATCATTGCTGTCGAGCGCAGCTTCAATGCGCGCAAGAAGTGCCTCGTCCTCTGCGTTCGTCCCTGCCACCGCTGCCCCGCTTGGCGCCGCCTGTTCGCGTCCGAAGAAATCGGGCACGAAATAATAGAGCGTGACGATAAAAAGCGCGGTGAAGTTCATGGCCGTGACCGCAAGCGGCACAAGGGCATTGCCATAGAACAGGCTGACAACGGCCAGAGCCGCATCGAAAATGCCGAAAAAGAGCAGCAGGATCGCAGAGAGGCGAGCAGCCCTCATCGCCGGCACCATGCGCTGCAACGAGGTTTCCGCCAAAGCATTGGAGCCTTTCAGCGTCAGGCTGAAGAGCAGAACTCCGTAGCAAATGAATTCCAGCATCAGCAGGAGATCGACCAGCAACGGCAGCAAGGCGACAGCCAGCAAAACAAGCAGGGGCGCAACCAGATGCAGCGCCGGACGCGCCACGGGCGTTGCCGCGAGAGAACGAAAGGCAAGATAGGCAAGTGGCGGCATCAGGGCTGCCGTGACTGGTTGAACGACATGCAGCCATTCAACCCCATAGCCGAAGCGAAGCCCGATGATGGCACCCTGCATGGCATAGGCCATCAGGAAAACGACGAAGTAACGCTTAGACCCCGGTGTCTCGACACCCTTCAAATTGCGGTAGAGCGTAAGCGCGATGACCAGCCCGACGATGAATGGCAGTGGAATGGACAGCAAGGCAAGGCACCTCGGCGGCGTGAAAATGGCCTGAAACTGAAGTGATGGCGAAAGCTGAACTGCCCTCACCACGCTATCGATTTGTTATTCGCAATTTCCACCGCAAAGGAGGTTCCCGGCTTTGCTGGAATTGCTCAGTTAAGCTGCTTCTTCAGCGCATAAAGCGCATCGAGCGCTTCACGCGGTGTCATGTCATCCGGGTTGATGGCCTTCAACGCCTCTTCCACCTTGGAGGGCCCGCGCTTCTCCTGCTCTTTCCTGACCGCCACCTGAAACAGCGGAAGATCATCGATGAGCTGGCTGGCCGGGTTCTTGCGGTCGGCATCCTCAAGCTTGTTCAGGACATCGCGCGCCCGCGCCACAACGGCATCGGGAAGACCGGCAAGCTTCGCCACCTGAATGCCGTAGGAGCGATCTGCAGCACCCGGACCTACCTCGTGCAGGAAGATGACATCGCCATCCCATTCCTTCACCCGCATGGTCGCGTTGGAGAGCCGGTTCAGCTTTTCCGAAAGCACGGTCAATTCGTGGAAATGGGTTGCAAAAAGGCCCCGGCAGCGATTGGCTTCATGCAGATGTTCCACGGCGGCCCAGGCAATGGAAAGACCGTCGAAGGTTGCGGTTCCTCGGCCGATTTCATCGAGAATGACCAACGAACGATCCGTCGCCTGATTGAGAATGGCGGCGGTCTCGACCATTTCAACCATGAAGGTGGAGCGTCCCCGCGCCAGATCGTCCGATGCTCCGACGCGCGAAAAGAGGCGATCCACCACGCCGATCTGCGCCTGCGTGGCAGGCACGAAGGAACCGATCTGGGCGAGAATGGCAATCAGCGCATTCTGGCGCAGGAATGTGGATTTACCGCCCATGTTCGGGCCGGTGAGCAGCCAGAGGGCGCCAAAACCGCCATCCGTCTTTGGCGAGAGATCGCAATCATTGGCAATGAACGAGCCGGAGGACTGGCGGCGAAGCGCCTGCTCCACGACCGGATGACGCCCGCCTTGAATGTTGAACTGGCGCGAGGCGTCCACTTCCGGACGGCAATAGTTCCACTCCTCCGCCAGAAGCGCCAGCCCTGCCGCAACATCGATGATGGAAAGCGCCCTCGCCCCGGCCTTCAGAACCTCCGCATGGGACAGCACCATCGCCGTCAGACGGTCGAAGGCTTCCAGCTCGATCGTCAGCGCCCGGTCTGCAGCATTGGCAATGCGGCTTTCCAGATCCGCCAGTTCCGTGGTGGTGAAGCGCATGGCATTGGCCATGGTCTGGCGATGGATGAAGCGCGCCTTCGCCTCCGGCGTGTCGGTCATCGGGCCGCTATTGCCCGCCGTCACCTCGATGAAATAACCCAGCACATTGTTATGCTTGATCTTGAGCGATTTGATGCCGGTCTCTTCCGCATAATGCAGTTGCAGCCCGGCAATGACCCGCCGCGACTGGTCACGAAGCGCACGCACCTCATCCAGCTCGGCATGAGCGCCATCGCGAAGGAAGCCGCCATCGCGTTTCAGAAGCGGCAACTCATCCGACAGAACGCGATCCATCTCCTCTTCCACGAAGCGCGGAAGTGCACTCAGATCCTTGAAAGCGCCTGACAGCTCTTCCGGCAGAAGCGCCTTGCCGAGACATTCGCCGACCTGACGCGCCGCGGCGAGACCCTGGCGAATGCTGCCCAGATCACGCGGTCCGCCGCGATCCAGCGCAAGGCGCGACAGCGCTCTTGGCATATCCGGCACATGCTTGAGCGCGGAACGCAGATCGCTGCACAGAGAGGGTTCTTCAATCAGAAAGGCAACGCTATCCAGCCGACGATTGATCTCCTGCGGGTCGGTCAGCGGCGACATCAGACGTTCGGCAAGAAGGCGCCCACCGCCGCCGGTCACCGTGCGATCGATCGCCTTCAGCAGCGATCCTTCACGATCGCCGTTCATGGTGCGGGTCAGCTCCAGATTGGCCCGCGTGGCCGGATCGATGAACAGCGTCGATGCGCCGCTCTCACGCTCCGGCGGATTGAGCGGCGGACGCTCCGCAATCTGGGTCTTCTCGACATAGGCAACCGCAGCTGCCGCGGCTGCAAGCTCGGCTCTCGTGAAGCTGCCGAAACCATCCAGCGTGCCGACGCCGAAATAGCGGGCAATGCGCTCTTCGGCCGTCGCGCTATCGAAAAGCACACCTGGCTGTGGCACCGCGACACGACCGAGAATATCGAAGGTCGGTTTCAGTTCCTCATCGTAGAAGACCGTATCCGCCACAATCAGTTCACGCGGTTCGATGCGCAGAATATCGGCGAGCAGGCGAAGCTGTGTCGTTTCCGCCAGCCGGAAGACGCCGGTGGAAATATCGATCCAGGCCAGTGCCAGCTGCTGCTCGCCACCGCCCTTGATGCGCGCAAGGGCCATCAGGTAATTGGATTCCGACGGGGAGAGCAGCTTCTCTTCCGTCAGCGTTCCCGGCGTAACAAGGCGCACGACATCGCGCCGCACGACGGATTTCGAACCGCGTTTCCTGGCTTCGGCAGGATCCTCCACCTGCTCGCAGACCGCCACGCGGAAGCCGAGAGAAATCAGCTTTTGCAGATAGTCGTCGGCGGCATGGATCGGCACGCCGCACATGGGAATATCCTGCCCCAGATGCTGCCCACGTTTTGTCAGCGTGATTCCGAGGGCGCGCGCCGCCTCCACCGCATCTTCGAAGAAGAGCTCGTAGAAATCGCCCATACGGTAAAACAGCAGCGAATCCGGGTTATTCGCCTTGATCTCGATATACTGTTCCATCATCGGCGTTGCCGAAGCGCGGCTTTCAGCCGAGGTAAGCTCGGCTGTGTTCAAGACGTCTGGTGATGGGTTCAACAAGATCTTCCGGCCATTTTTTGTTGCGCAGACTAATGCGTGACTCTATCGATTATGACCGTGGGAACACAATATCGCGCATTCGAAACACAAGCGATGCCCACAAGATGCTGGAGGGGACATGTCTGCCAAGGAAAGCCAACCGCAGAAGGGCCGCAAAAATGCGCGTCCATCCGTGACTGAACAGGAAGCGCTCGACTTCCACGCCGAGGGCCGTCCGGGCAAGCTGGAAATCGTTCCGACCAAACCGATGGCAACGCAGCGCGACCTGTCGCTTGCCTATTCACCCGGCGTCGCAGTGCCGGTGAAGGCCATCGCGGCCAATCCTGAAACCGCTTACGATTACACCACGCGCGGCAACATGGTCGCCGTCATCTCGAACGGTACCGCCATCCTCGGCCTGGGCAATCTCGGCGCTCTTGCCTCCAAACCGGTGATGGAAGGCAAGTCCGTTCTTTTCAAGCGCTTTGCCGATGTGGATTCCATCGATCTGGAAGTCGATACCGAAAATGTCGACGAATTTATCAACTGCGTGCGCTATCTCGGCCCTTCCTTCGGCGGCATCAACCTTGAAGACATCAAGGCGCCCGAATGCTTCATCATCGAAAGCCGTCTGCGCGAATTGATGGACATTCCGGTTTTCCACGACGACCAGCACGGCACCGCGATCATTGCGGCAGCGGGTCTTATCAACGCCCTGGAACTGACGGGGCGCGACCTGAAGACGACAAAGCTCGTCTGCAACGGTGCCGGTGCGGCAGCCATTGCCTGCATCGAGCTGATCAAGGCCATGGGCTTTGCCCCGGAAAACATCATCCTCTGCGACACCAAAGGCGTGATCTATCAGGGCCGCACCGAGGGCATGAACCAGTGGAAGAGCGCGCATGCGGTGAAAACCGACCGCCGCACACTGGAAGAGGCGATGAAGGGTGCGGATGTCGTGTTCGGCCTTTCTCAGAAAGGCGCCTTCACGGAAGAAATGATCCGCTCCATGGCGGACAGGCCGATCATCTTCGCCATGGCAAACCCTGATCCGGAAATCACACCGGAAGAGGTGGCGCGGATTCGCGACGATGCCATCATGGCAACGGGCCGCTCGGACTATCCGAACCAGGTCAACAATGTTCTGGGCTTTCCCTATATCTTCCGCGGAGCGCTGGATGTGCGCGCACGCCAGATCAACGACGCAATGAAAATTGCGGCGGCACAGGCGCTTGCCAATCTTGCTCGTGAAGATGTGCCCGATGACGTGGCTGCCGCCTATCAGGGCGTGCGTCCGCGTTTCGGGCCGCAATACATCATTCCGGTGCCCTTCGATCCACGCCTCATCTCGGCCATTCCGGTGGCTGTCGCCAGGGCCGCCATTGAAAGCGGCGCAGCACGTCGGGTGATTGAAGATCTCGACGCCTATGGGCGCGAGCTTTCCGCCCGTCGCGATCCGATTGCGGCCACCACTCAGAATATCTATGCGCAGGTCCGCCGCAATCCGAAACGGGTTGTCTTCGCGGAAGCCGAAGAAGAACAGGTCATGCGCGCTGCCGTCTCCTTCATCAATCAGGGGCTCGGCACAGCCATTCTTCTCGGTCGAGACGATGTGATCCGCTCGACTGCCGAACGGGCAGGTATCGAACTCGACCGCCCCGGTATCGAGATCGTCAATGCCCGCCTGTCCAACCGGGTGGAAACCTACATCGATTATCTCTATGCCCGCCTTCAGCGCGAGGGCTATCTGCTGCGCGATGTGCAGCGCCTGATCCACAACGACCGCAACCACTTCGCTGCCTGCATGGTGGCGCTTGGCGATGCGGACGCCATGGTGACGGGTACCACTCGCAACTATGCAACGGCCCTCTCGGACGTGCGCCGCTGCATCGACCCGAAGCCGGGCCACAAGGTCATCGGCGTTTCCATCGTCGTGTCTCGCGGCCGTACCGTTTTCGTGGCCGATACGGCCGTGCATGACATGCCGAGCGCACAGGATCTGGCCGATATAGCCTGCGAGGCGGCACGTCTCGCACGGCGCATGGGCTATGAACCACGCGTGGCAATGCTCGCCTATTCCACCTTTGGCCAGCCGCGCGGCGAGCGCTCGGAACGGGTGCGTGAGGCGGTGGCAATTCTCGACCAACGCCGGGTCAATTTCGAGTATGACGGAGAAATGGCGGCAGATGTGGCGCTGAACGCCGCGCGTCTCGAACAGTATCCGTTCAACCGCCTCTCCGGCACGGCCAATGTTCTGGTGATGCCAGCGATCCATTCCGCATCGATTTCAACGCGCATGCTGGAGGAACTGGGCGGCACCACGCTGATCGGCCCGCTGCTTGTCGGTCTCGACAAATCAGTCCAGATCACCTCGATGGGAGCAAAGGATTCCGACATTGTGAACATGGCGGCGATTGCCGCCTACAACGCCGGAAGCTGAATAGGAAAAGCGCCCGGTGCTATATGCCACCGGGCGCTTTTCACAAAGAAGATTGCGGTATCAGCCGCCGAAGCGACCGGCATCCGCGCCATAATAGTTGATATAGCGGCCCGAGATGGATTCGATAGGCAGCACGATCAACACATCCGTTGTGTTGAAGGCCTGATCCACCACCGCGCCGTTTCCGACCATTGCGCCAAGGCGCAAGTATCCCTTGATCAGCGGCGGCAGCGCCATCAATGCCTGCTTGGAATTGATCGATTCGAGCGGCATCATATCCATGCTTTGAAAGAGTTCCGGCAGGGCAGAAACCGCCCATTCATCCTTCATGCCCACGGTGTGATGCAGGAAGGAGAGAGCCAGAGCATGGTTCTTCGGGTCGGTGCCGGAGAAGGACGCGCAGCCGAACATGGCATGCATGTTGTGGCGCAGGGCATAGGCCCAATTTCCCTGCCAAAGCAGTTCAACCGTGCGCTTGGTGCGGTAGTGCGGCAGCACGCAGGAACGACCCAGCTCCATGAAGCGCTTTTCCGGATGGCGCGCTAGAAGCGGAGCCACATCGTATTCGCTTGCGGAATAGAAGCCGCCGTTTGCCATGGCCACCTCTTGCCGAAGCAGGCGGTAGGTGCCGACAATCTGCTCTTCGGGCTCACCGGTCAATGCCGTATCCACCACCAGAAGATGGTCGCATATTTCGTCGTAGATATCGAAGTCGCGTCTCAATGCCATGGCTTCAGGCGGCAAGGTGGCGCCCATTTCTTCCACGAAGACCTTGTAGCGAATAGCCTGGGCCGATTCGATTTCGCGGCTGTTGCGCGCAAGGCGCGTTTCCATGCTGCCAATTCGGCCAAACACATCAGCAGGCAAGGCAGGCTGCGGCTCCTGCTCGCGCTGGATATCCTCTTGGATTTCTCGCTTGAGAAGATCGACACTCATTGATTCACCGTCCCCGTTGGTGGACTTCATAAAACACCATTATGCGACAGGAAAGTGACGTAACCCGGCGATGTCCAGGATTGATGTAGAACCTGCAACAACACGAATAAGATCAGGTTTTCTGCCGCTGCATTTCCAATAACTGCTTTATCTCGTGCAGCAAACGGTGCGGATCGGCAGGTTTTGGCAAGATGCTTCCTGCCCCTTGAGCGAGTATCCGCTCTTTCAAGGAAGAATCGGTTTCTCCAGAAAGCACCAGAACGGGCGCATTGACACCCTGCCGATGCAGGCTTTGAAGAACATCCGAAAGCTCGCCGCCCGGCATATGCAGATCGGAGACGATGAGATCCGGCCGCGGCTGGGCAGAGGCCGCCTTTTCGAGCGCCACAAGATCGCTCACATGCTGCACACTACAGCCAGCTTTTCTGAGGACGGCACCCACCATCATGGCAGACACCGGATCATCCTCCGCAAAAAGCACCTGAAGCCCAATCGCAAAGGAGGGTTCGGGGACCACACCGCCATCCACAATGACGCTCGCCTTGTGGCTTTGCCCGCCTCCCAACCGGCCTCGCAGAACGTCCACCAGCGACTGCTCTCTCAATGGCCGGATAAGCCAGGCGTCATAGGCATCCCAGCGCTGATGGCCACGCTCTTCCGGGCTGACCAGCAGAATGCGCCTGATACGGCTTGCAACCGGCCCCATTCCATCGACACCACCGATACGATGATCGACAATCATGTCCGTGAAGGCGAGATTCTGACGCGAGGAATTGGAGATGACCCATTCCGCTTCCGATACCGTGCGAACATGGCGGCACCGTCCGCCCAGCGTTTCGATGCTGGCAATCGTCGCCTCCGCCGCAGGACCATCGGGCGCCAGGAGCAGAACCCGCGAAGAGCGCAAAAGCAGCATCCGGTCGCTGCCTTCCTTGCCTGCATCCGCGGAAATGGCAGGCAGGCTGATGGTGAAGGTCGTGCCAATGCCCTTGCGACTGTCAACGGAGAGATCGCCGCCGAACTCCCGCAGGATGCGCGAGGAAATGGACAGGCCAAGCCCCGTTCCACCGCTACGCTCCGCCGCATCGCCAACCTGCTCGAATTCCTCGAAGATACGCTTGCGGTCCTCCTCGTTCATGCCGGGGCCGGTATCCGCGACGGTGATGACCAGCCGCGCCCCTTCCAGATGAACGCGAATCAACACGCCACCGACCTGGGTGAATTTCACCGCGTTGCCGATGACATTGAACAGAACCTGTCTCAGCCGCGCCGGGTCGAAGTCCATCAGGGCTGGCACATCATAGGCGACGGTAGCGCCGATCTCGATGCCCTTCTGGTGGGCGCGCGGAGCCATCATCTCGACCACGCTATCCAGCAATTGGCGTATGTTTTCCGCACGGCTATTCAGGCGGAAGCGGCCTGCCTCTATTGTGGAATAATCGAGAAGATCGTCCACCAGTTGCGCCATGGCGGAACCGGCCTGTGAGATGCCGCCGAGATAGTTGCGCTGCTCCGGCGTCAATTCCGTGTGTTGCAGCAATTGGCTCATGCCGAGAATGCCGTTCAGCGGCGTGCGCAGTTCGTGCACGACGGTCGCGAGCTGACGGCTCTTGGCATGGCTCGATTCCTCCGCCTGAAGCCGCGCTTCGTCTTTGGCGTGGGCGGCCCGCCGCTCCTCGGTCACATCGCGCGCACTGCTGAAGACAAGCTCCCGCCTGGAACCCGGCTCCCGGACCAGCAGGTCCCGCCAGCTGAACACGCGCAACTCTCGATCGATTGACAGTTCAATGTCCATGTCCTGCGTTACCGGACGTTCCGACAGAGGAAGACCAAGCTGCTCGAGGGTGAGGCCCACCGGCTCATCGCAGGTGAGGCTTTCCTTGAACATGCGGTTGGCGGCCAGCACCGTGCCACGGTGATCGCGCACCACCGCCAGCAGGGAAAGCAGATCCTGGCATTCCAGAAATGTCCTGCCTTCCAATGCCACCAGGTCATGCACAGGGCGCCTGTTCTCTGGCGCATCAAGGCCGGGCTTTGATGCAATTCGCCTGAAACGATGCGCGTTCAGATAGGACTTCACGCGCCATAGCAAGCCGCGCCGCGGAGGCTCGTCTCTCGACGCAGAACAATCGGAAGCACCCTCATTCGCTTCCATCGAGTTGAGGGTGGCTCGCAGTCTCTCATGAAGGTCGGCGAGGGTACGCATCTGCGATTGCCTATCACACGATTACTTCCGATTGATTACGATGACTGTCAGTTCCTCGATTTTGCCGTTCGAGAGCCCAGCAGTTCGTCGACAATCACACAGGCGGCACCGACGGTAATGAAACTATCGGCCAGATTGAACACGGCGAATGACCATGTCTCCGTGTAGAACAAGATGTAATCTATGACATGGCCATAGACAAAGCGGTCAATAATATTGCCGATGGCCCCGGATATGATCAGCGCGAAGCCGGTATGGGCGAAAAACCGGTCCTTGGGTGTTCGCCGCCAGAGCCAGATGACGAAACACACGATGACAAGGCGCATGGTGACAATGAACCATCCATCCAGATGATCCAGCATCGAGAAGGCAACGCCGAGATTGTAGGTTCTGTAAAGCGCCAGGAACGGCACGACATGCACGGCTTCCTGAAGCGGCAGATAGGCCTCCACGGCGATCTTGATCAATTGATCGGCAAGAACCGCCAGAAACACAAAGACAAAGATGGGCAAGGGGCGGGAAAGCAGCGTCGGGGCGGCGGCAGGCTTTGGCTCCATGATTGTCATTTTGCCTCCAGGGACAAATGCGTGCGTCGCACCTCGAACAACATGACGGCCGTGGCCACAGCAAGGTTGAGCGAATCCGCCCGCCCGGCCTGGGGTATGCGCGCCAGCCGGTCCGCTGCCGATGCCAGTTGCTCCGGCAGGCCCGATTGCTCGTTGCCCATCAGCAGGATCGTCGGTTTACGGTCGTAGTCAATGGTGCGGTAATCGACAGCCCCGGCCAGATGGGTCGCCACGATCTGGCCGCCGGACCGTTTGGCCCAGCCTAAAAATTCCTCAGCGCTGGCGCGGTAGACCGGCATGGCAAATACCGAGCCCATGGTTGCGCGCACGGTCTCCAGCGAGAAGGGATCCGTGCAATCGCCAACCAGGATGACGCCGGACGCGCCCGCCGCATCTGCCGTGCGGATGATGGTTCCGAGATTGCCCGGATCCCGCACGCGATCCAGCGCAACGAAAGTCTGCCCCTTTTCCAGAGTCAGCTGATCGAGCCGCTTCCACTGCTGCTCGAAGACGCCGACAACCATTTGCGGATTATCGCGGCGCGTGATGCTGGAGAGAACCTTTTCGCTGACTTCCAGCACAAGGCCGCCGCGTGCCACGGTTTTTGCCGCAACCTGCTCCACCAGGGGCTTGCCCTTGGCTGCCTTGGCATAGACCAGGGTGCGGATTTCCCAGCCCAGTTCCACAGCATCGATGATGAGTTTCAGGCCTTCTGCGAGAAAGGTTCCGGTATCCTCGCGATCCTTCTTGTTCGTCAGGGACTTGATATCCTTGACGATCGGATTCGAAAGGCTGGTGACTTCCTTGACCTGCCCGACCCGACGCGCGCCGGGCCTGCGGAATTCGTCGTTCATTTACGCACCCAACGGCTAAAGAGAGAAGTGGAGAGAGCACGCCCCGGCGTTTTGCCATCGAGACCGGCTTCCCGGATCACAAGCTCGCCGGATTCCACCACGCCGCCTGCGCCGCGCATGGTTTCCCGCATCAATTCGTGGATCGAATAAAAGCTTGCCCGAATGGAATAGGCCGTGAGCACGAGCCCGATAGACTTCGGCGACAGAATTTCACGGCACACATCCAGCATCAGCGGCAATTGCTCGAACAGGTGAAAGACCTCGCCATTCGGGCCACGGCCAAACTTCGGCGGATCGGCGAGAATGATATCGTAGCGATTGCCCCGGCGCTCCTCACGCAGGATGAACTTCATGGCATCCTCGCAAATCCAGCGGATGGGCGCGCGGTCCAGCCGGGCCAGCGTCTGGTTTTCCCTCGCCCAGCCAATCGCCTTCTTCGATGCATCCACATGCGTGACTTCCGCACCCGCAGCCGCAGCCACAAGAGAGGCGACACCAGTATAACCGAAGAGATTGAGCACCTTGATCGGGCGATCTGCCTTTTCCGCCTGTTCCTTCACCCATGACCAGTGAACAATCTGCTCCGGGAACACGCCCACATGGCGAAAGGCTGTGAAGCGTCCCAGAAAATCCACATCCAGCAGAGACAGCGGCCAGGTTTCACCAAGCGCCGCCTTGGGAAAGCGCCAGCGGCCCATGCCGTCTTCATCCGTATCTCCGGTGAAGATCGCATCCGCATTATCCCACACATGGGACGGCAGGCTTGGCTGCCAGAGCGCCTGCGCTTCCGGCCTGACCACGCGATAGGGTCCGTATTGTTCCAGCTTCAGCCCTGCTCCGCTATCGATCAGGTGGAAATCGCCTGCCCCTTTCGATTCGAGAATGACGGGCACGCGCTCGATCGGCAGTTCGCCCTTCCGGACGATCAGGGGGCGAGTTTCCGCAACCGGCGAAGCCTGCGGTCTCGCTTCCTCGCGCGCGGCGGGCCGTTGCGCCTTCTGCCCGGCTGGCTTGGCATGGGATGCAGGTTTGTGGCCATGATCCCGCTTGATGCCGGGTGCCGATGCCCTTTTCTGCGATGACGGCTCCTGCCGCGTCTGTTTCTTTTTCAAAGCGCTCTATCCGCTGTCTTCTTTATTCAGGAGCAAATAGCATTGGGTTTGCCCTTGGCAAAGGGCTTTCCCTTTTGCAAAGCACGAAGCTAAGATGCGCAGCTGGGAGACCAAATGGGGAGGATGACATGGAAATAAGCGGCGAAGAGCGCATTGCAGCCCCGCGCGAAACAGTGTGGAAGGCCCTGAACGATCCGGATATCTTGCGCCAATGCATTCCCGGATGCCAAAATCTGGAGCAGAAATCGCCCACCGAGCTTGCGGCGACAGTGAAACTCAAGATCGGGCCGGTTTCTGCAAGCTTTAACGGCGAAGTCACGCTATCGGACATCAAGCCGCCGGAAAGCTACCGGATCTCGGGTGAAGGCAAGGGCGGCATTGCAGGTTTTGCCAAGGGTTTTGCAGATGTCGTTCTGATGGAGGACGGTGCAGACACGATCCTGCGTTACAGCGCCGACGCGCAGGTCGGCGGCAAGCTGGCCCAATTGGGTTCGCGCCTGATCGGCTCGACCTCACAGAAGCTGGCCCAGCAATTCTTCTCGGATTTCAATGCAGTGCTGACCGGAAATTCAGCCGAAGCAGGCTGATTAACCGGAAATGGCTACGGCCTTTTCAGTCGCGCGAGGAGCAGAGGAACCCGACTGCTTTTCGCGCGCGATGGCTGCACGCGCCTCAACGCGCGCCTGCCGCCGGTATTTTGCCTGAGCAAACCAGGTTGCGACCGCACCGACCAACATTCCAACGAGAAGAGCCAGAAAAAGCATCAGGAAGAGCGGAGCTGTGACGGAGAGGACAGAATCGGAGGGCTGGAACGGATTAAGCGCCAGACGCACCGGCTCGCGGTTTGCCACGCAAAGAATGATCAGCACGATCCCGAGCGGGATGAATACAACGAGGCTGGCGATCTTGCGGATTCGGCTCATGGCATGCTCCCGTGACAGGTCAAAGAAAGGGACGCGCAGAACGCGCCCGCTCTTCTATCAGAATAGGCTTTCAGTAGCGGCTTTCAAGAAGTTGCGACCCTTCAGCGCCAGTCAGCCAGCGCCCGTGAGGGGTCTCAATCCTCGTCTTCCTCATCGGCCAGATCGGGATTCAGCCTCTCGCGAAGCTCCTTGCCCGTTTTGAAGAAGGGAACCCACTTCTCCTCGACGAACACCGTATCTCCCGTTCGCGGGTTACGACCGGAGCGGGCCGGGCGGTTCTTGACGGAGAAAGCACCGAAGCCGCGCAGCTCGACGCGGTTGCCCGCAGCCAGCGCATCGGTGATCTCATCCAGAACGGCATTGACGATATTCTCGACATCACGGTGGTAGAGATGCGGGTTACGTGCCGCAACAATCTGCACCAGTTCGGATTTGATCACGGATTTCTCCCTGAAAGGATTGGGTTTTTAATCATGACCAACCTGCCAAACGGAAACAAGACCGTCAAGGAACAACTTCCGATGAAGCAGATCCTGAATGGCACCGGGCGTCTGATCCGCCGTCAGCCCGACCAATCGCACCAGATGCACAGCAAGAGAGGACAGGCCGAAATAGCTCGATTCGTCCCTCTTCTTCCACTCCACAATCGGCAGGTCCGCGGATATGCCCCGCGATGTCAGATATTCGCGGATCTCGGGCGTTCCGCCAAGCTTGTCCACCAGCTTTACCTTCAAGGCCTGACGGCCAGTGAAGATTGCCCCGTTGGCCAGACGCAGAACCTCTTCACGCGGCATCTTGCGGCGGTCCGCAACCAGATCGACGAACCAGTCGTAGCTGTCCATGATCATGCTGCGGATCATGGTTTTGGCTTCCTCCGGCGGCGCATGGAAGGGAGAAGGTTCCGCCTTCAACGGAGCAGACTTGATCTCCTCCAGAGAAACGCCCAGCTTGTTCATCAGATCCTGTATCTGAGGATACTGGAAGATGACGCCAATCGAACCTGTGATCGAGCTTTCCCCGGCGATGATCGTATCCCCAGCGGAAGCCACCATGTAACCGGCCGAGGCCGCAAGTGTCCGGATATCAGAAACAACAGGCTTTTCCGCGGCTACGGCGCGCAATGCCTTGAAGATGCGCTCACCGCCATAGGTGGTGCCACCCGGTGACGATATCGACACAACGAGAGCCTTTGCCTGGGAGCTCTTGCGAATCGTTTCCAGACGCTCGATCAGCTCGTCGTCATCCAGAATCATCCCGGAAATTTCGACGCGCGCCACATGCGGCACGGCCGAGCCAGACCCGCTCGTGGCACTGTAAAGCGAGAAGCCGATCGCCAGAATCAGCAGGGCAGCGGCCACCCGCCAGAAGGTGAGCTTTCGCCGGAGCTGCCGCCGGTCCGCGATTGCCGACTGATCCATAATGTCGATTTCCCCTTAAACTGCCATGCGAGATGACTGACTTATTTACAATCTTGGCGCAAGATCGATATCGTTTACACGAATTTGTGTCATTCGTTATTGTTTCTTGATCAAGAAAAGCCATATTAGGGCTCGATCAGTCCGCTCGCCTCCGCGCCATCGATTGCATTTGGCTGCCGAGGAACGGTTTTGAAGGTTCTCATGCTGCAAAAGCTTGCCCCCACCCCAAAAGGCCCGCCACCCGCAGGCGGCCAGAACAATGCATATCAGTCGGCTCTCGCGCACTCGCGGCGGGTCAAGCGTCTGCGCGTTCTGCTGCCAGTGGTGGCGGTGATCATATCGCTGATCTTTGTTGCCGTGACCTTCGTTCGCTCCTATCTGCCCGATAACCTGACCGTGCAGAGCGCGCGGATCGAGGACGGCAAGATCGTCATGGAAAGCCCCGCGATTGCAGGCCGCAACGAGAAAGGCATCAGCTATTCTCTGACAGCCGTGCGCGCACTGCAGGATGTGACGGACCCCAATATGATCACGCTGGAAAACGTGAAGGCATCCATGCCGATGAGCGGCGATGTGATTGCTCGCGTTGCGGCGAAGGGCGGCATCTTCGATCGCGCCAAGGACCAGCTGAACATGACCGCACCCTTCCAGGTCGATCTCAGCAACGGCACGACCGGCATTTTCCAATCGGCCCGGCTGGACATTCCCAACAGCCTCATGGAAACAACAGATCCTGTAAAGATCACCATGCCGGATGCCTCTATTGTTGCGCAGTCGATGAAGATATCGGATAACGGCAAGACAATCAGCTTCGCGGGACAGGTCCAGGTTCATCTGGATCGCTCCGCTTCCAAGAAACAAGACAACCAGAGCCCGGCCCAATGATCATTCGCCGCCTACACTCGATCCGCCTTCTCTCCTGGTTTGCCGGTATGGCTGTCGCAAGTCTTGCGACTGTGGCCAGCGCCCAGTCCACCACAAAGCAGATGGACGGCATGAAGCTGTCCAACGACAAGCCGATCCAGATCCAGAGCGACCAGCTTGAAATCAAGGATCAGGAAAAGAAGGCCTTCTTCACCGGCAATGTGGAAGTGGTGCAAGGCACGACGACCATGAAGGCGGCCAAAATGACCGTGCTGTACAAAGGCGATGCCGCAGGCAGTGGAAGCGGCGGCGGCAGCAGCATGACGTCCGGCCAGCAGGACATCGACAAGATTTTCGTTTCCGGCAAGGTGTTTCTGAATTCCGGAACACAGACGGCGACCGGCGATGAAGGCGAGTACGACATGGCCTCGCAGATGTTCACCTTGACTGGCAGCAAGGTTGTTCTGACCGATGGACCGAATGTGCTGACCGGTTGCAAATTGATTGTGCACGTGGATACCGGCGAAGCCAAGCTCGACAACTGCGGCAAGCGGATCGAGATCATGCTCGACCCGAAGTCAAAGCCGAAGCAGTAAGCGAACCGGATCTCGATGGCTCTTTTTTCCTCGCGTGCAAAGACGCAGGCCCCGGAGGGTTTCGACCCTCAGGACAAGGCCCGCTATGAAGGCACTCTCATCGCCCATAGCCTTTCCAAGACCTATGACACGCGCCGCGTTGTCAATGGTGTGTCGCTGATCGTCCGTCGTGGCGAAGCGGTGGGGCTTCTCGGCCCCAATGGCGCGGGCAAGACCACCTGTTTCTATATGATCACCGGTCTGGTGGGTGTCGACGAGGGCATGATCGCCATCAACGGCAATGACGTGACCCGGATGCCCATGTACCGGCGGGCAAGGCTGGGCGTGGGATATCTGCCGCAGGAGGCTTCGATCTTCCGCGGACTGACGGTCGAAGAAAATATTCGCGCCGTTCTGGAAGTTCACCAGAAGGACAAGCAGAAGCGCGAACGCAAGCTGGACGAACTCCTGGAGGAGTTCCACATCAGCCGGCTGCGCAAATCCCCCGCCGTTGCCCTTTCCGGTGGCGAACGACGCCGCCTGGAAATTGCCCGCGCGCTGGCCACCGACCCCGCCTTCATGCTGCTGGACGAACCCTTTGCCGGGGTCGATCCGATTTCGGTATCAGACATTCAGAACCTGGTGCGGCACCTGACGGCGCGTGGAATTGGCGTTTTGATCACCGATCACAATGTGCGTGAAACGCTTGGCCTGATTGACCGAGCCTATATTATTCACGCAGGCGAGGTTCTGACCCACGGCCGGGCGGAAGATATCGTCAACAATGCCGATGTCCGCCGCCTCTATCTCGGCGACAAATTTCATCTGTAAACCAATGTCAGCCAGATTCTTTCAGGCGCGGCACCTCCGCGCTTGACCAAACTCCTCAAAAAAGCAATTTTTGGGCCAAGTGGTCCTTGCGGCTTTCCTCTTGGAGCAAGAGGTCGCTAAAAACGGCTTTTCAAGGAGTTTTGCGTCCATCATGGCTCTTTCTGCCAGCCTTTTGCTGCGCCAGTCCCAATCTCTTGTCATGACGCCGCAACTGATGCAATCGATCCAGCTGCTTCAGATGACGCACCTTGAACTGAACCAGTTCATCGCCCAGGAAGTCGAAAAGAACCCGCTGCTTGAATTTTCGCCAAATGACAGCGAAGCAGGCAGCCATGAGGACAGTGCGGGCGACGGAGAGCAAGCGCAACCTGATGCGGCCGGCGACGCGGACTGGTTTGACACAGGCACCAGCAACTCCGAACAACTGGCGGACAGGCTGGATGCGAATTTCGAAAATGTGTTTCCCGATGATGTTGGCGAGCGCAGGCCTGATGCCCCCGAGCTGATGGGGCAATGGAAATCCATGCCGGGTGGCGAGAGCGCTGATGGCTATGATCTGGAGGATTTCGTCGCCTCCACCCTGAGCCTGCGTGAGCATCTCGTGCAGCAGATTCCCCTCCTCATCTCACGGGAGAAGGAACGGCTGATCGCCCAGAACCTGGTCGATCAACTCGATGAAAACGGGTATTTGCAGGCAGACCTGACCGAGGCGGCCGAACGGCTGGGGGTAGCTCCGGACGAAGTGGAAACGGTTCTTTGCGCCCTGCAGACGCTCGATCCGCCCGGCGTATTTGCAAGATCACTTGCCGAGTGCCTGGCCATTCAGCTGAAGCAGAAAGATCGCTTCGACCCCGCGATGCAAGCCTTGATCGCCCATCTCGACCTGCTGGCCAAACGTGATTTTGCCAGTCTGAAGCGCCTCTGCGAAGTGGATGAGGAAGATCTTCTCGACATGCTGTCAGAGATCAGGGAACTCAATCCGCGACCGGGAAGCGCGTTCGAGACCAGCGGGTACGAAGCCATTCTTCCCGATATTGTCGTACGTCGAGGCAGTGACGGCGGCTGGCTGGTGGAACTGAACCCGGACACCCTGCCAAGAGTGCTGGTCAACCAGACCTATTTTCAAAGCGTTTCAAAGAACGCTCCTCGCCAGGGCGAGGATCAGAACTTCCTGAGCGAATGTCTGCAAAATGCCAACTGGCTGACACGAAGTCTGGACCAGCGCGCAAAGACCATCATGAAAGTGGCAACCGAGATCGTGCGCCAGCAGGATGCGTTTCTTCAGCATGGCGTCGATCACCTTCGTCCATTGAATCTGAAGACGATCGCAGAGGCGATCAAGATGCACGAATCCACTGTCAGCCGGGTCACATCGAATAAATATATGCTGACGCCGAGGGGTCTCTTCGAGCTGAAATATTTCTTTACCGTCTCAATCGGATCTGCCGAAGGGGGTGACAGTCACTCCGCCGAAGCGGTTCGGCACCGTATTCGCCAGATGATTGCACAGGAATTGCCTGAGGCAGTGCTTTCCGATGACGATATCGTCGAAAGCCTGAAGAGCGCCGGTATCGACATTGCACGCCGCACTGTGGCGAAATATCGCGAGGCGATGAACATACCGAGCTCGGTGCAGCGCAGACGCGAAAAACGAGCCATGGCCAAAGTCAGCACCGGCTAGAACAGCGGATTTTTCTGCGCCTTTCCCGTCGTCCGGGGGCCGGAGACGGCTGATCCTGTCTCATATTTCGCGTTGACTTATTAAGATTTGGTGGATAGAAGCGCGCCGCACCAACGAGAAAGGAACGGCTTTGGCCGGGCGGTAACCGCTAATAAAGGCCAATCGGCATTCAAATCGGCAAACGAGCAAGACAGACGCTTGGATGCTTGAGCTGCTTGACGTAGACTGCTTCGTGCAAGTCACGACAAGAAGGAAGGAATTCCATGAGTGTGCGTGTATCCGGAAAGCATATGGAAATCGGCGATTCGTTCAGACAGCGAATCGAGAACCATATCGGGGAGGCGGTTACAAAATACTTCGATGGAGGTTATTCGGGCCAGGTGATCGTTGAAAAATCCGGCCCGCGCTTTGCAACAGATTGCAAGGTGCATCTCGATACCGGCATAGTTCTGCATGCCGCAGGCGAGGCGAATGATCCGCAACAGAGTTTCGACGCCGCAGCGGAGCGGATTGAGAAGCGTCTGCGCCGCTATAAGCGCAAGCTGCGTGACCACCATGCTGGCGCAACCCAGAATGGATATGCAGAAATTGCCTACACGGTTATGGACGCCGTGCCGGATGAAGCAGACGAGGTTCCGGAAGATTTCGCGCCTACCATCGTGGCGGAAAGCTCCAAGCCTCTCAAGACGATGACCGTTGCGAGCGCCGTGATGGCGCTGGATATGACGGATGAGCCTGTTCTTTTCTTCAGAAATCCGGGGAAAGAACTGAATATCGTGTACCGCCGCAATGACGGCAATATTGGTTGGATCGACGCCGCCAGTATAAAGGGATAAGCCTGAAGGGAGTGCCTTTAGCGGCACTCCCGTTCCCCCATCAGGGGGCAGAAGGATGAAAAGAATGGCGTTGGCAGATCTGCTGCAGCAAGATGCAATTATTCCCGCGCTCAAGGTCAATTCCAAGAAACAGCTTCTCCAGGAACTCGCCGCCAAAGCTTCGAAGCTGACGGGGATTCCGGAGCGCGAGATCTTCGATGTCATCCTGCAACGGGAACGGCTCGGTTCAACCGGCGTCGGTCACGGCATAGCCATTCCGCATGGCAAGCTTGGCAGCATTGGGGCAATCCAGGGACTATTTGTCCGCCTGGAAACGCCTGTTGATTTTGAAGCACTGGATGACGAGCCTGTCGATCTCGTTTTCCTGCTTCTGGCACCAGAAGGCGCTGGAGCAGACCATCTGAAGGCACTGTCACGCATTGCCCGGGTGCTGCGGGATTCCGACCTCGTTGCCAAACTGCGGGCGACAGATTCGGCTTCAGCCATCTATGCCTTCCTCAATCAGGAACAGGCAAACGCCGCCTGACGCGCTTGAACAGCGCCTGCCCCCCCCTGTCGCCCATAATGCGCAGCACTTTGCACCATATGCGCCAAGACAAGGTTTTGATGCACAAGAAGCGCGGCTGAAAGATCGCGACCTGCGTGGAAAAGGCGTCAATGAACATGAAAAAGGTCCGCCCTTCAGCTGAAGGGCGGACCTTTTTCGTATCGCATGAGGAGGCTGGACAAACCGCCCGGCCCAATCTCTCTTTACGCCTTGTCGGCAGAAGCCTCGGCAGCGGCGGCTGGTGCTGCATCCGCCTTCGGGCCACCCTTGGAGACGCCAACCATGGCCGGGCGCAGAACACGTTCGCCAATGACATAGCCCGCCTGCACCACCTGCACGACCGTGTTGTTCGGCACAGCGGTATTGGGCACTTCAAACATGGCCTGATGGAAGTTGGGGTCGAACTTCTGGCCTTCCGCATCGATCTTGCGAACGCCGTGACGCTCCAAAGCAGACAACATTGCCCGCTCCGTCATGTCCACACCTTCGATCAGAGCCTTCAAACCGGCATCGCCCGATTCTTTGGTATCGGCCGGGATGGAATCCAGGGCGCGTCGCAGATTGTCTGAAACCGCCAGCATATCGCGGGCGAATGCCGTGACCGCATAGGATTTGGCATCCTTCACGTCGCGCTCGGTGCGGCGGCGAAGATTGTCCATTTCGGCCGCCAGCCGCAGGAAGCGATCACGCAGCTCGGCATTCTCGTTTCTCAAGGTTTCCAGCGGGTCCGGTTCATTCAGTCCCGCAGCTTCAGGCGCGTCTCCATCGAACGCGGAAGCAACGGCTTCAGCCGTATTCGGGTTTTCTGCCGCGTCAGGTCCGGGTTTCTTCGTCTCGTCGGTCATGACGTACTCCATTCAGAGGTTTCATGGATTTTGAGCCCGATATCGAGGTTCACGGCGGAAAAATCAAGGCTCACCAGCAGATGCCTGCCGTTTTACTGCGCGCGAGGATTGCGTGTCAGCCGCGTCAAAAGCTGTGCCGTGTAATCCACCATAGGCACAACACGCGAATAATTCAGCCTCGTCGGCCCGATCACGCCCACAGCGCCGACGATGCGATCTTCCTCGTCGCGATAGGGCGCAACGATCAGGGATGAGCCGGAAAGCGAGAAAAGCTTGTTCTCGGAACCGATGAAAATGCGCACACCCGGACCGCTTTCCGCCAGATCCAGGATTTCGAGAAGACTGTCTTTCTTTTCCAGATCATCGAAGAGCAGGCGAAGTCGATCGAGATCCTCCGCACCGCCCAGACCTTCGAGGAGGTTGGCGCGGCCCCGCACGATGAGGCGCGACGGCTTGCCTTCTTCGGAATCTCCCGCCCATACGGCGAGACCTCGCTCAACCAGATCACGGGAGAGAGCATCCAGCTCCGTCTGAACCTGCTCCTTCAGTGTTTTCAACTGGCCACGCAATTCCGGCAGCGTCTGGCCTGCCATGTGCGCATTGAGAAAATTTGCCGCTTCCGCAAGCTGGGAGGACGTGACACCAGCTGGCAGATCGATAATGCGGTTTTCAATCTGATTATGATCCCCAACCAGAATGGCGAGCGCCTTGGTCGGTTCCAGCCGGACGAACTCGACATGCTTCAAGACGGGATCATTCTTGGCCGCAATCACAATCCCTGCGCCGCGCGAAACGCCCGACAGCATGCGCGAGGCCTCCGTCATCAGGCTTTCCATCGGCTGATCGCGATCCACCGAGCGGATCTGCCGTTCAATGCTGGCGCGTTCATCGACAGAAAGATCTCCGACCTGCATGAAGGCATCGACGAAGAAGCGCAGTCCTGTCTGGGTTGGCAAGCGACCGGCGCTGATGTGAGGCGCGTAAATCAGGCCAAGCTCCTCCAGATCGCTCATGACATTGCGAACGGAGGCGGGAGAGAGAGACATGGGCAGAAGGCGCGAGAGATTTCGCGATCCGAGCGGTTCACCCGTTTCCAGGTAGCTTTCAACAATACGCCGGAATATCTCGCGTGAACGGTCATCGAGAATCGACGTTCCGTCCCTGCCCCGCGTTGACTGTTGATCCATCTGTCGCATTTCATCCGATAAGTGGTTAGTGATAGACGGAATATAATGCGTTCCGGCCTGTTCGCAAAACGAATCCGGCGAAACGAACGGGTCTGTTCCGGCGAATTTCGGCTTTTCCTTTGCAAAGCAGCGCAAGGGGTTTTATGAGGCGTGCAAGAACGTCAGGAGAATAAACATGCGTCCCTCAGGCAGAAAAACCGACCAGATGCGCCAGGTCAGCTTCGAGCGCAACATATCGAAGCATGCGGAGGGTTCCTGCCTGGTCAAGTTCGGCGATACCCATGTGCTGTGCACGGCAAGCCTCGAAGAGAAAACCCCGCCATGGCTGCGCAATTCCGGCAAGGGCTGGGTGACTGCAGAATACGGCATGCTGCCACGCGCCACTGGCGAGCGCATGAAGCGTGAAGCAGCGGCTGGCAAGCAGGGTGGTCGCACCCAGGAAATTCAGCGCCTCATCGGTCGCTCTCTCCGTGCGGTGATTGATCTGGAAGCACTGGGCGAACGGCAGATCACCGTTGACTGCGACGTTATCCAGGCGGATGGCGGCACGCGTACGGCAGCCATCACCGGCGGCTGGATCGCCTTGCACGACTGCCTGAAATGGATGGAATCCCGCAACATGATCAAGCTGGATCGTGTTCTGAAGGACCATGTAGCAGCCATTTCCTGTGGCATCTTTGCCGGACAGCCGGTTATCGATCTGGACTACCTGGAAGATTCGGCAGCCGAAACCGATGCCAATTTCGTCATGACTGGCGCTGGCGGCATTGTGGAAGTTCAGGGCACGGCGGAAGGAAAGCCCTTCAGCCGCGAGGAGCTTCTGAGCCTTCTCGATCTGGCTGCCAATGGCACCCAGGAGCTGGTGGCCTTGCAAAAGCAGGCCATCGGCTGAAACCGGAGGAAAGCATGATCGAAGGCGTGCTGGAAACAGCGCTCTATGCTGATGATCTCGACAAAGCCGAAGTCTTCTACGGTCAGACGCTGGGGCTTGAGCTTATTCGGCGTGGCGGCAACCGGCACCTTTTCTATCGATGCGGTGCGGGCGTTCTTCTGATCTTCAACCCGGATGAAACGCAAAAGACGGACGAGAATGACCCACTGCAGGTTCCCCCGCACGGAGCGCGGGGCGCCGGTCATGTCTGCTTTATCGTGACCGCTGACGATCTCGAAGCTTTCGCCGAAAAACTGTCCGCAGCGGGCGTTGAGATCGAGCACAGGCTGACCTGGCCGAACGGCACGCCCTCCATCTATTTCCGCGATCCGGCTGGCAACAGTCTGGAGATCACCCGGCGCAACCTCTGGAATTCGTAACGCGGTTATCCCCCTCACCTCAACAATGGAAAAACCGATGCGCAAGCTAGACACCCGTACCATTATCGTTGCCAGCCACAATGCCGGCAAGATCCGGGAAATTGCGGATCTCATTGGCCCCTTCGGCTTTTCCGCGAAATCCGCTTCCGAGCTGAATTTCGAGGAACCGGAGGAAACCGGCACCACTTTCGAGGAAAATGCCGCCATCAAGGCGCTTGCCTCTGCCAAAGCCTCCGGCCTGCCTGCGCTCTCCGACGATTCTGGCCTTGTGATCGATGCGCTGAACGGCGCGCCAGGCGTCTATACGGCAAACTGGGCGGAAACACCGGACGGGAGCCGCGATTTCGCCATGGCCATGGGCAAGGTGGAAACCGCGCTTCAGGAAAAGGGTGCCACGACGCCAGAGACAAGAACCGCGCGCTTCGTCAGCGTTCTCTGTCTGGCCTGGCCGGATGGCCACACGGAAATGTTCCGAGGCGAAGTGGAGGGCTTCATTGCGCCCGAACCTCGCGGTACGGCGGGTTTTGGTTATGATCCCATTTTCCAGCCCAAGGGCTACAGCACGACCTTTGGTGAAATGAGCGCGGAAGAGAAGCATGGCTGGAAGCCCGGCGATGCCGAAGCGCTTTCACACCGGGCCCGCGCATTCAAGCTGTTTGTCGAAACCTGTCTGGACGCCTGAACGCTTTGCTGACCGACGCCCCCCTCCTTCCGGATACCGGAGAACCCGGTTTCGGGCTCTATGTCCATTGGCCGTTCTGTGCAGCCAAGTGCCCCTATTGCGATTTCAACAGCCATGTCCGCCATCAGGCCGTGGATCAGGCCCGCTTCACCTCTGCCTTTCTAGCCGAGATGGAAACCATGCGCAGCCTCACCGGCCCCCGCACGGTGACCAGCATCTTCATGGGTGGCGGCACCCCTTCCCTCATGGAGCCGCGCACGGTGGAAGCCATTCTGGATGGGATTGCCCGCTTCTGGCATGTACCAGCGGGCATTGAAGTGACTATGGAGGCCAATCCTTCCAGCGTAGAGGCCGATCGTTTTCGCGGCTATCGCGCGGCAGGCGTGAACCGGGTTTCGCTCGGCGTTCAGGCTCTGAACGATAAGGATCTGCGTTTTCTTGGCCGCTTGCATGATGTGGCCGATGCCTTGAAGGCCATCCGCCTGGCGCGTGAAATCTTTCCCCGCATGAGCTTCGACCTCATCTATGCCAGACCGAACCAGACGGTCGAGGATTGGGAAAGGGAGTTGAACGAGGCGGTGTCCTATGCCGTGGATCATCTCTCGCTCTATCAATTGACCATCGAGGAAGGCACAGCCTTCTTCGGCCTGCACAAGGCGGGAAAACTGATCGTGCCGGACGGAGATCAGTCAGCGCTGCTTTACGAAGCAACGCAGGAGATCACTGCTGGTTTCGGCATGCCTGCCTATGAGGTATCCAACCATGCCAGACCGGGCGCGGAGAGCCGCCATAACCTGACCTACTGGCGCTATGGCGATTATGCCGGAATTGGCCCCGGCGCGCATGGCCGCATCTCCCGCGACGGGCACAAGATTGCCACCTCCACCGAGCGCAATCCCGAGCAGTGGCTCGCGCTGGTGGAAGCGCAGGGCCACGGAATGGTGGATCAGGACCTGTTGGGGCGCAGCGAGCAGGCAGACGAATTGCTGCTGATGGGCTTGCGCCTTCGTGAAGGCGTGGATCTGTCGCGCTATCATGCACTCTCGGACCGATATCCGGATCCCGACCGGGAGAAGGTGCTGCTTGAACACGGCTTTATTGAACCGCTCGGCAATTCCAGGCTACGCTGTACGCCCAAGGGAATGCTGATCCTGGATGCGGTGGTGGCCGATCTGTCAGTTTGAGGGGGACACGTCATGCCAGTCGATGATGCTTTTGCAAGCGCAGAGATGGCCGCCCTCTACGACAGCTTCAACGCCCATGGCGAGGACGGCGGTTTCTATCTTTCACTCGCCAAGGAGCCATGCCGTATCCTGGATGTGGGCTGCGGAACGGGCCTTCTCACTCTGCCGCTGGCTCAGCAAGGGCATGAGGTCACGGGCGTGGACCCGGCCTTTGGCATGCTTTCGGTTGCCCGCACCAAGGATGCGTCCCTTCAGGTTGAGTGGGTTCAGGCCGACGCCGCAGACTTCAGGCTCGAAAAGCAGTTCGATCTTGCAATCATGACGGCGCATGTCTTCCAGGTCTTCCTCAGCGACGAGGAAACGCTGGCTATGCTTGCCAATATCAGGCGCCATCTTGTGCCGAATGCGCGGCTCGTTTTCGAAAGCCGCAATCCTGTCCGCGAGGACTGGCGGGAGTGGACGCAAGACCTCACGCGAGAGAGGTGTGAAATTGCCGGAACCGGTCCCGTTGAGGTCTTTTATCAGTGGCAGAAGGCTGAGGGAGACCTCGTCTCCTTCGATACGGTTTTTACACTTCCTCAATCGGGCAAGAGGCTGACGAGCAAAAGCACACTTCGCTTCCCCACACTTGCGCACATCGAAACCCTGTTGAAGCAATCCGGCTTCCGCACTGACCTTGTTTTTGGCTGGTGGGACCGGTCATCCTTTCAAGAGAGCACGAGCCGCGAGATCATTATCGAGGCCGTAGCCGTCTGATCAATCTGCCGTCTATGGCAGCAAGGCCGACCAAGATGAGCGCCATACCGGCAAAATGCCGTGGTGCAAGGGCCTCACCGAGGAAGATCGCGCTCAGGAAAATCGCACTTGGCGGAATGAGGATCGTCACGAGCATGAGGTTTGTCGCACCGGCACTGCTCAAAATCCGAAAGAACAGGATGTAGGCGAGAGCCGTGGAAAAGACCGCCAGGCCAATCAGGGCAGCCATTGTCTTCACATCTGGAGCGGGCAAGGTCCATGGCCGATCTACGAAGATCGCAACCGGCAACAACAGCAGGGCCGATGTCGTGATCTGACCGACAGCCGGCATGATGGGAGACAGCCCCATACGTTTAAACCGCCGGCCATACAGGCCCGCAAAGGCATAGCATAGGGCGGCGGCAAGAACCGCAAGCTCGCCAATCAGCTGATTGCCGCCATGTCCGATCAGGCTCGGACCGATCATCCACGTCACGCCAGCAATACCGATGATGACGCCGATCAACCGGTTTACGGTCAGTTTTTCGTCCACGGTCAGGAAATGTGCGATGACCACGCCAAAGAAGGGCGTGGTGGCGTTCAGAATTGCCGCAAGCCCGCTGGCAATCTGTGTCTGTCCCCAAACGATGAGGGAAAAGGGCACCACATTATTGATGAGGCCCATGGCGAGGAATGAGAGCCAGATGCTGAGACTTCGCGGGGCTCGCTGGCCCGTGACGCCGATCACAATCCAAAGGCAAAGCGCAGCCAGAGCGACGCGCGCCGTCACGATTGTCAGCGGTTGCCAGGCCTGGACAAGAACGCCGTTAAAAAGAAAAGATCCGCCCCACAGAAGGGAAAGACTGACCAGCATCAACCATTCCACAGCGTTCATCTGTCTGTGCATGCAACACCTAAAATACTAACGAGCACCGTGGCTGGGCCAACCACGGTGAGATATTCATATTGAGGATCAATAGCCGGTACGCCACCCGAAAACCGACAAGCGGCTTTAGGCTTCTTTCCTTGCAAAAACATGCAGCCATTCAGTAGGCTGCATATCGTAACCGCTTCCCGTAGAGCTTTCGATTTCAACTGTTTGCCAATGCTCTGCGTAAGCATCTGCCAACCAATCCCGATCCGGATAGTTGAAATAGCGGCCAAAGCCATCCAGTCCTTCCCCCTGCCCAGCCTTATAGCTAGCGTAGAAAAGTCCTGACGGCTTGAGAGCACGATGTATGCGGTTGAGGATAGCCGGAAGCTCTAAGCGGGGTACATGCAACAAGCAGGCATTCGCCCAGACACCTTCGAACTCGGCCTCAAATGCAATTTGGTCGAAGGGCAGAACATCCACCGGAACACCGAGACGAGACTGGGCTGCCTCTGCCATTTCGGCAATGCCATCGGTTGGCTTCATCCGAAGCCCGCGAGACAGAAGAAAGGCACTATCTCGACCACTGCCGCAGCCCAATTCCAAAACAAAATCGCCGGGCGACAAGCACCCAGCGAAATGACGGAGATAAACCGTTTCCGTCTGCCCAACCGTATCATCAGCATAGGACGAGGCCGACTGGGCATAGAAATCACGGGTAACATCACGTTCAGCAGTCATGTTACCCTAACCGCAGCTTATGCATTGTTTTCGTTGATCAGACGCTTCAGAAGCTCAATCTCGTGGCTGAGCTTCGTATCTTCAGAAATCAGTTCCTCGATTTTGCGAACTGCGTGCAGAACCGTTGTATGGTCGCGACCGCCAAAGCGGCGACCGATCTCCGGGAAGGAGCGTGGCGTCAGCGTCTTCGACAGATACATTGCGATCTGGCGCGGCTTCACGATCACCCGGGTGCGGCGATTAGAGACGAGCTCCTGTCGCGACACGTTGTAATGACGGGCAACGATACGCTGAATATCTTCGATTCGAACACGCTTGGCTTCACCAGCGCCAACCAGATGCGCCAGAAGTTCATCAACGCGCTCGATGGAGAGTTCCGGCTCGAAGGAGCGGCGGAAAATGAGCTGGTTGAAGGCACCTTCCAGTTCGCGACCGGAATTGGCAACATTGCGCGCAACGTGGCTGAGAATCTCATCCGGAATATCGAGAGCCGGATCGTCCTGACGCGCCATTTCCAGACGGCGCTTCAACATCTCAAAGCGCATTTCGTAATCCGGGATCTCCATCTCGATGGCCACGCCGCCCTGGAGGCGGGAGCGAACGCGCGGATCAAGCGATTCCAGTTCCCACGGGGCACGGTCGGCAGCAACCACTACCTGCTTGGCGCTGTCGAGCAGCATGTTCAGCAGATGGCAGAACTCGTTCTGGATCATCTTGCCCTGCAGGAACTGCATGTCGTCAATGATCAGCAGATCGATGTTGCGCAGGGATTCCTTCAGCGTCAGCGCGTCGTTGTCGCGGATGGCGGTGGCGAAACGCCACATGAAATATTCGGCAGTGAGATAGACTACGCGCGGCATCCGTGAGGAGCCGACAGCGGCATTGGCAATGGCCTGCAAAAGATGCGTCTTGCCCAGACCAACGCCGGAATGGATGAAGAGCGGGTTGAAGCGCACGGCGCTTGCACCGGCTTCCGCAATCGTGCGGGCGGCAGCAAGTGCAACACGGTTTGACGGGCCTTCAACAAAAGTATCGAATGTGTAGCGGCTATCGAGCGGCGAACCGAAGAGTGGGCCTGGGGCTGCATTGCGCGCAGAAGACTGTGCAACGGGAGCGGCGGGCTGAGGCTGCACAGGGAAGGTAGCGATCTGACCGATTTCACGCGGGCCGCTGCGACGCGGTGCAGGTGCCGCCGGCACATCGACCTGCGGAGCGGCGCGCACTTCCGTTGTCGGGCGAGCGGCGCGGCTTGCAGTGCGCACGAGAATTTCAACTTTGAGAATTTCGGAATCTTCCGCCTGGAAAATCGTGGTGATCTGATCGAGGTAGCGATTGTTGATCCAGGACTTCAGAAATGTCGTAGGAACACTCAGACGAACGACGCTCTTGGAGATGGAGTGGAGCTTGAGACGACCAAACCAGCTTGCGTAGACTTCAGGACCAACCTGGGCTTTCAAACGCGCACTGAAACGCTCGAAAAGAGCATCATGCTTCATGTCTGATTTATCCCCTGCCGCCTGGGAGCAAACTGACTCCAACGCCTCGGACGACTGGTTGCCACTCTCCAACGTCCGGGTCGATACGGTGTTCATCTGCATTCTGTGCCGCCTTCTCATGTTGTCCCGCCGAGCAGTGCCAAACCGCACGCCGAGAAGATAATTCCATTTCGGCCGCCGCGTGGTTCTCCTCGCCAGAACCGGTCGCAGCCGCCTTTGTTTCATTCACCCTGCACCCCGCAGGAAGCCACCGGAAACTCCGATGACCAAGGACGCTCCCCATGCGTCCAATTCCCTTCCGACCATCCCTCGTGAGGATCGGGCAAGACTTCATCATCCGATGTCTGGTACGGCGCCCCGCACCCGACACAAGAACGCTGCTCCGGTTCCTGCCAGAAACCGGCCTACACGCTTTAACTCCGTGAAAAACCGAGCCCTCGTTGAGGCCCGGACAAGAAACGAAAACCGTTAGTCTCCGGTTAACCGGAAGAGCCAATCGGAATTTCAGGAGGGTTCCCCGCGCCTCTTGTTGAAGATCATTAAGGCAGGATCGAGAAGGGGAATCAACGATGAATTTTACGCAAAATTAAAGCGCGAGCGTTGACTCATGGGGCCTAATTTGACTCGGAGGCAGGGCTTCAGCCAAGAATCTCAAACGAATCAATGGGATTCGAAATTGGCACCTTTCAAAGCGCAGTGTGAAGGCTGAAAAATAAAAAATCGCTTGACTCGCACTGAGGGTTAAAGAGCCCTCCCTCAACATGCCAGACTCCTCACATCCTCCCATAAGCCATTGAATTGCCGTGCTTTTTTGTGTCACGACTTTGTCATTGGCATCACCCGGAAGGAGTACTCCAACTTCTTACGGGTCAGAATCACGAAAAGCCCGGTCGATGACCGGGCTTAAAAATGACAATCGTTTATGACGGGAATTAGGCCGTCAGAGCCTTCACGCGGGCAGCCAGACGCGAGACCTTGCGGGAAGCCGTGTTGCGATGAACAACACCCTTCGTAGCAGCGCGCTGGATTTCCGGCTGAGCGGCGCGCAGTGCTTCTGCGGCCTGGGCTGCGTCGCCGGAAGCGATCGCTTCTTCAACCTTGCGGATGAAGGTACGAACACGCGAACGGCGTGCCTTGTTGACGTCTGTGCGGCGAGCGATCTTGCGGGTCGCCTTTTTCGCCGAAGTGGTATTGGCCATCTCTGCCTCTCTTCGAATTCGAACCAAAACTCCGCCATTACCGCGCCGGGTCCGTCTGACCTGTCATCCAGCAATTCGGGAGCAATAGAGGAAGCCGTAGAAGGCTTTCCCAACTGTGGGCGGCTACATAACCGGATTGCGGGTTCCAGTCAACGCGCAATTTCATGAGTCTTGGAGCGACAAGCCGCAAAAGAGCGAATGCGCAGAGTCACTTCTGGCATCTTGCGCAGAAGAAGGTTGAGCGGCCGGACTGGACGATACGCTCAATCGTGCCTGCGCAGCCATCACGGGGGCATGGCTTACCCTCCTGATCATAGACGGAAAAACTGTGCTGGAAATAGCCGAGCGAACCATCCGTCTGGATATGATCTCGCAGTGAAGAGCCGCCGGCGGCAATCGCATCGGCAATCACCTCGCGGATGGCCAGGGTCAGGCGCTCCAGTTGCGCGCGCGGCTTCCCCTTCTCCGTAACAAGGGTTCCTCCTTTGCGCAGCGGAGAGAGTTCAGACCGCCACAGCGCCTCGCAGACATAAATGTTACCAAGACCTGCAATCACTGTCTGATCGAGCAGGAGGCTCTTCAGGGGCTGCGCCCGGCCTTCGAAGCGGGTGGCCAGCCCCTGCGCATCCAGCAGATTACCCGTCGGCTCAGGCCCCAGTCCAGCAAAGGCCGGATAGAGATCGAGTTCCGAACGGGGCCACAGATGCATGAAGCCGAAGCGGCGCGGATCGTTATAGATCACCCGCTGCGGGCCATCCTGCCCGTCGAGATGAAAGATCACATGGTCATGTTTTTCGTTCTTGGAACGCGGGTGATGAAATTCGCCCGGCAGTTCGGTCTGTTCACCCTTTTCCATGCGGAAGGAACCGGACATGCCCAGATGGGAAATAATGGTCATGCCATCATCGAGGTCGATGAGCAGATATTTCGCACGGCGACCAAGCCCGATAATACGGCGCCCGCCCACGCGCCCGGAGAAATCCTCTGGAAAGGGAAAACGCAGATCTGATCTGCGGGTTTCAAGACGGGTGACGTAGGCATGTTCCATGACGGGCGCCAGACCGCGCCGCACGGTTTCGACCTCTGGCAATTCGGGCATGAATACCTAACTTCCTGTTTTCAACGGCGCGCGCCGTGCTCTATAGACCAGCGCCATAGTGCCGCAAGGGGCATGATAAGAGATAGTATCGCCGCACCAACTTCGCTATGGTCCGGCCCGAGTTCGAAACGGAGAAGAATGAGCCATGGCTGAAAACCGCGTGACGGCAAATGGCGGAATGGAAACCTCCTACGGCTTTCGCAATGTGGCGGAAGGCGAGAAGCAGGGCCTCGTCAATGAAGTCTTTCACAAGGTGGCCAAGCGCTACGACATCATGAACGATGTCATGTCCGCCGGAATGCACCGGGTGTGGAAGGATGCAATGATCGCGGCGCTTAACCCGCGCAAGGATCCGTCCTATAAGGTGCTGGATGTGGCGGGCGGAACCGGCGATATCGCATTCCGCATCGTGGAAGCATCCAACCGGCAGGCCCATGCAACCGTTCTGGATATCAACGGCTCCATGCTCGGCGTCGGTTCAGAGCGCGCCGCCAAGCGCAAGCTTTCCGACAACCTCACCTTTGTCGAGGCCAATGCCGAAGAACTGCCCTTCGAGGCCAATAGCTTCGATGCCTATACGATTGCTTTCGGCATTCGCAACGTACCCCGCATCGATGTGGCTCTGAAGGAGGCCTATCGGGTAGTGAAGCGCGGCGGGCGCCTGCTCGTGCTTGAGTTTTCCGAGGTGGAAATGCCGCTTCTGGATCGCTTTTATGACGAGTGGTCCTTCCGCGCCATTCCGCAATTCGGCAAGATGATCACCGGCGATGCGGAACCCTACCAATATCTGGTGGAATCGATCCGCAAATTCCCCAACCAGGAAGATTTCGCCAAAATGATCCGCGAGGCAGGCTTCTCCCGCGTGAGCTATACGAACTATACCGGCGGCATCGCCGCCCTGCATTCGGGCTGGAAACTGTGAGCGCATGAGCACGATTGGCGCTTATTTTCGCCTCGCCCGCGTGGGCTGGGTTCTGGTTCGTGAAGGGGTGGTGGCAGCTCTACCCACGCAGGGGCTTCCGCCTGTCGTCGGCCTTGCGAAATCCATCGCCCAGATTTTCACGCGGCCAACCTCCATCCAGGAAAGCCGCAGTGTTCGCTTGACGAGAGCGGTCGATCGTCTTGGCCCGTCCTACGTCAAGATCGGACAGTTTCTTGCCACGCGTCCGGATGTGGTGGGCGTCGATTGGGCGATCGACCTGTCGATGCTGCAGGATCGAATGGCATTCTTTCCGACTGAAACAGCAAGGTCTGCCATCGAGGCTTCGCTCGGCCGGTCCGTGACGGAGCTTTATACGCGCTTCGATGAACCGCTTGCCGCAGCATCCATTGCACAGGTGCATCCGGCTGCAGTGCACTATGCGGATGGCGAGCGAAAAGTCGCGGTGAAAGTGGTGCGTCCCGGCGTGCGTCAACGCTTCGCCCATGACATTGAAAGCATGTACCTGATTTCGCGGATGCAGGAACGTCTCCTGCCCTCCACGCGCCGCCTGAAGCCGGTGGAAGTGACGCGAACACTGGAACAGACAACCAAGCTGGAAATGGATTTGCGGCTGGAGGCGGCTGCTCTTTCAGAAATTGGTGAGAACACCAAGAATGATCCGGGCTTCCGCGTTCCGCAGGTCGACTGGGAACGCACAGGCCGCGATGTCATCACCATGGAATGGATCGATGGCATCAAGATGTCGAACATCGAGGGCTTGCGCGAGGCAGGCTACGATCTGGAAAAGCTGGCAGAGACGCTGATCCAGTCCTTCCTGCGCCACACGCTGCGCGACGGCTTTTTCCATGCCGATATGCATCCCGGCAACCTGTTTGTAGATCCACAAGGCACCATTGTTGCAGTGGACATGGGCATTGTTGGCCGGCTAGGCAAAAAGGAACGCCGCTTCCTGGCGGAAATCCTCTACGGCTTTATCACGCGCGACTATCTTCGCGTGGCAGAGGTGCATTTCGAAGCGGGTTATGTCCCGTCTCATCACGATGTCGCCAGCTTTGCTCAGGCCATCCGCGCCATTGGCGAGCCCATTCATGGCCAACCGGCCGAAACGATCTCAATGGCCCGCCTGCTCGCACTGCTCTTCGAGGTGACAGACCTTTTTGAAATGCAGACACGGCCTGAACTGATCCTGCTGCAAAAGACCATGGTGGTCGTGGAAGGCGTCTCGCGCATGCTGGACCCGCGCTTCAACATGTGGCGCGCGGCAGAACCTGTCGTGGGCGCCTGGATCCGCGACAATCTGGGACCGAAGCGCATCGCCACCGATCTGCGCGACGGATTGAAGGCTGCCGTCAAGCTTGCGGAAGCCGCCCCGGAAATTGCCGCCAAGACGGAGAAATTCCACCAGCAACTGCTGCACATGACGGAACATGGCGTGCGCTTTGACGATCAGACGGCGGAAGCCATCGGCAAGGCGGAAGCCAAACACAGCCGCTGGGGCCGTGCCGCCCTCTGGGTGATTGCGGCAACACTGGTTTACATCGCTATTCAGATCAGCTGATCAAACGTTCTGCGTGTGAAGCGGCCTTCATTTCGCCCGTTTCTTCATGGTTTGTTAAGGAAACACTCCCCTGGAGACATGATTTCATGGCGCTTGGCGCATCACATCGGCTGCATGACGGGGTTGCCGCCGTCGAAACCATGACGCGATTTGCCCTGGCAGTGCTGGCACTGGCCTCCGGCGTCTATACCTATCTGGGGGTTCGCAGCCTTCTGGACGGCTCGGCAACAGCGGTCTTCTTTGCCGCGATCATCTATTCCGGCTCGGTTTCGGTCGCCATCTACGCCTTCTGGTCCTATATGGCGCGGTTCTTCCCGCATGTGACAGGTCCCGGTGCACGCAGCGCAATGCTGGGCGTCATGGCACTCGGCTGCGCCATGATCATTGCCATGTCGAGCTGGCTGAATGCGGCTGCGCTGGCTGGCTCCGCAGCGCTGGAGCAGCATCTGGCGGAAACCGTCGAAGGTTACACAGCCGATCTGGACCAGGCGCACCAGAATGCGCTCGCCGCACAGAGCCTGCTGCCGGATATTCAGCGGGCCTCGGAGCGTTTCTCACAGCTTGCCGACGCCGAACGCCAATCCGGCGCGCTGACGGGCACCACGGGTGCGGGCAGTGTCGTTCAGCTTCTGAGCCAAATGTCGGCGCAGATGAAGGATCTGGAGAACGGCATCGTCGCCTCGCGTGAGCAAGTGGCGAACCTCTTCGAGCAAGGGCAGAAGCGGCTGGAAACCATGCGAACGCTGGTGTCCTCACCGGGAGCCATCGCACCGCGCGCCGATCAGTTCTCATCGGAAGTCGTGGCGCTGACCGGCGTCATCACCTCCCTCAACCAGACCTCGATCGCCCCTTCGATCCGCCGCGCTGCGGATGACCTTTCGCTCGGCTTCATTGCGCCTGTCGCGGATGGCCGGGAAGTCGATCTCGCCAATCGTCAAGGACAGGTCATGGAAACGATCCGGGCCTCGGTTGCCGCGCAGTCAAAGGTTTTGTCGCAGGCTGCGGATGAAATCCTGACCCGTCCCCCCGTTGCAGAGCGCCGCTTTGTGCCGCTTTCCTCAGCGGAGGCGGTATTACGATATGCGGGTGACTTCATCCCCGCCTGGGCAGGGGCAATCTCCATCGATCTTTTGCCTGCCGTACTCGTCTTTATTCTCGCAACGGTTCATGGCGCGATCCGCAGGCAGGAGGCCCGGATGCCCTTTGCCGAGCGCATTACCGCCGCCGAGCTTCTGGAGGCGCTGGAGGTACAGCGTGCCTTGAGCGCACGCGGTATCGATATCGAAGAGGCCCTTCGCACGGCAGAGTCCAGTGGACGTGCTTCCCCGGACACCGAGACGGAGGAGGAGGGCAAGATCACCAGTCTCGACCTCAACAAGCTGCCGCGCAAGGGACCTGGTGCATGAGGCCACAGGAAGCAGGGCAGAGGCTCTGGCAGGCTTTTGCACGGGCCGATGATGCGATCGTCATGCGGGGTGCCTTCTATGCGCTCCTCGCCACGGCAGCCTTGTTTCTCGTCGTCGATGTTCGCGAGATTTCAAAAGCGACACAGGAGTTTGCGCCACCAGCCTTTGACCCGCAAAAGGTCGGCCAGCCGGTTCTTCCGCCTGCCCTCACCGATGGCAAACCGCACGCGCCGCCCGTTGAACCTGCCAGCGACCCACAGGTTCTTCGTCAGGCCATTCGCTTCGATCTTCAGCCCGGAGGCTTGCTTAGGGCAGAGGGCTCCATCGATCCGGGTGCTGCGGAACGCTTTCGGCAGGAGATCGAGACACGCGGCGAGTATATCAAGGTTGTTTCGCTGAACTCCCCCGGCGGTTCGGTGGATGATGCCCTCGCCATGTCCAGCCTCATCCGCGAACGCAAGCTCACCACCCGGGTGGAAAAGCGAGCGCTTTGCGCCTCCTCCTGCCCGATTGTGATGGCAGGCGGCACCGTGCGGGAAGCGGAGAAGGATGCCGTGATCGGTGTTCACCAGATCTTCAACGGCAGCAAGGAACGTCCCTCTCCCGAACAGGCCATGTCAAGCGCGCAAAGCACCACCGCCCGCCTTGCCCGCCATCTGGATGCGATGGGAATAGCGGCAAGCCTATGGTTTCACGCACTGGAGACACCGCCGGACAGGCTCTACTATCTGTCTGGACAGGAAATGAAGGAGTTCAGGCTGGTGACGCCTCCTCCGACGCCTGTGGCCAAGAAGCGTTCTCCCTGATCTTTCCTAAAGTCGCAAAACGGCTTAGACCAGACGTGACGCCATGCTTATTTGTTTTCGTTTGTCTTTTTGGGGAAAACCGGTTTCCACTTTTCCCTGACAAACTCGATAGGGTATCACGACGATGGAGCTTGCGGGCAAACACATTCTGCTGATCATTTCCGGTGGTATTGCCGCTTATAAGAGCCTCGATCTCATTCGCCGCTTGCGGGAGCGGGGTGCATCGGTGCGACCCATCCTCAGCCAGGCTGCTCAGGAGTTCATAACGCCGCTGGCCGTTGGTGCGCTTTCTGCGAGCCATGTCTACACCGATCTCTTCTCCCGCGAGGATGAGCAGGATGTCGGCCATATCCGGCTGGCGCGGGAATGCGATCTGGTGCTTGTAGCGCCTGCCACGGCAGATCTGATGGCAAAGATGGCGCATGGTCTGGCCAACGACCTTCCGAGCGCCGTTCTTCTGGCAACGGATAAACCCGTCCTTGTCGCACCGGCCATGAACCCCAAAATGTGGGAGGCAGCGCCAACCCGCCGCAATACGGAAACGTTGCGTCAGGACGGCATCCATTTCATCGGCCCAATGCAGGGTGAAATGGCGGAAAGCGGAGAGGCCGGGACCGGACGCATGGCAGAGCCGCTGGAGATCTTCGCTGCCGCCATCCAATTGCTTGCGCCTCAGGGGCAGCCCTTGGCAGGCAAACGGATCGTCGTAACCTCAGGCCCGACGCACGAGCCAATCGATCCCGTTCGTTACATCGCCAATCGCTCCTCCGGCAAGCAGGGCCATGCGATTGCCAGCGCCTTGGCGAAGCTTGGCGCAGAGGTCACGCTGGTTTCCGGTCCGGTCACCATTCCGGACCCTAAAGGCGTCTCGACCGTTCATGTGGAAACAGCAGAGGAGATGAAGGCGGCTGTGCTTTCCCAATTGCCTTGTGATGCCGCCGTCATGGTGGCAGCCGTTGCCGATTGGCGGGTTGCGGGTGCGGCTGACCAGAAAATCAAGAAGCAACCGGGCGAGGCCCCTGCTCCACTTCAACTGACGGAAAACCCGGACATTCTGAAGACCGTGGGCCATCATGCCGAGCGTCCCCGTTTCGTCGTGGGCTTTGCAGCCGAAACGCAGAATGTAGAGGCCAATGGTCGCCGCAAGCTGGAAGCCAAGGGGGCTGATATCATTGTCGCCAATGATGTGTCCCCTGCAACCGGCATTATGGGCGGGGACCGAAATCGCGTGAAGCTGATTTCTGCCGACGGCATAGCTGAATGGCCGGATATGACGAAAGAAGAAGTGGCCGAACGGCTCGCCTGTCTCATTGCGGAGAAGCTCGCCTCATCAGGATAGCAAAACGGTCTTCTTCAGGCAGCAACAGCCAAGCCCGCTGGCCGGAAGACAGAGGTGGCCAAGCCATCGTCTGACACCATGACGGCGCTGCCGTCGGGGATCTCGGTCCAGGCATCCACGTCGTCGTTCAACGGCTCGGAGACCAGACAGTAGCCGCCTTCCCCACCCATGGGCGCGGCGTAGAGTGTTGGCGGCTTGTGGTCGGTCGCATAGCGAATGGCGAAAAGCGAGCGGCCATCCGAAAACGCGGCGGTAAAGCGAACCAGCGTGGTATCGCTGGCCTCGGCAGACAGGCGCTCGACCTCGGCAATGGCGCGCCCGACCGCACCGACGGGATCTTCCGCCATGCCCATCTGCAAAGCCAGCAGAAAGAGCAATTCAGAATCCGTCGTGCCCGTGCGAGCGTTGAACAGCTCGTCCGAAAGCTGGGCTTCCATCTTGCGCCGGATTTTGTCGAACCCGGCAATCTGGCCATTGTGCATGAAGGACCAGGGGCCAAACACGAAGGGATGGCAGTTGTCTCGCCGCGTTCCACCATTGGTGGCGGCACGCACATGCGCCAGGAACAGCGGTGAGCGGATCTGCCGCGCCAGGCTTCGAAGGTTGCAATCGGACCAGGCCGGCAGAATATCGCGGTAACGACCCGGCTCCGCGTGATCCCCATACCAGGCAATACCGAAACCATCGCCGTTTGTGGCGGTTTTTGCACGGCTGGCGCAGTGGCTTTGTTCGATGAGCGAATGGGCGGGAGAGGAAACAAGTTCCTCCAGATAAAGTGGATTACCGCGATAGGCGGCCCAGCGGCACATGATCGATCTTCCCAGTCTACGACGCGACAGCCCGGAGGCTGAATTAAAGTCTGTGCTTAATCGGTTAACGACACATTAGCGGATCCAGACCCAGGAGCAGATTGCGACGGATGATGTCGAATTCATGATCCTGCGGCAGCTCCGGGCAGAGATTCGCATGTCTCAACCTTGCCTTATCTTGTTGCCGGTCTACATCCCAAACCATGTTAACGACCGACACATCGCGTGAAGCCGAAGCCGATCTGGCCCAAGCGGCGGACGGACCGCTCGGAATTTTGCTCGCCGAGCCCGACAACTGGGCTCTTTTCCTCGATATTGACGGCACGTTGATCGATTTGGCCGAGACACCGGATGGCGTCAGTACACCTCCCGGTCTGGTGGAGAATCTGGATCGCCTTTCGCAAAGACTGGGTGGCGCATTGGCCCTGGTCACGGGGCGCAACCTGCCCTTTGCCGATCAGCTCTTTGCTCCGCTTTCCCTGCCCATTGCCGGTCTGCATGGCGCTGAGCGCCGCCGGACAGATGGCACCCTCGACCTCGTGGAGGAGGATGACGCCTTCCAGACACTGAAACGCTCGCTTACGCGTGTGACGGTGGACTGGGAAGGCGTCATTATCGAAGACAAGGGCGCAGCCGTGGCAGCCCATTTCCGTCAGGCACCGCAATGGGAGCAATCTCTCGAGGCAGTCATGGCCTCCGCGCTGGAGGCAGCAGGACCGGGCTATACCCTGCAACGCGGTAAGATGGTCATCGAAATCCGACCGTCGCGTGCCAGCAAGGGTGCGGCGGTTCGCGCCTTTCTGGAGGAAGCGCCCTTTGCTGGCCGAAAGCCAATTACCATCGGCGACGACCTGACAGACGAAGCCATGTTCAAGGTAGCAAACGATCTGGGTGGCATGTCCATTCGCGTGGGCGAAGCCGATCAGACCGAGGCCCAGGCCATCATCTCATCAGCCGTTCACCTGCGGCAAATTCTGGCGCAGCTCGCGCAGCCCTCCTAATGTTTTCCGTCCCAACATAGCCTCGAAGAAGGAGAAGTCGTCTTGAGCCGTCTCGTAGTGATTTCCAACCGCGTACCGATGCCGGAGAAGAACGGCACTGCGCCCGCTGGCGGTCTTGCCGTGGCGTTGCAGGCTGCGCTGGAAGAGCGCGGCGGCGTCTGGATGGGCTGGTCCGGCAAGTCGAGTGGCACGCGTGACCCTGCGCCACTGGCGCTGACCGAACGCGGCAACATTACCTATGCCCTCACCGATCTGACCAAGACCGATGTGGAGGAGTATTATCATGGTTTTGCCAACCGGGTTCTCTGGCCCATCTGCCACTACCGGCTGGATCTTGCCGAATACGGACGCAAGGAGATGGCAGGCTATTTCCGGGTTAACCGCTTCTTTGCCCATCGTGTCGCGCCGCTGATCCAGAAGGACGACATTCTCTGGATCCATGACTACCATCTCATTCCGCTGGCTGCGGAATTGCGCCAGATGGGCTTTACCAACAAGATCGGCTTTTTCCTGCATATTCCCTGGCCGCCGGCGGATGTTCTTTTCGCCATGCCAGTGCATGAGGAGATCATGCGCGGCCTCACACATTACGATCTGGTCGGTTTCCAGACGGATCACGACCTGGAGAATTTTCGCGGCTGTCTGGTACGGGAAGGCTATGGCAACGCGATTGGCGATGGCCTCTTCAGTTCGCACGGGCGCACCTTCAAGGGTGGCTTTTATTCCATCGGCATTGAAACGGCCGCTTTTGCCGAATTTGCCAAGAAGGCAGCCTCATCCGTCCTGGTGCGCAAGGCACGCCAAAGCATGGAAGATCGCGACCTCATCATTGGCGTCGATCGCCTTGATTATTCCAAGGGCATCACCCAGCGCATCGATGCCTATGAAAGCTTCGTTTCCCGCAATCCTGCCCATCACGGCAAGGTCACCTATCTGCAGATCACCCCCAAATCGCGCTCCGAAGTGCCGGAATACGAGGCCATGCAACGCACTGTGGCAGAGCAGGCTGGCCGGGTGAACGGCGTACTTGGCACGGTTGATTGGGTGCCGATCCGCTATATCAACCGCTCCATCGGCCGCCCGGTACTGGCGGGCCTTTACCGGCTTGCCAAGGTGGGTCTCGTCACGCCGTTGCGCGATGGCATGAATCTCGTTGCCAAGGAGTTCGTCGCAGCGCAAGATCCCGAAGATCCGGGCGTCCTTGTGCTCTCACGCTTTGCCGGTGCAGCGCGTGAGCTGAAGGGGGCTTTGCTGGTCAATCCATACGATATTGAGGGTACTGGAAATGCAATTGCGCGGGCCCTGACCATGGGACAGGAGGAGAGGATCCAACGCTGGCGCGGCATGATGGACCACCTTCTGGTGAAGGACGTGCAGCATTGGTGCGATGCATTTCTTGAAGACCTGACCACCGACCAGAAAAAAAAGCGCGGCTTGAGGCAGAGACAGCCGGGACCGCTCAAAACAGGGGAACAACCATGAAAATTGCAACGCCGATCCGGCAGCTCCTTTGCGGTGCTGCCTTTGTCGCGGCTCTGGCATCCGGTGCAGCCGCTGCCGATGATGCGGCCTGCAAGACGATACGCCTTTCCGATCCCGGCTGGACCGATATCACCGCCACCAATGCGACCGCCTCTGTCGTTCTGGATGCTTTGGGCTATCAGCCGGATGTAAAAACGCTTTCCGTTCCCATCGGCTACCAATCCATGAAGAATGGCGAGATCGACGTTTTCCTCGGCAACTGGATGCCTGCACAGAAATCCTTCGTCGACGATCTGAATGCTGCCAAGGCCGCCGAGGTACTGACCAAGAACCTGGAGGGCGCGAAATTCACGCTCGCAGTGCCTTCCTATGTGGCAGACAAGGGCGTGAAGGATTTCGCCGATCTGCAAAAGCAGGCGGACAGTTTTGGCAGGAAAATCTACGGCATTGAGCCGGGTGCCCCGGCCAACGCCAATATTCAGAAGATGATCGAAGCGAACGATTTCAATCTGAAAGGTTGGGATCTGGTCGAATCGGGCGAGCAGGCCATGCTGGCACAGGTGAAGCGCGCCGAGAGCCAGAAGGAAAACATCGTCTTCCTCGCCTGGGCACCGCACCCCATGAACACGCAGTTCAAGATCACCTATCTTTCCGGTGGAGACGCCTATTTTGGCGCCAATTACGGCGGCGCGGAGGTCTATACGCTGGCGCGGACCGGCTGGTCTGAAAAGTGCCCCAATGCAGCGACAGTTTTCAGGAACATGCGCTTCAACATCGATATGGAGAACGAGCTGATGGGCTCAATCCTCGACGGTCAGGACCCGAAAGCGGCTGCCAAGGCCTGGCTGAAGGCCAATCCGAAAACCATAGAACCCTGGCTTTCCGGCGCCACCACGCTGGATGGCAAGCCAGCACTGCCAGCCGTTCAAAGCGCTCTTGGATTCTGAGCTCCCATGCAGCAGCCAAATATCCTGATCCTGATGGTGGACCAGCTCAACGGAACCCTGTTTCCGGATGGTCCGGCAGATTTTCTACACGCCCCGAACCTGAAGAAACTGGCCGAGCGCTCCGTGCGCTTTGCCAACGCCTATACCGCCAGCCCGCTTTGCGCTCCGGCGCGTGCGAGCTTCATGTCCGGGCAATTGCCAAGCCGGACCAGAGTTTACGATAATGCGGCGGAATTCGCCTCCGACATACCGACCTTCGCTCACCACCTGCGCGCTGCCGGCTATCACACCGCCCTTTCCGGCAAGATGCATTTCGTCGGACCCGACCAGCTGCACGGCTTTGAGGAAAGGCTGACGACCGACATTTACCCGGCCGATTTCGGCTGGACGCCAGACTATACGAAACCCGGCGAACGCATTGACTGGTGGTATCATAATCTTGGCTCGGTGACCGGCGCGGGTGTGGCCGAAATCACCAACCAGATGGAATATGACGATGAGGTGGCCTATCACGCCACCCGCAAGCTCTACGATCTTTCGCGCCGGCAGGATGAACGACCCTGGTGCCTGACCGTCAGCTTTACCCATCCGCACGATCCTTACGTGGCACGGCGAAAATTCTGGGATCTTTACGAGAATTGCGAACAGCTCGATCCGCCTGGAAAGGTTCCGGCCTTCGAGGATATGGACCCGCACTCCCAACGGCTTCTGGAGGCCTGCGATTTTCGCGCCTTTGACATCACGCCAGAACAGGTACGGCGCGCAAGGCGCGGCTATTTCGCCAATATTTCCTATGTTGACGAGAAGGTTGGCGAGATTCTCGATGTTCTGGAACGTGGCCGGATGGCGGAGAACACCATCATCCTCTTCGTCTCCGATCATGGCGATATGCTGGGCGAAAAGGGCCTCTGGTTCAAGATGTGCTTCTTCGAGGGCTCCGCGCGCGTGCCCTTGATGATCGCAAGCCCGGGATGGGAACCCGTTTGCGTGGAGCAGCCGGTTTCCACACTGGATGTGACGCCCACGCTCGGCGCACTGGCAGGGCTGGACCTTTCACGCCTCGCGCGATGGACTGACGGAGAGGATCTTACCCCACTGGCGCAAGGCACTGGTTCTCGCGGCCCGGTTCCCATGGAATATGCCGCCGAAGGATCTATCGCACCCTTGATTGGGCTGCGTGATGGCCGTTTCAAGCTGACTTTGTGTGAAGCCGATCCGCCGCTGCTTTTCGATCTGCAAAGCGATCCGCACGAGACGCGAAACCTTGCCGGTTCTGCGGACCACGCCGAGCAATTGCTGCGGATGACGGCGATGATGCAGGAGCGATGGAACTTGCAGCGTTTCGATGAGGCGGTGCGTGAAAGTCAGGCGCGACGCTGGGTGGTGTATCCGGCCCTTCGCAATGGTGCCTATTTCCCCTGGGACTATCAGCCCCTGCAGAAAGCCTCGGAGCGCTACATGCGCAACCACATGGATCTCAACGTGCTGGAAGAGAACCAGCGTTATCCGCGCGGGGAGTGATCCCCGCGCAGGACATGAGGCACATCACGCCGCCTTGGCGACGTGGTATTCCTTGATGGCGACCATCTTGATGGCCGGATAACGCTCGGCCTCATAGCGCAGCGAGAACGAATCCTGCGCGAGGAAGACCGGATCGCCATCGAGATCGCGTGCGATATCGCCGCGCTTGACGGTGATGAACTTCTCCAGCTCCGCCTTGTCATCGGAAGATACCCAGCGGCAGACGGAGAAGCGCGACATTTCGAAGGAGACGGGCAGGCTGTATTCCGCCGACAGGCGCTCCTTCAACACGTCAAGCTGCAGCGCGCCGACAACACCAACGATCGCGGGGGAGCCATCCTCCGGCGAGAAAAGCTGCACGACGCCCTCTTCCGCCATCTGCTGCAGGGCTTCCTTCAGCTTCTTCGCCTTCATGGCATCCTCCAGACGCACGCGGCGGAGGATTTCCGGCGAGAAGTTGGGCACACCCTGAAACACCAGCGCCTCGCCTTCGGTCAAGGTATCGCCAATACGCAGTGTCCCGTGGTTGGGGATGCCGACCACGTCACCGGCGTAAGCGGTATCTGCCAGCTGGCGCTGGGAGGCGAAGAAGAACTGCGGCGCCGTCAAACCCATCTGCTTGCCCGTTCTGGCCAGACGCGCCTTCATGCCGCGCTCCAGCTTGCCGGAGCAGATGCGTGCGAAGGCGATACGGTCGCGGTGGTTCGGATCCATATTGGCCTGAATCTTGAAGACAAATGCCGTCATCTTCTCTTCAGATGCATGGACGGTGCGAATATCGGCCACCTGATCACGCGGCGGTGGCGCAAAGTCGCCGAGCGCGTTGATCAGATCGCGAACGCCGAAATTACGCAGCGCCGAACCGAAGAAAACCGGCGTCATATGGCCTTCGAGAAAGGCCTGCTTGTCGAACGGGCGGCAGGCTTCAATGGCCAGTTCCAGCTCGTCGATGAAGGCCTGACGCTCGTTTTCCGGCAGGTGATCGGCCACGCTCTGCGGACCGTTTACCTTTGTCGGCTCAACCTGTGTGTCGCTGCCACGGAAGGTGCTGTTGGCGAGGTTATAGGAGCCGCAGAATGACTTTGAGCGGCCGACCGGCCAGGTGACCGGCGCGGTGTCCAGCGCCAGCTTTTCCTCGACTTCGTCGAGAATTTCGAAGGTATCGCGGCTTTCGCGGTCCATCTTGTTGACGAAGGTGATGATCGGGATGTCGCGCATGCGGCATACTTCGAACAGCTTCAGCGTGCGTGGCTCAATACCTTTCGCGGCATCGATGACCATGACGGCGGCATCGACTGCGGTGAGCGTGCGGTAGGTATCGTCGGCGAAGTCTTCGTGACCGGGCGTGTCGAGAATGTTGAAGACATTGCCTTCATATTCGAAGGTCATGACGGAGGTGACGACGGAGATGCCGCGCTCACGCTCGATCTTCATCCAGTCTGAGCGGGTCTGGATGCGGTCCTTCTTGGCCTTCACTTCCCCGGCAAGCTGAATGGCTCCCCCGAACAGAAGCAGCTTTTCGGTGAGCGTCGTCTTACCGGCGTCCGGGTGCGCAATAATCGCGAAGGTGCGGCGGCGGGATACCGCCTCGGCAATGCTTTCAGCCATGTCGAGTAAATCCTTTGAGTTGCCGCGTATCTAGCGATTTCGAGGCAAATATGCAATTGACCGGGTAAAGATCACGGAGAGCACCATGCGCGACATTATCGGTCCTGCCCTGAAACTCATTCGGCTGCCGCATGCCGAAGGGCTGGATTTGCCCGCCTATGAAACGCCGGGAGCCGCAGGCATGGATGTGCGCGCCGCCGTGACCGAGCCTTTGACGCTGGCACCCGGCAAGCGCATGCTGGTGCCGACCGGCTTCATTTTCGAAATTCCGCAGGGCTTCGAAATCCAGGTGCGCCCGCGCTCCGGTCTTGCCTTCAAGAATGGCGTAACCTGCCTGAACACGCCCGGCACCATAGATAGCGATTATCGCGGCGAGGTGAAGGTTCTGCTCGTCAACCTCGGTGACGAGGACTTCCACATCGAACGCGGCATGCGCATTGCCCAGCTGGTTTTTGCGCCCGTGGTTCAGGCCCGCGTCGAAGAAGCAGAAAATTTCAGCCAGACGGCACGTGGAGCGGGCGGATTCGGTTCAACGGGTGTATAAGCTCTGTCGGGCCATGCCCGCTGCCTGCGCGCGGAACCAACACAAGATCCGGACTTTCCCATGACACTGACCGCCCTTCTCGCCTATGCTGCCGCGCTTTTCATCGCCGCGGCCATTCCCGGCCCCGGAATGACTGCCATTGTGGCGCGGGCGCTCGGCTCCGGCTTCCGGCCTACCTTCTATATGGGGCTCGGCCTCATTCTCGGTGACCTGATCTATCTGACAGCCGTTGTGCTCGGGTTGGCCATCGTCGCGCAAAACTTCACGACACCCTTCCTGATCATCAAATATCTGGGCGTGCTCTATCTCTGCTACATTGCCTGGAAGCTCTGGACCGCGGGTCTTCTAAAGCAGAACATTCAGGCACAGACCGGCGCGAATGGCTGGATGGCGTTTCTCTCGGGCCTGCTCGTTACCCTCGGCAATCCAAAGACCATGCTGTTCTACGTAGCCCTGGTTCCTACGCTCATCCCCCTGGACGCCATTGATCTGCGCGGCTACGTCACACTCGTCGCCATCACCTTTGTCGTACTTCTGGCGGTGTTGCTGCCCTATATCCTGCTCGCATCGAAGGCACGCATGATGCTGGCGAAACCCAAGGCCCTGCAGGCGCTGAACCGTGGCGCGGCAACGGTACTGGCTGGAACGGCTGCCTATATCGCAGTACGCTGAGTAACAACCGCCTGCTGGCGCGCTTGCAAGTTTCCATCAGACAGAAGTGGGAGAAGACCATGTCAGAAGAAAAGCCAGGTCGCGGGAGGATCTACTCCTCGATCACCGAAACGATCGGTAATACGCCGCTCGTCCGTCTGGATAAGCTGGCACAGGAAAAGGGCGTCAAAGCCAATCTTCTGGCCAAGCTTGAATTCTTCAATCCCATTGCCTCCGTGAAAGATCGCATTGGCGTGGCGATGATCGAGGCACTGGAAGCGGCGGGTACCATTACGCCTGGCAAGACGGTGCTGGTTGAGCCGACCTCTGGCAATACCGGCATCGCGCTTGCCTTTGCCGCCGCCGCCAAGGGCTATCGTCTCATTCTCACCATGCCGGAAACCATGTCCATCGAGCGTCGAAAGATGTTGGGGCTTCTCGGCGCAGAACTGGTTCTGACGGAAGGACCAAAGGGAATGAAAGGCGCCATTGCCAAGGCGGAAGAGCTGGCGGCAAGTCTACCGGACGCAATCATTCCGCAGCAGTTTGAAAACCCGGCCAATCCGGAGATTCACCGCCAAACCACCGCAGAGGAAATCTGGAACGACACCAATGGTCAGGTCGATCTCTTCGTTGCAGGCATCGGAACAGGCGGTACGATTACCGGAACCGGGCAAGTCCTGAAGAGCCGCAAGCCGGGCCTGAAGGTCTTTGCCGTCGAGCCAGCTGAATCTCCCGTTCTGTCCGGCGGAGAACCGGGACCGCACAAGATCCAGGGCATTGGGGCAGGCTTCGCGCCGAAGATCCTCGATACCTCCATCTATGACGAAGTCGTCACCGTCGCCAGCCAGGAGGCGGTTGATATGGCGCGTCTCGTCGCACGGCTGGAAGGCGTGCCGGTGGGTATTTCGTCAGGTGCAGCGCTGACAGCGGCGGTCAGGGTCGGCTCGCGGCCGGAAAACGAGGGCAAGAACCTCGTTGTCATTATTCCCTCCTTCGCAGAGCGCTATCTCTCGACAGTGCTGTTTGAAGGTCTGGGTGGCTGATTTTAAGCTGTGCGGGGCCGGTTCTAACCGGCCTCCTTCAGGTCATCATTATCGCGGGAAATCGCATCAGCCCCTCCGGCAGCGTGGGGCCTCGCCAGAACATAAAGCTGTCATCGTCCAATACCTGCGCAACGCGCTCCAGCAGTGCTTTACATTTGGGTACGAATCCAAGCTCCACGGCTGGGCGAAGGCCGGCTAAGGCGTCCAACACACCATTTTCGCATTCTTCGACGGTAAGACAATCTGCGATGAAAAGAGTGTCATCCGTCAGCTCCAGGAAGACAAGGCTCTCGCGCTCTTCCAAATGAACAGCGGTGAGATTGGAGTTGAGCCAATGCCAAAGGATAGTTCCCATGGCACGCTTTGCCGATAGCGGCCCGCCGCCTGCGGAGGAATTAGCAATCCATTTCCTCACGGAATCCCGATCATCCGCTGAGTGTGGATCAAGAATTCTGCCCGGCAAGGTCCGGCTCACGCTTTCATTGCGCTGATCAAGCCACAAACGATGACAAGGCAATCGCCTGAAGCCGAATTTCGGATAGAAATCGAGTACGGAAGGATTGGCAAACAAAAGCACAGGTCGTTTTGATCTGTCGGCCACGTCCAAGGCGTCCTCGATCAGAAGCCGCGCCAAACCTCTGCCACGAGCCTCCTTGGTAGTGGCCACCGCGCCGAACTGGACGGCAGTAAAAGCAGCACCGTCAGGTCCGAAAAGGGTCATTCTTGTTTCGCCGAGGCTGGCGACCAAACGTCCACTCTCCTCCCAGCCATGCACGATGTAATCTTCTGACCATCCACCGAGCGCGCCCCAACCGCGAAAGCCGGAGAGACCAAACACATCCTCCATCAACCGATAAAAGGCAGCATGCCATTCATGATCCTGATGGGTAATGTGTCGGCGTGGCATGAATGCGCCTTATTCCGGAAATTCAACATTCTGAAAGGCCAAGATTCAAGCCGCCGCTGTCAGCCGCTCACCCGCGATACGGTAGGAAATGGCTTCGGCCAGATGAATGCGGCCGACCTTATCTTCATCACTCAAATCGGCGAGGGTGCGGGCCACCTTCAGAACACGATGGTAGCCGCGGGCGGAGAACTTCAGCTTCTCGGCGGCATCGCGTAGCAATTGCAGACCGGAAGCATCGGGCTCCGCGAAGCGCTCGATGAGCGAGGTCGAGCAGCGGGCATTGGTGCTGATATAGGGCAGGCCCGCCGCCTGAAAGCGGGCGCGCTGCCGGTCTCTTGCACGGCCTACTCGTGCCGCTACGTCCGCGCTGCTTTCCGCCGGTCTTGGGCGAATGAGATCTGCCGCCGACACAGCCGGAACATCGATGCGGATGTCGATACGGTCCAGAAGCGGGCCGGAGATACGGGCCTGATAATCCGTCATGCAACGGGGCCCCTTGGCACAAGTGTGACCCGGTTCGCCCGCCATGCCGCAGCGACACGGGTTCATGGCGGCAACGAGCTGGATATTGGCGGGATAAGAGACCCGGTGATTGGCGCGGGCAATCACACATTCTCCAGTTTCAAGGGGCTGGCGCAATGCGTCCAGAACCTGCGGCGAAAATTCCGGAAACTCATCGAGAAAGAGAATGCCGTGATGCGCCAGCGAAGCCTCGCCCGGCTTTGCCCGCATACCGCCGCCAACGAGGGCTGCCATGGTGGCGGAGTGATGCGGCGTGCGAAATGGTCTGCGGTCGGAAAGTTTGCCACCGGAAAGCTGGCCCGCGATGGAATGAATCATCGAGACTTCCAGCAATTCCGGTGCCGATAAGGGCGGAAGAATGGAGGGAAGCCGCGCTGCCAGCATGGACTTTCCCGAGCCGGGAGGCCCCACCATGAGCAGGTTATGCCCGCCTGCCGCTGCCACTTCCAATGCACGCTTCGCACTCTCCTGCCCCTTGATATCGGCGAGGTCTGGAAGATCGGTCGGGTTGGCGCGAATGGCAGGCGCGGGCCGCGACAGAAGCTGCGTACCGCGAAAATGATTGGCAAGCGCGATCAGACTGCGCGGTGCGAGAATTTCGATTTCCGATCCAGCCCAAGCCGCCTCCGCCCCGCTATCTGCCGGGCATATAAGGCCCTTATCCAGCGCATTGGCACCGATCGCCGCAGGCAATGCGCCGGCCACCGGCGCCAGCGTGCCATCCAGATTAAGCTCGCCAATCACCACGAAGCGAGACAGAGCATCCGCCGGAATGGCGCCAATGGCAGCCATCAGTCCAAGGGCAATCGGCAGATCGAAATGCGAGCCTTCTTTCGGCAGATCGGCGGGGGCGAGATTGACAGTGATGCGCTTGGGCGGCAAGGCAAGACCAGAGGCATGCAGGGCGGCCTGCACGCGCTCGCGGCTTTCGGCCACAGCCTTGTCCGGCAGGCCAACGATCTGCATGGCGAGCTTGCCCGGCCCCACCATGACCTGCACATCAACAGGGACGCCTTCGATACCCTGAAATGCAACCGTACTGACACGCGCGACCATGGCTCTCCCGCCTCACCGGCGCGGGAATCAGGTGCCGCGCAACACGGCCGCAATCAAGCACAACCTCTCGCTGAAAACAAGAACAATTGCAGAACAAAATTCCTGTTAAAGTTGAAGCTAAATTTCCAACCCATCAAAGAGTGGCAGATCGTTTTGCTTCAATGGCATCCCACAGCAGCGCTGCAGCATCGGCACCGCCGAACTTCTTCACCTCGCGAATGCCGGTCGGTGACGTCACGTTGATCTCCGTCATGTAGTCGCCGATCACATCAATCCCGACAAAGAGGAAACCGCGCTCGCGAAGCGCCGGGCCGATACGGTCGCAGATTTCCTTTTCGCGTGTCGTCAGTTCGGTCGCCTCTGCGCGGCCACCCACATGCATGTTGGAGCGGGCGTCATGCTCTGCCGGAACCCGGTTGATGGCGCCAACAGGTTTTCCATCCACCAGAAGAATACGCTTGTCACCCTTGCGCACAGCCGGAAGATAGGCCTGCGCAATAAACGGCTCGCGATACATCTGGGCAAACATCTCCAGCAGCGAGGAGAAGTTGCGATCATCGCGGGCCGAATGGAACACGCCAGCGCCGCCATTGCCGTAGAGCGGCTTCAGGATGATATCGCCCAGCTCATCGCGGAAGCGGGCAATCTCGCCCACATCGCGCGTAATCAGCGTCGGCGGCATCAGATCCGCGAATTCCGTGACGAAGATCTTCTCCGGCGAGTTACGCACCCAGGCCGGATCGTTCACCACCAGCGTCTTGGGATGCAGGCGCTCCAAGAGATGCGTGGAGGTGATATAGGCCATGTCGAAGGGCGGGTCCTGGCGCAGATGGATTACATCCATGGCAGAGAGATCCACCCGCTCGCGTTCGCCAAGCGTGAAGTGATTGCCCTTCTCGTCGCGAAGCTGCATCGGCTCTACCGCGGCGAAAATCTTGCCGTCCCGCATGGTCAGCCGATCTGGTGTGTAATGGAATAGCTCATAGCCGCGGGACTGCGCTTCCAGCGCCATGGCGAAGGTGGAATCGCCGGTGATGTTGATGCCGGACACGTGGTCCATCTGGAACGCGACTTTGCGGATTTTGGCCATGACTGCCCCTCAAGAAATTGCCCGCCAGATGTAGGACGACCGGCGGGCAATGGCAACGGCTGGTTTGCTTTGTCTAAAAGGCAAAGCTCATGCTTCTGCGTGATTGCGCATCTCAGTCCGCGAATCCGGCTGCATCTGCGTTTCTGCGAGGCGCTTGCCAGTGATCGGATGAAAGAAATGCAGCTTGTGCAGATCGACAGACAGATGCAGCTCTTCGGGCAGCACCATTTCCGCTGGTATGGCGGCTGTCAGCATCTGGTCTCCCACGAAGCCGTGCACCAGCCGCTGCGATCCCAATTCCTCGATGTAATCGACACGGAAGGGAAGCCCTTCCGAGCTGGCATGGGTGATGTGCAAATCTTCCGCCCGAATGCCAATGGTCACGGGGCCGGAGACAGGGGCATAGCCCTTGAGATCCAGAACCGCAGGACCAATGGCCAGCTTGTCTCCATGCAATTCGGCCGAAACCAGATTCATGGCGGGCGAGCCGATGAAGCTCGCCACGAAGGTTGAGGCCGGAGCGTGATAGACATCCAGCGGCGAGCCGATCTGTTCGATCTGCCCGCCGTTCAGCACCACCAGCCGGTCCGCCAACGTCATGGCTTCCAGCTGATCATGGGTCACATAGATCGAGGTGGTGCCGAGACGCCGCTGGAGGCGCTTGATTTCGCCGCGCATGGAAACGCGCAGTTTCGCATCGAGGTTTGAGAGAGGCTCATCGAAGAGGAAAGCCGCAGGTTTGCGCACAATGGCGCGGCCCATGGCCACACGCTGGCGCTGCCCGCCGGAAAGCGCGCGCGGCTTGCGCTCCAGATACTGGGTGATCTCCAGCATTCGTGCGGCTTCCGCCACGCGCGCATCGATCTCCGCCTTCGGCGTGCCACGGTTCTTCAGGCCATAGGCAAGGTTCTGGTAAACGCTCATATGCGGATAAAGCGCATAGTTCTGGAACACCATGGCGATATCCCGCTCGGCGGGCTCCATGCGGTTCACAACGCGACCGCCGATGGAAACCTCTCCTTCGGAAATGGTTTCCAACCCTGCCACCATGCGCAGAAGGGTGGATTTGCCGCAGCCGGAGGGGCCGACCAGCACGATGAATTCGCCGTCTGCAATGTCGATGGAAACCGTGTTTACGGCTTTCACTCCGCCTGCATAGATTTTCGAGACGCCGGCGATGGAAATCTTCGCCATGTTACTTCTCCGTTTCGGTAAGGCCGCGGATGAACAGCCGTTGCATGAAAATGACGATGAGAATCGGGGGCAGCATGGCCAGCACGGCGGCGGCCATCACGAGGTTCCACTGGATCACCCCGTCCTGAACGGTGACCATGCGCTTCATGCCCATCATCAGGGTGTAATAGCTGGTATCCGTGGTCACGAGGATCGGCCAGAGATACTGAACCCAGCCATAGATGAAGAGAATGACGGAGAGCGCGCCGATATTGGTGCGTGACAAGGGCAGCAGGATATCGCGAAAGAACTTCATCGGCCCTGCCCCGTCCACGCGGGCGGCCTCCAGCATTTCATCCGGCACCGTCATGAAGAACTGGCGGAACAGGAAAGTGGCCGTCGCAGACGCAATCAGCGGCACTGTCAGCCCCGCCCAGGAATTCAGCAGGCCGAGATCCGCAACGATCTTGTAGGTCGGCATGATGCGCACCTCGACCGGCAGCATCAGCGTGACGAAGATGATCCAGAAGGCCAGTTGCCGGAAGGGAAAACGGAAATAGACAATGGCAAAGGCCGACAGGATCGAGATGATGATTTTGCCGACAGTGATCACAATTGCCATGATCAGCGAATTCAGCGCCATATGGCTGTAGTTCGGCAGGCCATTGGCGGCAGAGGCGCTTGTCAGCAGCGCACTGTAGTTTTCGATGAGATGCGATCCCGGCAACAGCGGAATGCGGCTGTTCATCAAGGTCGCAACATCATGCGTGGATGCGATGATCGCCACATAGACCGGCAGCGCCACGACCAGAAAGCCGAGGATCAGGAAGGCATGGGTGAGGACATTCAGGAAAGGGCGATTTTCAACCATGGTCTTCTCCTCAATACTGGACGCGGCGTTCGACAAAGCGGAACTGCACGAAAGTCAGCACCATCACGATCAGCATCAGGATGACCGATTGCGCCGAGGAAGAGCCAAGGTTCAGGCCGACATAGCCATCCTGGTAAACCTTGTAGACCAAGGTGGTCGTGGCCTGCGCCGGACCGCCGACCGTGGTGGCATCCACAATCGGGAAGGTATCGAACATGGCGTAGTTCACATTGATGATGAACAGGAAGAAGGTGGTAGGCGAAAGCAACGGCAGTGAAATGGTGAAGAAGCGCTTCACCGGGCCGGAACCGTCTATGGCCGCAGCTTCCATCAGGGCATGTGGAACCGATTGCAGCCCCGCCAGGAAGAACAGGAAATTATAGGAAATCTGCTTCCAGGCAGCGGCAATGATGATCAGAATCATCGCATCGGTACCGTTCAGGTCATGATCCCAATGGATGCCAAGCCGCTCCAGGAAGAAGGGCATCAGGCCGGTGGACGTATTGAACAGAAACCACCACAGAATACCCGCAACGACGGGCGCCACCGCATAGGGCCAGACGAGAAGCGTCGTATAGACCTTGGCCGTGCGCGTGAGCCGTTCGACCGCAGCTGCAAATGCTAGGCCCAGAAACATGGACAGCGCTGTAACGCAGACAGCAAAAACCGCCGTCCGCAGGATCGCGTCGACATAGTTCGGATCCTGAAGCAATTCGCCATAGTGAGCGAGGCCAACGAAAGTCGTTGCCAGACCGAAGGGATCTTCACGCTCAAAGGAGGATTTGACGGCCTGGGCCGCTGGCCAGATGAAGAAGATCAGCGTGATGAAAAGCTGCGGCGCGACCAGAAGGTACGGCAACAGGCGGCTGTCGAAGGTTGTGCGTTTGGTATTCATTGGCCGTGCTTTCGGCTGGATAGGTGGCAGGCCCCTTCAATCCCTCGGGGCATATGCACGAAAAAGGAACCCGGCAAGACGCCGGGCCCCTTCCGCATCAGGCGATGCAATCAGTTTGCATTGGCCTTTTCGAATTCGCGCAGCAGCTTGTTGCCACGCTCGACAGCGCTGTCGAGAGCCTGCTTGGCGTCCTTCTTGCCAGCCAGAAGCGCCTGGAACTCTTCATCGATAACGGTACGCTCCTGCGTATAGTTGCCGAAGCGAAGGCCCTTGGAGTTGGCGCTTGGAGTGCCACGCATGATCTGCTTGATCGAAACGTCAGAACCCGGGTTCTTTTCGTAGTAGCCCTGGCTCTTGCCAAGCTCGTAAGCAGCATTGGTGATCGGCAGATAACCTGTGTACTGGTGCCAGTCTGCCTGTACTTCCGGCTTGGAAAGGTAGGTGAAGAACTTGGCAACGCCCTTGTAGGTCGCCTTGTCCTTGCCGTTCAGAACCCACAGCGTTGCACCGCCGATGATGGAGTTCTTCGGCTCCTTGATGACATCGTCATAGTAAGGCAGCGGCGCGAAGCCCACCTTGAAATCCTTGGCATTGTTGATGACGGCAGCGCGGCCACCCGACGAGTTCATGGTGATGGCGCATTCCTGCGAGAAGAACATGGTTGCAGCATTATCGCCGCCAACCGGACCGCCATACTTGAAGAGCCCCTCATCCTGCCACTTCTTCAGGTTAGCCCAATGCTTGACCTGAACCGGACCATTGAAGGTGAACTCGCTCTTGAGACCGCCAAAGCCGTTTTCCAACGTGCCGTAAGGCTGGTCATGCAAAGCGGAGAAGTTTTCCGTCTGAACCCAGGTGATCCAGGCAGAGGTAAAGCCACACTTTGCAGCGCCGGAGGTAACGATCTTCTTGGAGAATTCCTCGACTTCCTTCCAGGTCTTCGGGGCGACTTCCGGATCAAGGCCAGCCTTCTTGAAGACATCCTTGTTGTAATACATGATCGGCGTCGAAGAATTGAAGGGCAGGGACAGGATGTTGCCCTGCGTATCGGAATAGTAGCCGACGACCGGAGCCAGGAAGGACTTGGTGTCGAAAGGCTCGCCTTCATCCTTCATCAGCTTGTAGACCGGATAGACGGCGCCCTTGGCAGCCATCATCGTGCCGGTGCCAACTTCGAAAACCTGAACGATGGCAGGCTGCTGATTGGCACGGAAGGCAGCAATCGCGGCGGTCAGCGTTTCAGGATAGGTGCCCTTGTAAACAGGCACGACCTTGTATTCGCTCTGGCTCTCGTTGAACTTCGCGGCGATCTCATCGACCTTCTTGCCGAGCTCACCGCCCATGGCGTGCCACCAGGTGATCTCGGTTGCAGCGAGCGAGGTTGTTGCAGACAGAGCAAGCGCCGTTGCGGCGAGGCTGAGCTTTTTGAACATGGGGATCATCCCTCTTTCCCGTTGGTTAGGATGAGGGCTGATTAGCGGCCTACTGTGACACGTGGGTTACGCATATATGACAGAACTGTAACAAACCGACCTAAAATGCACAGCCATGCAATTTTCAGAAAGCATCGACAAAATGTCTTGGAAAACGCCAGGGCAGGACAGCAATTATGTCATATCGCTGTGAGAGAGTGGCAGCATCCTTGCGGCGCGACATCCAGTGGTCACTGGCTGCGCGTATGCGGTTCTGACTGCGAAAGCTGACGGCATCCAGCGCACCTTGGAGGTGTTGCCGCGCCTTCACCTCGACGAAGATAACGAGGCTTCCCTTGCGGGCAACCAGGTCGATCTCACCGCTGCGGGTCTTGTAACGCAGGTTCAGGATGCGGTAGCCCTTTGCCATCAGGAAAAGTGCCGCCCAATATTCGGACCAGCGCCCTCGCCGCTCCGCATGTTTGCGGTTGCGGAACCTAGCCTTCATTGCTGTCCTTCAGCTCGATCAGCCGCTGATAGAGGTCCTTGCGGGAAAGTCCGGTCAGCCTTGCAGCTTCGGCTGCCGCCTTCGTGGCAGGCATGGAGGCTGCAAGTTCCCGCAGCATGATGTCCACATCCACAGCAGCCGGTACATCATCATAGGCGGGCGGGCCAACGACGAAGACGATTTCCCCCTTCACCGTGGCATTCTCATAAGAAGCCGCCAGCTCTCCCAGGCTACCGCGCCGAAATTCCTCAAACGTTTTGGTCAGCTCACGGCACACACAGGCAGCACGCGTTGGACCCAGCACATCGGCGGCAATGGCGACCGTATCCGCGATCCGGTGCGGAGATTCGAAGAAAATGAGGGTCGCCGGGATCTTGGCGAGTTCGGCAAGCCTGTCCCGCTTGCCCTTTTCCTTCACCGGCAGAAAGCCTGCAAAGAGAAATGCATCGGACGGCAGACCAGAGCCCACCAGCGCTGCCAGTGGCGCAGAGGCCCCCGGAATGGGCACCACCTTGAAGCCCGCCTCGATGGCAAGCTGACCGAGACGATAGCCTGGATCCGACACCAGCGGCGTACCGGCATCGGAGACGAGAGCGACGGATTTTCCTGCCTCCAGTGCGGCCAGAAGCTTCGGGCCTGCCTCATTGGCATTGTGCTCGTGGTAGGCGTAAGGACGTGCGGAAATGCCGAAACGATCCAGGAGAACGCGTGTCACACGCGTATCCTCGCAGGCCAGCACATCTACGCCCGCCAGTGTTTCCAGCGCACGCAGCGTGATATCACCCAGATTGCCGATAGGTGTCGCCACAAGATAAAGCGCCGGCTCCACAGGCCGCGCCGGAATGGCGACATTGCCCACGCGATAGGTCTTTTCCTCAGCTCGACGCTCTTCCGTCACGATCATCCTTGCCTTCTGTTGTGCAGCCATATTCCGGCAGCGGGTTCCGCCCCTCCCCAAAGGTAAGGCGGCAAGCCTTTGCAGCTACCCCTCATCGACCCGTGTCGGCAAGGTCGAAAATCTCACCGCCAGCCCGGATCTCGTGGCTGGATTGATCGAGATCGTCGCCGAAAGGCTCGAATCCTCCACCAAGATGCCGGGCAAAGAAGGCTTCCGCCATGGCAATATAGGCAATGCGATTGCCGGGTTTGTGGAAGCCATGCCCCTCATCGGGATAGACCACATAGGTAACTGGAATGCCTTTGGCCTGCATGGCGGCAACAATGCTATCGCTTTCGGCAACCTTACAGCGCACATCATTGGCACCATGGAAAATCAGCATCGGCTTGGCGATCTGATCGACCTTGTGGATCGGCGAACGCTCGGCCAGAAGCGCGCGTCCTTCTTCCGTGCGCGGGTCGCCATAGCTTCGATACATGAACTCGGCAAAACCAGCCCAATAGGGCGGCATGGATTCCAGCAAGGTCTGCAGGTTGCTGATGCCGACGACGGGTACGCTGCAGCAAAAGACATCAGGCGTGAAGGTGGCACCAACGAAGGAGGCATAGCCCCCATAGGAACCGCCGTGGATCGCAATCTTTGCCGGGTCTGCAATGCCTTCGCGGATTGCCCAGTTCACCATGTCGATCAGATCATCGTGCATCCTGGCGGCATGCTGTTTCTCGCTTGCGGCGACAAAGGATTTCCCAAAGCCGGTCGACCCTCGGTAATTTACCGACAGCACCGCATAGCCGCGATCCGCCAGCCATTGATGATCACCACGGTAGCCGTAGAAATCCCGCCCCCAAGGGCCACCATGCACCAACAACACCATCGGCAGCGGCTTTGCAGGACGTTCACCCTGCACAGACGCCGGTAGTGTCAGATAGGAAAACAGATCCAGGCCATCACGTGATCTGGCTTCGATGGACCGCATCGGTGCCAGCCGATATGCATCAAGTTCCGGACGGGCACGGAAGAGTTCGGTCAGGGTCCCACTATCGCGATCATAGAGAAAGCTGGTCGCCGCCTGCTGTGCCGTATGCGCCTCTACGATCCAGCGACGATTATCATCGGAGCGACTGCCGATACTAATTTCGAAATCTGGCAATTTGGCTTGAAGAAGGGCAAGATCTTCTTCAACCGCCGATGTCACGCCGACCCACTCCATGCGCGTAGCTGCAATGGAGACTGCTTCCACATCATGTGTTGCGGGATGCAGCATCACCCGGTGAGCATCGAAACGAGGATGTTCGGCAATGACCGTTTCCTCACCACTTTCCGTATCCAGCCAGGTGAAAGCGGCAGTCTCGCGACCGACACAGGTTTTCATCAGCAAACGCCTGTTGTCAGCGTGAAAGAGGATGGGCCATGTCAGCCATCCGTCGAGATGGGAGACATCCATCCAGTGCCGGACGGTTTCGTTTTCAATCTGCCAGAAGCGCGTTCTGCCATCATCTGTGGTGGATCGGCCATAACGCGGGCGGAAATCCCAATCCAGGCCGATGGTGGCAAACTCCTGAGTGTTGAGCCAGAGCAGTTCCCGCTCACCCGTTTCAACATCGACGCTGTAGAGGTCATGCCAGCGGGCATCGCGATCATTGAGGCCGATGACGAGCCTGTTGGGAAATTTTCGAGACCAGTGCAAAACCTGAGCATTGACGCCCTTGATCGGCGTGAGATCCCGCACATGACCGGATTTCGGATCGACGATGAAAACATGGTCGTTTTCATCTCCGTTTTCATCATTGACGAACATGATGAAGCGACCGTCCACCGTCCATTCCTGCCACCAGATCGGCCTTCCGGTCGTGCGTGTCAGCGGCTGGGCAGCCCCCATATCATGGGTTGGCGCAATCCAGATATTGAGGACACCATCGACTGGCGCGATCCAGCTCAGCCATTGGCCATCGGGTGACAGCTGCGCCCCGAAAGCATGCGGGTTGCCAAAGAGCAGCTTACGAGGAATGAGCGATGTTTCGGCCATGAGGAGAGCCTCTCAAATTTTCAGGTCAAATCGGACTTCAAGCAATGTTTTTCAGATCGGCCCAAAGCGGCAACTGCCGGTGCAGGAAAGCGTGACGCTTGCCACCAGGGATGAGCCCAAGACCTATGCTTACCCTGCGCCTTGCCATGTGGAAAGCTGTGAACATGTCCTGATCACGCTTGAACTCCCCTCAAGAATCGGAGGCCCCTCTTGCCTTTTACTTGGAAACTCTGCCATTTTGCCGATCCACATCCGTCCGACCAGCTTGACGGACAAGAATAACATGCGGCCCCTTCCCGGGAGCCGGTACGGTCGAAAGCGGTAGCGTCCAATGCGTATTACTCTTGAGCGGTCCAACCTCCTGAAATCGTTGAACCATGTTCATCGTGTCGTGGAGCGGCGCAACACCATTCCGATCCTCTCCAACGTATTGCTACGGGCTTCCGGCAACGATCTGGCGCTGAAGGCGACAGACCTCGATCTGGAAATCACCGAGGAACTGCCAGCCATGGTGGAACAGGCTGGCGCGACCACTGTTCCCGCACATCTGCTTTACGAAATCGTTCGCAAGCTGCCGGATGGATCCGAGGTTCTGCTGGCCGTGAACCCGGATGGCGGCACGATGACGGTTCAATCCGGCCGTTCGAAGTTCTCGCTGCAATGCCTGCCGGAATCCGACTTTCCGGATTTGACCGCCGGAAGCTTTACGCACAGCTTCAAGATCAAGGCCACCGATCTGAAGATGCTGATCGACCGCACGCAGTTTGCGATCTCAACGGAAGAAACCCGTTACTACCTGAACGGCATATTCTTCCACACGATCGAAACCGAGGGCCAGCTCAAGCTGCGCGCCGTGGCAACAGACGGCCACCGTCTAGCCCGCGCCGATATCGAGGCGCCTTCCGGTTCGGAAGGCATGCCCGGCATCATCATCCCCCGCAAGACCGTTGGCGAATTGCAAAAGCTGGTGGACGACCCGGAAGCTATGGTCACGGTTGAAGTATCGGACGCGAAAATCCGCCTGACGATTGGCGGGATCGTGATGACTTCAAAGCTGATCGATGGCACTTTCCCCGACTACCAGCGCGTGATCCCGACCGGAAACGATAAGGAAATGCGGGTCGATTGCCAGAGCTTCACCAAGGCTGTCGATCGTGTTTCGACCATTTCATCCGAGCGCGGACGCGCCGTGAAGCTGGCGCTTTCCGAAGGCCAGTTGCTTTTGACCGTCAACAATCCGGATTCGGGCAGCGCCACGGAAGAGGTGGCCGTTGGCTATGAGAGCGATCCGATGGAAATCGGCTTCAACGCCAAATACCTTCTGGATATAACCGCCCAGCTTTCCGGCGAAGATGCCATCTTCCTGCTGGCAGATGCCGGCTCGCCGACCCTGGTTCGAGACACGGCGGGAGATGACGCACTTTACGTGCTGATGCCTATGCGCGTGTAACATTCTTAGGACCGCTTCGGCGGTCCTTTTCTTTATCTGCCGTATATTTGCGACATTTTTTCTTGATTTTGCGCCATGAGGGCGCGATGAACTGACCATATTATGGAGGAGTTACCGATGGAATTGCGTCTGAAAGAACGGCTTGGCCGGAAGTTCGATGAGGAAATTCGTTTCTTCAAAGGATGGATGGAAGGCCCGAAACAGGTGGGCGCAATCCTGCCGACCTCCAGTGTGACAGCCCGCCGCATGGCCAGCGTCATCAATCCGCAATCCGGCCTGCCCGTTCTGGAACTTGGCCCCGGCACTGGTATCATCACCAAAGCCATCCTCGAGCGGGGCATCAAGCCGGAAGATCTCGTCTCGATTGAATATTCGACGGATTTTTATCAGCACCTGATCAAAACGTTCGATGGCGTTCGGTTCATCAACGGCGATGCTTTCGAGCTCGACGAAATCCTCGGAGACTTCAAGGGCCGCCAGTTCGATGCCGTCATCTCGGCCATTCCCATGCTGAGTTTCCCCATGGAAAAGCGGATCTGGCTTCTGGAAGACCTGCTGGATCGCATGCCTCATGGACGCCCGGTGATGCAGATCACCTATGGTCCGGTCTCGCCGATCATTGCCCGGCCCGACCGCTATCGCATCCGGCATTACGATTTCGTCGTGCGCAACCTGCCGCCAGCACAGCTCTGGACTTACACGCGCCCGTAATCCGGCGCCTGTCAAACTCTCTGCCGAATAAAAGCGGCTTGCAGCATCGCGCCTTCCGTGCGAGTTGCAAGCCCATCAAATTCAGCCGAGGGAGAGATAGTATGAGCGCAGCCGCACGCGAACGCCTGATCGTGGGCCTGGATGTTCCCACCATCGCAGAGGCTGAGGCGCTGGTCGCCAAGCTTTCCGATACCGTCTCCTTCTACAAGATCGGCTACCAGCTTGCCTTCATTGGCGGGTTGGAACTGGCGCGTGATCTGCTGCGCGACGGAAAATCCGTCTTTCTCGACATGAAACTTCTCGATATCGACAACACCGTTGCCCACGGGGTCGAGAATGTCGCGAAGATGGGCGTCAATATGCTGACGCTGCACGCTTACCCGAAGGCGATGCGCGCTGCCGTTGATGCGGCCAGGGGTTCCAATCTATGCCTCCTCGGCGTGACCGTTCTGACCTCCATGGATGATGCAGACCTGAAGGAAGCGGGCTACGATACCGATCCACGCTCCTTGGTTATCCGGCGGGCGGAACAGGCGCGGACGGCAGGCATGGGGGGCATTGTATGCTCTGCAGAGGAATCCGCTGCCGTGCGCCAGATCATCGGCCCGAATATGGCACTTGTCACACCCGGCATTCGCCCCGCCGGTTCTGACGCAGGCGACCAGAAGCGTGTCGTGACGCCCGGCGATGCCATCCGCAACGGCTCCAGCCATCTGGTGGTTGGGCGTCCTGTCGTCAAGGCGACTGACCCCGTGGCTGCGGCAAAAGCAATCCTGAACGAAATGTCGCTTGCACTTTGACTGTTCTCATCATCTGAATGAGCACTGACAGATATTTGGAGGACGACATGCCCAAGGGTTACTGGATCGCACGCGTGGATGTTCGCGACCCCGAGCGCTACAAGGATTATGTAGCAGCCGCGAAACCGGCATTCGAAAAATATGGTGCAAACTTTCTGGCACGGGGTGGTGAATATGCGCGCCTGGAAGGCACCGCCCGCGCCCGCAATGTGGTGATCGAATTCCCATCCCTGCAACACGCGGTGGATTGCTACAATTCCCCCGAATATCAGGTGGCAGCCAAGATCCGCCAGGAAGTGGCCGATGCGGAAATGCTGGTCGTCGAGGGCATTTAACCCTACTTAACCGTTTAACCTGACTTGACCGTTCATGGCAGAGAAAATGCAGTGGAGCAGGCGATGAGTGCGCGCCAAGACTTCACCTGCCCTCCGCTTTGGGCTAGAGACTAAGAAAAACATATCACTCCTTGGCTTTCGGAGCACTTCCATGACCATGTCCAATCTTCCGCCGCTCGTCACCGTGTTCGGGGGCTCGGGCTTTGTCGGCAGGCATGTGGTTCGGGCGCTGGCAAAGCGCGGCTATCGTGTTCGCGTTGCTGTCCGTCGCCCCGATCTGGCCGGCTTCCTGCGTCCGGCAGGCTATGTCGGGCAAATCCAGCTCGTTCAAGCCAACCTGCGCTACCGCAAGTCGATCGATCAGGCCGTTGCCGGTTCCGACCATGTCGTGAACTGCGTTGGCATTCTGTTTGAAAGCGGCAAGAATTCCTTTGACTCCGTGCAGGAATTTGGCGCCAAGGCCGTGGCCGAAGCAGCACGGGCCGCTGGTGCAAGCCTCACGCACATTTCTGCGCTCGGCGCTGATGCGAAATCGACCTCTTCCTATGCCCGCAGCAAGGGCCGCGCCGAAGACGCAATCCTGTCCATCATCCAGGACGCGATCATTCTGCGCCCCTCCATCATTTTCGGCAAGGAAGACAACTTCTTCAACAAGTTTGCGGATATGGCGCGCACTATGCCCTTCCTGCCGCTGATCGGCGGCGGAAAGACGAAGTTCCAGCCGGTTTACGTGGAAGACGTTGCGGAAGCCGTGGCGCAGTCGGTGGATGGCAAGGTCAAGAAGGGCCAGATTTACGAATTGGGCGGCCCGGAGGTCCTTACCTTCAAGGAATGTCTTGAGACGGTGTTGCGCGTGACCTATCGCAAGCGCCCGCTGGTTTCCCTGCCCTTCGGCGTTGCGTCCATGATCGGCAGCATTGCCTCGATGATCCCCCTCATCACGCCGCCGCTGACCAGCGATCAGGTAACACTGCTGAAAAAGGATAATGTGGTTTCCAAGGAAGCCGAGCAGGAAGGCCGCACCTTGGCAGCTTTCGGCATCCGTCCGACGCTGGTGGATACGATTCTGCCGAGCTATCTGGTGCAGTACCGCGTACAGGGCCAGTTCACCAATACCGGCAAGGCTGCCTGATCGGGCAGCCATCTTGCCGTTGGCGAGGTGCTTCACGGCCCTTGAGTATAGCTCCTCACGGTGCAGGCCACGGCTTTGACACACCTCGTTTGGCAAAGCCACTGACGCAGCTTTACTGGGCGCGATCTAACGTCGCTTGAGATCTGATGCGACAGGCAGGGCGCAATCCTGCCTGTTTCGTATTCTGACTTGTGACCAAAAAGACGCAACGGAAAATTGAGTTGCGTTAACCTGCAGTTCAACAAACTCTTCTATTGAATCTTCACCATACGGCTCGTAAACCCGCGCCGGTTCTAAGGTTTGAAATTGGCCGTGACTCACTCCCCATCCTCCGAAAGGCATTCCCCCATGGGCAAGTCCATCGCACTTTTTTTTGCGTGTGCGGCACTCGTAATTCTGGCAGGCTCTTTCCTTGCGCCCGGTACCGTGGCTGCGAACAAGAGCGACTGCGCTCCCGCCTATGGGGTTGATCCCTGCGCAACCGGCTCGATCCGTCACTAAGCTTCATGTGCGAGCGCCCACACGGGCGCTTTTCAGCACCGTGACACGAAAACCGGCGCACTTGCTCCCAAGGAGTGCACCGTCATGGATTGCTTTTTAGAATGCTTCTTAACAAATGGCCGGTCACGCGACCGGCCATTTCTGTTTCAAAGTGTCAGGCAATGATGCCCGAATAGGCCATGCCCAGAAGCGCAATACCGAGGATGATGCGGTAGATGGCAAACACGGTGAAGCGATTCGTCTGGATGTAGGAAAGCAGCCACTTCACCGCGATGAAGGCAACCACCGTGGACGTGACGAAGGCAACGCCAAGCGAGGCCCAGTCTTCGCCAGCAAAGCCGTTTTCGTTGACGGTTTTCAGAAGCTGATAGCCGCTGGCCGCATACATGGTTGGAATGCCAACCAGGAAAGCGAATTCGGTGGCCGCTGCGCGATTGCCCGTTCCAGCCAGCATGGCAATGAAGATAGTGGAGGCAGAGCGCGACGTGCCAGGGAAAACGCCAGCAATCACCTGCGCAATGCCAACCAGAACGGCAACCAGCCAGGTGATTTCCGTGCTTTGTGGACGCTTGGCAGCAGCCCATTCCGCAACAATCATCCAGATACCGCCAATGACGAGAGCCCAGGCGATGGGGCTTGCGTTCTCAGGCAGCTCGAAGCCCATCTTCTTGACGATCAGGCCAAGGACAGCGGTAATCAGGAAAGCGAGCATGAGCTTTGCAGCATATTGGAAGTTCTTCGGCTCGCGCCAGCCAAGAGCCAGATCCATCAGCCGCCGCCAATAAATAATCGTGACCGCCAGGATCGCGCCTGCCTGGATAACAATGTTGAAGGTGTCGGAACGCTGGCCCAGCCATTGCTCTGCAATGATGAGGTGACCGGTGCTGGAGATCGGAAGGAATTCCGTGATTCCTTCGATAACACCAAGAAGGAAGGCGCTTAGGAGGGAGTGGTCCGCCATTCTTGATCCTTTATTAACGGGGATGGGAACTATATTGAGGGGAAATCAGCAACTTCGAGCTAGCAAATCGGACTGGCTGCCATATGTCAGCCACATTCCGGCTTTGGTGATCCTGATCGACTCAGGCTTATAACAGCAATCTTTATATTCGAGTATCAATGCCAACGCTCTATCATCATCCTATGTCGTCTGCCTCGCGATTCGTGCGGCTGATACTGGCCGAATATGGCTTTCAGACGGACTTCGTCGAGGAACAGACGTGGGAGAAGCGTCGTGAGTTCCTGGCGATCAATCCTGCGGGCACGCTGCCGGTCTATGTGGACGACAGCATGCGGGCGCTATGCGGCCCGACCGTGCTGTTCGAATTCCTGGATGAAACGCATGGCGTGCTGAAACGGGACAAGCGGCTCTTCGCTGAAGATCCCTTCCAGAGAGCAGAGATCCGTCGCCTGACGGAGTGGTTCCTGCAAAAGATGGAACAGGATGTGACACGGCCGCTCACACGCGAACGTGTCTACAAACTGCAGATGACGCCTGCGCAAGGCGGCGGCGCACCGGATTCCAAGGTCCTGCGCACCGCGCGCGGCAATATTCGCCAGCATATGAAATATCTGTCCTGGCTTGCCGGATCCCGCACCTGGCTGGCGGGTGAGCGTCTTTCCTATGCGGATCTCGCTGCAGCCGCCTCGCTTTCGGTTCTCGATTATCTGGGCGAGATCGATTGGCAGGAGACACCGGTTGCCAAGGAGTGGTATCAGAGGCTGAAGTCGCGCCCATCGTTCCGGCCACTCCTGGCTGAGCGCATCCGCGGCATTACGCCGGTATCTCATTATGCGGACCTCGATTTCTGAGCAGGAGCAGGCGCACCAGACGGATCGCCAACTGCACAAGATAGAAGAGCGGCGGCGCAAGCTGACCGGCTTCATCCGTGATGAAGCCCGCCTGCAGGGCTTCGATCTCTGTCGGATCACCCTTCCCAGCGCCATTCCTCAGGCCCCAGCCAGATTGGCAGCTTTCGTGGAGGCCGGCCGGCACGGCACGATGAGCTGGATGGAAGAAACATTGGAGCGCCGGGCGGACCCACGTGTGCTGTGGTCCGATGTGCGCTCCATTGTCATGTTCGGCATGAATTACGGGCCTGACGAGGATCCGCGCGCGCTTCTGGCGCGAAAGGATCGTGCCGCCATTTCGGTCTATGCGCGCAATCGCGATTATCACGACATCATCAAGGGAAAACTCAAGGAAATCGCCACGCGTTTTGCCGCCCGTGCAGGCGAGGATGTCAAAGTCTTCGTCGATACGGCTCCGGTGATGGAAAAGCCGCTGGGGGAAGCAGCGGGGCTCGGCTGGCAGGGAAAGCACACCAATCTGGTCAGCCGCAGTTTCGGATCATGGCTCTTCCTCGGCAGCATGTTCACGACGGCGGACCTGGAGATAGACGAGCGCGAGCGGGATCACTGCGGCTCCTGCCGCGCCTGTCTGGACGCCTGCCCGACGAACGCCTTCCCGGCGCCCTATCAGATCGATGCGCGGCGCTGCATTTCCTATCTCACGATCGAGCACAAGGGCCGCATCGATCCCGATCTTCGCGAGAGGATCGGCAATCGCATTTATGGCTGCGACGATTGTCTTGCGGCCTGCCCCTGGAACAAGTTCGCGGCGGAAGCATCCGAGATGAAGCTGCGGGCGCGCGAGGACCTGAAGGAGCCGAGCATCGCCTCGCTTCTGGCGCTGGATGATGCCGCCTTTCGCAGCCTGTTCAGTGGTTCGCCGGTCAAGCGCATCGGGCGCGACCGCTTTATCCGCAACGTGCTGATTGCGGCCGGCAATAGTGGTAACGCCTCGCTGATTGCGCCCTGTCGGCGCCTCTTGCAGGATCCCTCTCCCGTTGTGCGCGCCATGGCAATCTGGGCTCTTTCCCGCCTTCTGACAAAACAGGAGTTTCTGGCTCTTGCTGAAATCCGCCAACCGGACGAAGACAGTGACGTCGAACATGAATGGAAATTGGGAGTGGGCTAGATGCGGGTAATGATCTTCGGAGCGGGTTATTCCGGTCAGGCAATCGGCGCCGAGCTGCTCTCTGCGGGGGCAAGCGTTGCCGGAACGACGCGGAGTGAAGACAAGGCGGCCCACTTGCGCCAGAGCGCCATTCGCCCCTTCCTCTTCGATGGACATGCCATTTCCGACGGGCTGCGGACGGAACTCCGCGAAACCACGCACCTCATCCAGTCGATTGCACCGGGATCGGCAGGAGATCCTGTGCTGATGCTGTCGGGAGACAGGCTTCTCGATTTGATGCCGAAGCTCGAATGGTGTGCCTATTTGTCCACCGTGGGCGTCTACGGAGACCATGAGGGCGGCTGGGTGGACGAAGACACCCTCTGCAAACCCGTCTCTGCACGCTCGCGTGAGCGTGTGGCTGCCGAGGATGGCTGGATAACTGCTGCGATGCGAGACGCCCTGCCGCTGGCGATCCTGCGGCTATCAGGCATTTATGGCCCCGGTCGCAACGGTTTCATCAATCTTGCGGAGGGCAATGCCCGCCGTCTGGTCAAGCCGGGCCAGGTCTTCAATCGCATTCGCGTCGAGGACATCGCTCGTGCAACCCGGTTTCTCGCAGATCGCAAGGCGGACGGCATATTCAATGTCACCGATCACGAGCCCGCCCCGCCGCAGGATGTCGTTACCGAAGCGGCACGCATCATGGGCGTCGCACCGCCGCCCGAACAGGCCTTCGAGACCGCTGAACTGTCACCCATGGCGCGGTCTTTCTATGGGGAGAACAAGCGGGTTTCGAACGAAAAAATTCGCAACCTGGGATTTAGTTTCCGTTATCCCGATTATCGCGTTTCGCTTCGGCAGCTCTGGGACGATGGACGCTGGCGCGCGTGAATACGGGCGCTTTTCTGGCCCGCGCAAGTCGCTCCCGTAGGCAGGAAATTCCTTCCTAGCCATCTTTGTTGATCGGGAAATTTTAACATTCATGACAAAGCGCCACAAAATTTGTCCAAATGAGGCAGTCATTTCTCTTTGGCGATAAAAATTTTTCTTCACGATTTTCGCTCGAATCAGCATCCGCGCCAAGCTTGGAATGCCATTCCTAAAACTAGCTGATTTTGCTTATTTTTTGCGTATTCATAGCAATCTATCATTAGGCAGCTAACCATCACGAATGTTACACGCTGAAATATTGCGTGAACTCAAAGCCCACTTTTTCGCCTTTTTTGCCCCTGCCTAAGCCAGCCCACACGAAATTCAGCACTGGGTTCACAGGGGACAACAGGATTTGAAGAACGCTAAACGCTCAACTTTCGCCGCGGTTGCCATCGCATCTCTCTCACTCTTGAGCACCACTGCAGCACATGCTGCGCCAGGTTGTGGACACGCCTCCTGGTATGCTCTCGGCTCCAAGACGGCATCCGGCGAACGTATGAACGCTGCGAAAATGACTGCAGCTCACCGCTCGCTCAGCTTCGGCACCAAGGTGAAGGTTACCAACAAGCGCAACGGCAAGACCGTGATTGTGCGCATCAACGACCGCGGCCCATTCATCAAGGGACGGGTTATTGATCTCTCGAAGGCAGCCGCACAGAACATCGGCATGGTCGCTTCCGGCACGGCCAATGTCTGTTACGAGGTGATCGGCTGACCTTCCGGAAGGGTCCGCCCATGGCCTGCGGCTTGCCCTGAACGGCTTTCACGGTTACACGCGCCTTTGAAAGCAAGGAGATCAGGACATGCGATTGGGCGGACGGATGGCTGCTGCCATCGAAGTATTGGCGGATATCGAGGCACGCAAGCGCCCGGTCGCCGATGCACTGAAGGACTGGGGCCTTGCCCATCGCTTTGCCGGGTCCGGCGATCGCGCTGCCATCGGCAATATCGTCTATGACGCATTGCGCATGCGCCTGTCGCATGCCTGGTTGATGGACGATGAAAGCGAAACGGCTCTCGTTTATGCGGTTCTCCTGCGGCAATGGGGCTTCACCCCGGAGACGCTTGAGGTAGAATTGGCGGACGACAAGTTTGCGCCCGCCGCACCGGATCTCTCCGCTCTGCAGAGCCGCCAGCTATCACAAGCGCCGGCTCATGTGCAGGGCGATATTCCCGAATGGCTGGTGTCGAGCTTCGAAGCCTGTTTCGCCGAAGAGTGGCTGAAAGAGGCACAGGCCATGGCAGGCCGCCCGACACTCGATCTCCGGGCCAATACCTTGAAGGCCAATCGCGAAAAGGTCATCAAGGCGCTTGAACGCTCAAATGCTGGCGCAACGCGCATTGCGCGGCAAGGCATCCGCATTCCGGCTGGCGATGGCGCATCCAGGCTTCCCAATGTTACGGCAGAGCTTTCCTTCCAGAAGGGCTGGTTCGAAGTGCAGGACGAGGGTTCGCAGATCGTTGCCGATCTGGTTCTTCCCAAGGAAGGACAACAGGTTCTGGATTATTGCGCAGGCGGCGGCGGAAAAACGCTCGCGCTTTCCGCATCGATGAACAACAAGGGACAGGTCCACGCCTACGATGCTGATCGCAAGCGCCTGGCTCCGATTATCGAGCGCTTGCGGCGGGCTGGTACGCGCAACGTGCAGGTTCACGACAACATCAAGGACATGGACAGCCTCAAGGAGAAGCTGGACATCGTTCTGGTGGATGCCCCCTGCACCGGCACAGGCACCTGGAGACGCCGCCCCGATACGAAGTGGCGCATCACGCCCCGCAATATCGAGGAACGGCTGGACCAGCAGCAGGATGCGATGACATCAGCCTCCGCCTATGTGCGCCCGGGCGGCACGCTCGTCTATGTTACCTGCTCGGTTCTGCCGGAGGAAAACGATCGACAGATCGCACGTTTCCTGGAACGCAATCCCCATTTCGAGGTCCAGTCCGCGCTTGCCGATTGGAAAACGCTGTTTGGTGACAATGCCCCCCAGCCGCACAGCGCCAATGACAAGACCTTGACGCTGACACCTGCAAGTACCGATACGGACGGTTTCTTCTTCTGCAAGATGAAACGCATGGCCTGAACGCAGAGCGAGAGACAGGCATAAGAGCAGAGCCCAGGCGCGCGGATTGACGGTCGTCAATTTTAGCGAATCATTTGCGCGCCTCTAATCTAGATCATTTGACACTAGTTTTATTTTGCGCAATGACTTCGCCCGACGCGGTGGAGAAAGCCGGTAATTCCCGGGGGTGGAAAGCCTGTCTTTCTTTTACCGCCTTCCATCGGAAAAGCGGGATTGGACATTCGATCCGCAATTGCTCTTAAGGAGGGGACATGCTCCGCCGTACATTCATCAACTCAAGTCTGGCCGCCCTGGCTGCATCCGTGGCGTTTGCGGCCATTCCCGCCAGAGCCGCGGAGCCGTTGGAGGTCGTGAAGCATTACGCGACCGTGGGCCATGCCAAGTTCGAAGATGCCTTGAACACCGCAAAGGCACTGGACAAGGCCATCGACAACCTCATCGCCAAGCCTTCGGACGAGACCTTAAAAGCGGCCCGTGCAGCCTGGATTGCCGCACGCGTGCCCTACCTTCACACTGAGGTCTATCGCTTCGGAAACCCGATTGTTGACGATTGGGAAGGCAAGGTAAACGCCTGGCCTCTGGATGAAGGGCTGATCGACTATGTCGATGCCGCCTACGGCACGGAAAGCGATTCCAACGCCTTCTACACGGCCAACATCATCGCCAATCCCAAGCTTTCGGTGAATGGCGAGGAGATCGACGCCTCGAAGATCACGCCCGAACTGATCCGCAGCCTGCATGAGGCCGGTGAGGTGGAAGCCAATGTGGCAACCGGCTATCATGCCATCGAGTTCCTGCTGTGGGGACAAGACCTGAACGGCACAGGCCCCGGTGCTGGCAACCGCCCCTATACCGATTATGACAAGGCCAATTGCACCCACGGCAATTGCGACCGTCGGGCCGATTACCTGAAGTCGGCATCCACACTTCTCGTTCAGGATTTGCAGGAAATGGTTGTCGCCTGGGCACCGGATGGCGAGGCTTTCAAGGCCGTCACTGCCGATCCGAAGGCCGGTCTCACGGCCATCGTCACCGGCATGGGCTCACTCTCCTACGGCGAACTCGCTGGCGAACGCATGAAGCTTGGCCTTCTGCTGCATGATCCCGAGGAAGAGCAGGATTGCTTCTCGGACAATACGCATAATGCCCATCTCAACGATGCGCTCGGCATCCAGGAAGCTTATAACGGCACCTATACCCGCGTTGACGGCACAAAGATGACCGGCCCTTCCTTGCATGACCTTGTGAAGGCAAAGGATGCTGCTCTCGATACGGAATTGTCCGGCAAGCTGGACAAGACCGTATCGGCGATGAAGGCGATTGCAGACCGCGCCCAGAAGGTCGAAGCCTATGACCAGATGATCGGTGAGGGCAACAAGGAAGGCAATGCCGCGGTTCAAGCAGCCATTGATGGCCTGATTGACCAGACGAAATCCATCGAGCGGGTGATTGCCGCGCTGGATCTCGGAACCATCAAACTGGAAGGTTCAGACAGCCTCGACAATCCGAACGCTGTCTTCCAATAAGTCAAAGGCAGGGCCGCCCGGTTTGTACCGCGCGGCCCTGACGTTTCGATGCGCCGCACCTCTCTCCGCTCCGCTTGCTGTGCCACAGCCCTTTCGGCCCTGACCATGCTTTCCAGCGCCTTGGCGCAGGAAGACGTGCCGGAGCGGTGGAGACAGCGCTCGGATCTGTCGCCCGCGGATCTGGCTCGGGTGAGGCAGGTTGTTCAACCGGCGAGGGACTTTGCCAAGGCGGAAGCCTTTGAAGCCATGTCTGGTGGCGCGGCAACCTCGCTTGCAGCCGCCGATCAGAATGCCTTCTCGCAATTTTCCGCCAACCTCGACTTCGATCAACAGCACGAATTCAAGCTCGGGAATGCCCTCTTCACCAAGCTTTGGGTCGCCTCCCCCTCCTCCACGCAAGCCTCCGATGGCTTGGGCCCGCTCTACAATGCGAGGTCCTGTATCAGCTGCCACGTGCGGGACGGCCGTGGCCATCCGCCCGAGGGCTCCAGCGACCATATCTCCATGCTCATCCGGCTTGCACGCCCTGCCCGCACACCGGATGAAAAGGCCCGCATCGAGCGCGGGGAGGTTCTGAACTTTCCAGACGCCGTTTACGGTGAGCAATTGCAGGATCTGGCAGCGCCAGGGCTTGCAGCCGAGGGGGAAATGCGAGTCGCCTATGACGAAACTCCCGTTACCCTCGCCGATGGTACAAGGATATCACTGCGCAAGCCGCGCTACTCCGTAACGAACCTTGCCTATGGCCCGCTTGAACCGGATGTCACACTATCACCCCGCATTGCCCCTCCGATGTCGGGCATGGGTTTGATCGAAGCGATTTCCGAAGCCGATATTCTGGCAAATGCCGATCCGGACGACAGGAATGGCGATGGCATTTCGGGCCGCGCGGCGGTAGTGCGCGATCATAGAAGCGGGGAACTGGCGCTCGGCCGTTTCGGCTTCAAGGCACAGAATGCAACGGTGCGCGATCAGGTGGCGGCAGCTTTTTCCGCAGACATGGGCATTTCCACACCGGACAGGCCAAACCCGAACGGCGATTGCACGGCAGCAGAAACCCAATGCCTGTCGCTGCCGAATGGCGTCCAGCCCCGCTTGGGCGATACCGAAGCGCCAGATCCTATCCTGGATCTCGTCACCTTCTATTCGCAGCAACTGGCAGTGCCGCAACGGCGCAACGTCGATGCACCAGCGGTCTTGCAGGGCAAGCAGGTGTTTTACCAGCTTGGCTGCGTCAGTTGCCACCTGCCCAAATTTGTCACTCGCCGCGATGCGCTGGACAAGGCACAGGCCTTCCAGCTCATCTGGCCCTATTCCGATTTCCTGCTGCATGATATGGGCGAAGGACTGGCAGATGGCCAAAGCGTTGGCTCCGCCTCAGGCCGTGAGTGGCGCACGCCGCCGCTCTGGGGGATCGGGCTGACAAAAACCGTCAGCGGACACAGCTTCTTCCTGCATGACGGGCGGGCACGCAATCTGACCGAAGCCATCTTATGGCATGGCGGAGAGGCAGAAACGGCCCGCAATGCTTTCGCCGCGTCGGCTCGACAGGATCGAGAGGCGCTTTTGACCTTTCTGGAGTCGCTATGATGCGCATCTTCCTGTTTGCTCTGGGCATGACCCTTCTGGCTGTCGGCAGCTCTCCGGCGCAGGACGCCAATCCATCTCCGCCGCCGGTTTTGACACGTGAAAAGACAGTCGCGCTGATGGAAGCGACCATCGAGAAGGTCATAGAACCCGGCTACCGCGACTTCACCGACAAGGCCGGCCAGTTGACAGACCGGATGATGCAGCTTTGTTCAATGCCATCGCAAACCAATCTGGAACAGGCGCGGGATGCCTTTGCCCGTACAGCCAGAAGCTGGGGCCGGATCGAGATCGTGCGCGTTGGACCAGTGCTTGAGCAAAACCGGTTTGAGCGTGTGCTGTTTTACCCAGACAAGAAAGGCCTTGGCCTGCGTCAGGTGCAGGCACTGCTTGCCTCAGCAGATGAGACGGCCACCTCCCCTGCCACGCTCGCGGGCAAAAGCGTAGCGGTTCAAGGACTCGGTGCGCTGGAATTTGTTCTCCACGGTACCGGTTGGGAAGAGGTTGCCACGAAAGCGGATAGCTATCGTTGCCGCTACGGCCTTGCCATTGCGGGCAATATCCAGCGGATCGGCACCGAGCTGGTTCAGGCCTGGAACGGTGGCGACGGAATAGCTCGGGACTGGAAAAATCCCGGGCCGGACAGTGCAGCCTTTCGCACCAATGAAGAAGCGGTCACTGCGGTGCTTGGCATTCTCGTTCACGCCTCGGAAGCGCTGCGCGATCAGCGCATCGAAACCTTCTATAAGGGACCGGAGGCGCAGGCCTTCCCGCGTCAGGCGCTCTTCTGGCGCTCCGGCCTTTCCTTTGCCATGCTCACGGAAAACCTCGAAGGCGTTCAGACCATGCTGGACGAATCCGGCATTGCCACTCTTCTGAACGAGGACCAGCAATCCATCGTCTCCTCCATCGATTTCGTCCTGAAGTCGCTGATCAATACGATCAGCAGGATCGATCCCGACGTGGAAAAGGCCGTGACGAACCCTGAAGACCGCCAGAAGCTGGATTTTGCCCTGCTGAACAGCCGCGACCTCATCATCCGGCTGAATGACAATCTGGGCGGCGGGCTCGGCCTGGGTGCAGGCTTCTCCTTTTCCGACGGAGACTGACCCGCATGCGCACAGTGCCCATCGACCGGCGCAGCTTCATCAGGGCCGCGGGCATCGGGTTTCTGAGCGCCCTGACCCCTCGGCAACTCTTCGCGGTGGAAAGAGCCGATGCCGTGTTTGCATCCGGCTTCCGTGCGCCGGATGGAAGCTTCGGCCTTGCCATCATCAGCGAGCGCGGCGAAGTGATCGATCGAACCTTGTTGCCATCCCGCGCTCACGGACTGGCCTTCTGCAAGGCCACCGGGCGCGGTGTTGCCTTCGCGCGGCGTCCCGGCACCTTTGCGATGATCTTCGACGCGACCGGGAAAGCGGAGCCAGTCATCATCCACACCCCGGCAGACCGCCACTTCTACGGTCACGGGCATTTCTCACCGGATGGCAGGCTGCTCTATGCCAGCGAAAATGACTTTGACGGCAAACGCGGCGTGATTGGCCTCTACGATGCGACCAACGGCTTTGCCCGGATCGGCGAGTTCGATGCGGGCGGCATCGGCACCCATGACATGACTGTCAGCGACGATGGCCGCTTTCTCGTGATTGCCAATGGCGGCATAGAGACTCACCCGGATTTTGGCCGAACAAAGCTTAACCTCGACCATATGCAGCCCTCCCTTGCCATTCTGGATGCAAAGGATGGCGCGCTCATCCAGCGTCACGGCATGCCATCGCATCTGAGCCAGCTTTCGACGCGACATCTCGATATCGATGTGGGTGGCCGCATCTGGTTCGCCTGCCAATATGAGGGCGGCCGCAACGACCACCCGCCTTTGGCCGGTCACTTCTCGCTTGGCGAGGATCTTTCATTTGTCAATCTGCCGCGAGAGACTACGGAAAGGCTGGCAAATTATGTTGGCGCGATTGCCATCAACCGAAAGGAGCGGCTCGTCGGGCTGGCATCGCCGAAGGGCGGAGCCGCCGTCATTCTGGATGCGGTGAGCGGTCGCGTGCTGGCGGAAGAAAGCGTGCCGGATGCCGCAGGGATTGCTCCCTCGGCTGAGGGCATCGCCGTTTCCTCCTACAGGGGAACCCTTGCAGCGACCCGTTCCAATCTCGCCTGGGATCAACACCTCATACGACTGGGTTGAAAAGATACGAAGGCCGTTTCCGGCCTCTGGCCAAAAGGTTTGAACCGCCCTACATCGCGTTGCATGAAGCGGATTGTGATCTATCTCATTTTCGTGGTTGCGGTCGCCGGTCTCGGCGCTCTCATTGGCATCAACAATGTTCCAGGCGATTGGTATCAATCGTTGAACAAGCCCTCCTTCAATCCGCCCAACTGGATCTTCGGTCCGGTCTGGACCACGCTTTACGTACTTATCGGCATTGCTGGCGCGCGCACCTGGCTGGAGGCCCCCTCATCCTCGCGCATGCATGTCTGGTTCGGCCAGATGGCACTCAACTTCCTGTGGTCGCCTGCCTTCTTCGGCATGGAGAGCACGATGCTTGGCCTCATCGTCATCATTCCGATGCTGATTGCCATCATCGTATTCATCGGCAAAAGCTGGACGCGGGACAGGATCAGCGCGCTTCTCTTCCTTCCCTATCTGGCCTGGGTAGGCTTTGCCAGCGTGCTCAACATCTCGCTATACCTGCTAAACTGATCTGTCTGACCTTGCAGCGCCTGCGCGCCCATGCCAATTTCGCACCCGCGAAAAGGGGCGAGACATGGACGAGACAGACCCAGGCGATTTCAGGGAGCGGGTGACACGCAGCTATGAGCGACAGCAGTTCATGCGCACGCTCGGAGCCGAATTGACCAGGGTGGAACATGCCATGGTCGAAATCGAAATGCCCTTCAACCCAAAGCTGACGCAGCAGCACGGTTTTCTTCATGCTGGCGTCATCTCCGCTGCACTGGATGCAGCCTGCGGCTATGCGGCCTATACCGTGATCGATCCGGAAGCCTCCATCCTCACCATCGAGTTCAAGGTGAACCTGATGTCGCCGGGCCGTGGGGATCGTTTTCTGTTTCGCGGCGAAATTACCAAGCCGGGCTCTACCATCATCGTTGCAGATGGCCGGGCCTATGCCCTGAGCAATGGCCCTGCCAAGCTGATTGCCTCGATGAGCGGAAGCATGATGGTGATCCGTGGGCGCGAGGATGTGACCGGATGAGCTTTGAACTGAAGAGTGTCGCAGGCAAGCGCCTGCTGTTTGTGATGGCGGCCAATCCCGAATATGGGCCTCATCTACAGGCACGAATTTCGCCGCTGATCACTGGCATCGGCCCTGTTGAAGCCGCCGTGACCCTCACCAAGACATTGTCCGAACTCGCCGCGCGCAAGGACCTGCCGGATCTCGTCGTCTGCCTTGGCTCCGCAGGCTCACGCATTCTCGAGCAAACGGAAGTCTATCAGATCTCCTCCGTGGCTTACCGCGATATGGATGCCTCACCGCTTGGCTTCGAAAAAGGGCGGACTCCGCTTCTCGATCTGCCAGCCATCATCGATCTTCCTCACCGCATTCCGGGCGTTCCTGTCGCGTCCCTCTCCACCGGCGCCAATATCGTGTCCGGCGCCGGCTATGACGGTATCGAGGCAGATCTGGTGGAGATGGAAACCTTCGCGATCCTGCGCGCCTGCCATGCCTTTCAGCTTCCCCTCATCGGACTTCGGGGCATTTCGGATGGCAAAGCGGAGCTGCGCCAGGTCAGCGATTGGACCGAATATCTGCATGTCATCGACGAAAAGCTGGCAAAGGCTGTCGATCGCTTGACGCAGGCCCTCGTTTCCGGCGATTTGAGCCTTTGACGCAGTTGCAAAAACGGCCGGTTTTCTTTAAAGGCTCGCCATGACCCAGACAGCCCATCCCGACAGCATCCTCATCATCGATTTCGGCAGCCAGGTGACGCAGCTGATTGCGCGCCGTATCCGCGAAGCCGGGGTCTATTGCGAAATCCATCCATTCCAGAATGCGCAAGGCGCATTCCAGAAGATGCAGCCGAAGGGCGTCATCTTCTCCGGCGGCCCTGCCTCCGTGACCGCCGAAGGAAGCCCGCGCGCTCCGCAGGAAGTCTTCGATTCCGGCGTTCCGATCCTCGGCATCTGCTACGGCCAGCAAACGCTTTGCACCCAGCTGGGCGGCGTTGTTGAAGGTGGCCATGCAGCGGAATTCGGCCGCGCCGACGTGGAGATCAAGGCGGCAAGCCCTCTGTTTGAAGGTTTCTGGGATGTCGGCGGACGCTATCCCGTCTGGATGAGCCATGGTGACCGCGTCACCAAGCTGCCGGAAGGCTTCGAGGTGATTGCGACCTCCGAAAATGCGCCTTTCGCCATCGCAGCCGATGAAAAGCGCCGCTACTATTCCACCATGTTCCATCCGGAAGTGGTGCACACACCCGATGGCGCGAAGCTCCTGTCCAACTTCGTGCACAAGATCGTTGGCCTCAAATCCGATTGGACCATGTCTGCCTATCGTGCGGAAATGATCCGCAAGATCAAGGAACAGGTTGGCGATGGGCGCGTGCTCTGCGCGCTCTCCGGCGGAGTGGATTCCTCCGTGGCAGCCGTTCTGATCCACGAAGCCATTGGCGATCAGCTGACATGCGTTTACGTCGATCACGGCCTGATGCGCATGGGCGAGAGTGAGCAGGTCGTCGGCATGTTCCGTGACCACTACCACATTCCGCTGATTCACGTGGACGCGTCCGACCTCTTCCTTACCGAGCTCGCTGGCGTGACTGATCCGGAAGTGAAGCGCAAGACGATTGGCCGTCTCTTCATTGAAGTGTTCGAAGCGGAAGCTGCCAAGATTGCCAGCGACGGCAAGGGCGCGCCGAAGTTCCTGGCACAGGGCACGCTCTATCCCGATGTAATCGAGAGCGTCTCCTTCTCTGGCGGTCCTTCCGTCACGATCAAGAGCCACCATAATGTGGGCGGCTTGCCCGAGCGCATGAACATGCAGCTGGTGGAGCCCTTGCGCGAACTGTTCAAGGATGAAGTGCGCGCGCTTGGCCGCGAACTTGGCCTGCCGGACAGCTTCATTGGTCGCCACCCCTTCCCCGGCCCGGGCCTTGCCATCCGGTGCCCCGGTGCGGTGACACGGGAGAAGCTCGATATCCTTCGCAAGGCAGACGCCATTTATCTGGACGAAATTCGCAAGGCCGGTCTCTACGATACGATCTGGCAGGCATTTGCCGTCTTGCTGCCGGTGCAGACCGTCGGCGTCATGGGGGATTACCGCACCTATGATTTCGTATGCGCCCTGCGTGCCGTTACCTCCGTCGATGGCATGACGGCGGATTTCTATCCCTACGACATGAACTTCCTGGGCCGCACGGCAACCCGCATCATTAACGAAGTGCGCGGCATCAACCGCGTGGTCTATGATGTGACCTCGAAGCCACCGGGCACGATCGAGTGGGAGTGAGTTGGATAGATTGCGTCTGATCCGTCGGACCGGATAGCGATCAATGTCATAAGCCTGCCCTCGACAGATCGAGGGCAGGCTTTTTTGTTACACCGTTTTCGTCATGCCGAGACCTTTGAGAGGTGATTGGCGCGATATCTCAAAGGTAGACTACGTGAACTTCTGAACGCCGTCAGATCCGTAAACTCCAATGGCACATTGGCAAGCTCCCAGCCATCGAGCTTTTCGAGAATGATGGGATAGGCGATCTCACTGATGAGATAGATAAGGTGACTTCCCAGACAGGTATGAATACCCTGCCCTAAAGTGATGACTTTCCGGGCCTCTTCACGCTTCAGATCAAGCATGTCCGGATTTTCGAAGACAGTCTCATCCCGATTGGCGGAGGCAAGGCACAGATAGATCCGCCCCCCGGCAGGAATGATGGTTTCGCCAACTGCATAATCGTTTCTTGCGGTTCGGATCACCAGGAAACTTGCACTATCCCACCGCATCAACTCGCGAATGGCATTGCGCAGGAAAGCCAGGTCATGGCGGCGATCCAGCAAGACACTGCGCTGGTCCGGATGCAGGAAAAGCGCCCTTATCGAATTGGTCAAATGCATTGTGGTCGCATCATTGCCTGCAAGAACAAGCAGCATACAGGTCGATACAACTTCGTGATCGCTGATCGCTCCCCCACGTGACGCCGCGATCAGCGCGTCGATCACTAGATCACCCTGGCAATCATGACGTTTTGCAATGAGTTCCTTGAAATAGTCCCTCATCTCCTCAAGCACTTCGATGACACCGAAAAACCTGTTCAAGCCGTTTTCGCCCATGGATATAAAGACAAACCGAACCAGCTTGTCGGACCATTGGGCAAGGCGTTGCAGGTCTTCATCGGGCACACCCAGCATTCCACCAATGACATAGGCTGGCAGAAAGGCTGCGAAATCCTTCACGAAGTCCGGCTCATCAGACTTGTCCAGCATCTGCGAAACCAGCGCGGCCACTTTTTCCTGAATGAGAGGCCGCATAGTCTCGATCGCGGCGGGCAGAAAGGCTGCATTGATGCCACTGCGAATCCGCCCATGCATTGGCTGGTCCAGAAAGGTCAGCCACTCCTCGAAATGCTTCATCACGCTGTTGCTGCGACCGGCATACCGTATGAATGGCCGCATCACGTCGTTGGATAGCGCTGCCTGATCCATCAGCGCCTGCCGGACGTCCTTGTATCTGGTCAAGCACCAGGCATGCTGGGACTCGATCCAGTGCACGCCGCCCTCGCGACGCCATCTTGCCATGTCTGGATAGGGATCGGCCATGAAGGCCGGATCAACAATATCGACGCTCCTCGAGCGATCAATCAACGCAACCATGAGCAGCGCGCCTTTACAATCTGCCGAGCGATTTGACGATGTCGTAAAGACGTTCGCCCGCTGCGACACGCCGCTCAATCTCCTGCTCCGTGCTTTCAACGGCAAGGCACAGGCTGATCACCTCGCTGAACAGCGCGCTTGGAATGCAGATGATGCCGGTCTGATCGGCAAAGATCCAATCACCCTCATTCACCGTCACGTTGCCGATCCGGCACCATGTTCCCGTTTCCTTGACCTGATAATTGCCCTGGGTATCGGCGGGCGCGTAATTGGTCGCCCAGACGGGAATGGTTAGAAGTTCAACAGCATGCGCATCCCGCACGGCACCGCCAAGGACCATGGCCTCGAAGCCAATGCGCTGAAAATGCCCGCAACTGAAACCGCCCGCCAAGGCATATTCGGTCAGCAAGCCATCCTCCACCCCTGCCACGTAGATTCTGCCCGTACCGTCCTCAATATTCGGAAGCAGGAAGTCGGCTACGGCATCCCAGGTGGACCCCTGCGGCGCCATGATGCTGGAAGGCTTTCGAAGAGGCGCCCATCGCACGGTACACGCTTTTCCAAGTACCGGCCGTGTGTTTGCCTTGCCGACCACCTGCGATGGCAGCACGCCCCAGAAGCCCTTTCCGTCAAGAACGTCAGCTATTGTTCCCGCGTGGAGTTTCCTGGATAGATCGTCCAGATCAATCCTCTGCTCACCGGCATTTTCGTCCATTGTTTATACCTTTGAATATGTTTTCTTAAATTCGATCTGCATTCGATAATTCTGTTGCAGCCAGTATTTGTTCCGGTGTTTTCAGAATTGAATAGTGATCGCCTCGGGCGGGATGCACCGTCCAATTGGCAGCCGTCTGGTTCAGGATTTTCTGGATGAGCGCTTGATCCGTAGAGGCAAACGAACCCGCATCGGGAAGGATGACATCCAGCCTGACCTCTTGCGAAACCGCAACATCAGGCGCGTAAGCGTTATGCGCACTTATCTGACGTCTCATCGCATCGATGAAACCGGCAATATCGTCCTTGCGGAAGATTCTGGACGATACCAGCGCAGCTGCAAGGTCAGCATCCGCAAGATCCGCAAATCTGCGTGCAAAGGCCTCCGGAAATGTGGAGACATACCAGCGAAGAAGCGATCCATCAGAAAGCGTTGTACCCTCTGGCTCACTTTTGCCGTCAAGGTTCCTGGGCAGCGCATCGATCATGATAATGCGGGATGAAAGGCCCTGCAGCGAGCGTCTTCTCCCCAGCTCGTAGGCGATCCGGCCACCGAATGAGTGGCCGAGGACAGTACATGTTTCACCCAAAGCCAGGGTCGGAACCGCGCTGACAATCAGATCCGCCAGATGATCGACATGCTGCAGCGCCGGACTGCCCTTGAAGACCTCCATGAGTTCGACGGCAACAAGACCGATCCCCAGCGCGCTCAACGACCTGGCGATGGGATCGAAGGATGCACTGAAGGAACCCACGCCTGGAATGGCAAGCCATGTTCCTTGTGTGCCGGATGAGAGATTTTTCAACATTGAACGAATGACTCGATCTGTGCGTGACTGCTTACGCAGGCCGGTTGCATCTGAGGCTGCGGAAACAGGCGCCCGCGCCAATGCTGCAGGTGGGCGCTATCGGCAGCGGTTTCATGACAGTTCAGCTTGTTTCATCTGCTGGGCCAGCACGTCACTGACTTGTCTGACCGTGGTAAGCACCACCAGATCTGTCAGCGCAATGTCGAGGTTGAACTCGTCAAACACCATGTCTGCCATTTCCACCATCATCATCGAGTGGCCGCCTAGCGAGGTGTAACTGTCGTCAATGGAGAGGGACGGCACGCCGAAAAGCCTCTTCCAGATCTCCAGCAAACGCCGATCCGTGTCGTTACGGGCATCCAGTGCTTCGCTCGATGGCGCGGCACTCCGCAGTGTTGCCAGTGCTTGTCGATCAACCTTGCCTGAGGAATTGAACGGCAGAGATTCGATTTTGTGAAAGACCCTTGGCACCATGTAATCTGGCAAATGCTGCGCCAAACGCGCCCGGATGGGCTCGGTGCTTGCCGCTTGCGTCACAACGAAAGCCTCCAGCGCGGCAGTTCCACCATGCTCTGCGGCAACCGGAATAACCTCCGCATCGATGACATCCGGCAGGCCGGTCAGGATCGCGCGGATCTCGTCGAGTTCGACACGGAAGCCGCGGATCTTGATCTGGTTGTCGGCTCGCCCCAGAAATTCCAGCGCAAACTGGTCATTCCAGCGGGCAATATCCCCGGTGATATATCCGCGCTCGTCGTCTCGCTGGCGAAGATGTTCCGGCATAGGCACGAAATGTTTCGCTGTCGCCTCGGGGCGCTTCATATAGCCCTGCGCCACGCCATCGCCTGACACAACCAGCATGCCTCTTGCACCCACGGGCAATGGTCTGAAGCCAGCGTCCACCACCCAGGCGCCGGAATTGGAGAGCGGCCGACCGATTGGCACGCGTTCAGGCGGAAGAGCCTCGACAGAATGGAAGGTCGAAAGGACCGTATTCTCGGTCGGCCCGTAGGCATGTATCAGCTCAAGCTCAGGAAACCTTGTCCGCAACCGTCGAACGGTCTCGATCGGCGTCAATTCACCGCCATAAACCAGGTAGCGAAGCGGGGCGAGCGCGTCGATATTCGCTGAAACAATGTGTGTCAGCAAAGCGCTGGTGATGACCATCACCGTTACCTGCTGCTCCTGCACGATCTTTTCGAACACTTCGAGATCCGTAATGGCATCCTTGCCCAGACACACGATGGGAATGTTGTTGAGCAGGGCGCTCCAGATCTCGAAGGTGGATGCGTCGAAGCCGTGGCTGGAAATGGCTCCCATCCGGTCTTCGGCTTTCCAGGTAATATGCGCCGCATTGATCGCAAATCGCAGGACATTCCGGTCGGTGACCAAAACGCCTTTGGGTTTGCCCGTCGAGCCGGACGTGTAGATGGCATAGGCGATGCTGTCCGGCGTCCTTTGCCGGGGTTGAAAATGCGGGGCGGCTTCCAGCGGAATGGCATCAAGCGCATGGGCGCCGTCCAGCACCTCCTCGCCCCGATCCAACATCAGGGCAACACAAACATCCGCATCGGCAAATATCTGCCCGATTCTAGACGCCGGGTTTTTCGGAGACACGGGCACGTAATACCCGCCAGCCATAAGGATCCCGATATAGATGGCATAGGCATTTTCATTGCGATCAACCACGACACCGACGCCGCGGCCCGACGGATCGCAGATGGAAGTGAGCCAGGCGGCAATCGAACGCGCCCGCGCCAGAAGCGCCGAGAAAGTGGTATGCTTCGCGCCTGCGATTAATGCCGTTTCATCGCTATGGCTTGCGCTGGAGGCCAACAGGATGGAGATCAGATCCGAGTCACGCGGATAATCCGTGGCCGTGTCGTTGATCTGCTTCAACACATCCCATTGCCGGGGAGGAACGAGTTTGATGGCGGAATGCGGCGCGATAGGCTCGCATTGAAATTGCGTTCCATAGAAATCGAAACACTCGAAAACATGCGCAAGCCAGCCCGCAAACAACTGCTCGCTCGCGGCACTCACGGTGACAGACAAACCTTGTTCCGAAACGGCGAAATGGAAATCGATCTCCTGACCGCTATTGCTGTCGAGGACCCTCACGTGCAGGCTTTTGGTCCTGCTTTCATCAACAGCGTGCAGCACGCGCGACAACAGGACTTCCGTATGCGCGGCCATCGCACTGAATGAGCTGGCTTCATCAAGGTCATAGACAATCTGAACGGCCTGATGGGCACCGCCTTCCACTTCAACCTGGAGCAACACGGCCGTTGCATCGGTGAACGTCGCGAGCGTAAACGCAAAGACAGGCAAGAGAGACCTGGCACCCTTCAACCAGGACTCGGTGAGTTCGGAAGCGACAGATCGGCTGAAATCGCCAGTCAGTTGCAGCACTGTATCGGAGACCGCCGCCTCCCCTCCCCAATCTGCGGGCATATGCGAGATAGCGATCCCCGTGCGCTCACTGGGAAGCGAAGCAGCGCTCTCTTCCATCGAATTGGATTTCGAATAAGCCAAGCTCTCGCGCGATGCGTTACGCATGCCACACCATCCCATGAAAATATAATTGGAGCACATCCAGCAAAAGCGCGTCAGCGGTTTCTGCGTCTGAACTTCTTAAAAAACAAATAGATAGAGCAATTCAGGTCATGCCGGTTTTGCCGGAAATGCCCTAGTGCCTCAGCAAAGCAAATGCTGCATAAATGAAGAATAGACCCATGAAGCCATCAATCCATCGCCCGGCCTTGGCGTATAGATTGACCATTTTTTGAGTGGAAAACAGAAACGCTATACTCGAATAGAAAACAAAGGCAAAAATCATTGTGCCGCCGATGACAGCGAACACAACCCAGATGGGAGCATCCGGCGCCAATCCCAAGGAAATGATCGCTATCCACGTCATGATGGCCTTGGGATTTGTGATGTTCAACGCGCATCCATGCAGAAAGAAACTGAGAGCATCTTTACTGCTGAGATCCGAGGAAGAGACTTTCAACTCGCTGCTCGACACAACGGAACGCAATGTCTTGTAGGCAAGATACAAGAGGTAGATGCATCCAAAGATCTGGATGAACCACACTGCGCCGGGATAGGTTAACAATAGGGTGGAGAGCCCGAAGACCGAGAGAAGGCCCCAGAACATGGAGCTGGCCACGATACCAAGCCCGAGCACGAATCCGGCCTTGCGCCCGGATTCCATGGCGGCCCCCATTGTGGCCATCATGGCAGGACCAGGGCTCATCGCGGCAATGGCGTAGGTCGCGCAGGAGAGGAAGATGCCGGGCCAGTACGATTGGACGATGTCCATGGTCTTCATTCCACCGTGTTTTACATCTTGAAGGGTTGAGATCCGCTAGAGCATTTCCGGTGAAAACGGGGACACCTGAAATCCTCTGTATCTTTGTTTTTACGCAGTCCGGACGCAAAACCGCTAACGCACTTTTGCTGGACGTGCTCTAGTTCTGGCGCGGGGCATGTATTTGTTTCGAGGCACCCCGCCAGCTGGCAAATCGATCGGATCCGTCATGACACTCCTTCAGCGGCAACCTGGCCGTGGAGAGTGAAAACCATGGGCACAGGCCCGAAATTTTCCACGATTTTCAGACCGTGCATTTCCAGCGCCGCCATGGTCGTGATGCAACCGTCGGTCTTGCCGCTGGCGCAATCGACGGCCGCCTGAGAATTGCTCGTTGTAATGACCCGCTCCATCCCCTGAGGCACAAGGCTCTGCGGCGCAGGGTGGGTCGACACAACCCGCGGCGGCCGCCCATCCCGGGACGCCAGCAACATGGGAAAGGTCGACCAGATAAAGCTGTCGATGAACTTCAGCCGCGAAAGGTTATTGAAAACCACATTATACAAGTTGGGATAAACGGCGCAGGTGAGCAGCGCATGGCAGTGATCGCGCGGCATATGATCAATAGCGGATTCAACAGTTTCGTAGAGTTCGATGTCGCCCTTGATCTTGTTGCGAGAAAACCATTCCGCTGCCGCGGCAGCGAGATTTGTACCAGCAGGGCCGAGAGTATGAATAACGCGTATCGAGTCCAGCACTTGAAATCCATTGTTTAAATTGGTTTGCGGAGAATGATCGATCGGCACCGCATCTCAACGAGAACACTCTGACCGTCAGCGCGATATACGGCTGCGGACAAGGAACTATATTGACCGCCCTTCTGAATGATCCCATTTTCTGAAATCGGAAATTACATATCCTCCCAGAAAAAAATCCGGATAAAATCATACTAATAATACGACGCTATCAACCGATCTATATTTAAGAAATTCGAATAAATTCAATTCAATGAACTGAATATTCACTTTATATACGCTCAATACACAAATTCAATACGCAGAATTTACTGAAAGTCAACATAAATACTATTGCATTCTTCAAAATTGCTCAATCCACGCGGTCCACAGGAGACAACACGGCCTCACTCCTTTCCGCGCCCACGTACAGCACGCGTGCGGACTGCTTCAAAACAAAGAGACAGAGCATTTCAGGCGACTCCGTGTTCAACGGAATGCTTTGGCACGAAGACGCACCGTCGGCGCTTTCAGCAATGCGCAACCTGCCACACCACAGCGCAAGCAGACATTCCAGCCCCTGCAGCAGTCATGAGAAGCGTCTCGCCCGTCTTGAAGGGTCGCTCCTGCTGAGACAGAGATAGCGAGAGGGGAATGGTTGCCGCCGACGAGTTGCCGAACTCGGTCAAGCTTCGAACGGCCTTTTCAGGCGGCAGACGCAAGCGCTCGGTCACGGCATCAATCATGCGGCCATTGGCCTGATGCGGGATAAACCGATCGATTTGTTCGCGTGCCAGACCGGCATCGCCAAGCGCCTGCTCCGCAAGGCTGCACATCATGTCTACAGCCAGCGTGAAGACCTTGCGCCCATCTCGCATTGTCATGCGCGCATCCGCAGGCTCCATTCCGGCATCGAAGGGGTGCGCCGAGCCGCCAGCGGGAATGCCAATCAGATCGTAATGCGCGCCTGCCGAAACAAAGGCACTGGCAAGCAGGCCCCGCCTTTCGAGGGAGGGGGCAAGAACAACGGCACCGGCAGCATCGGCAAACAGGATGGTGCTGCCCCTCTCCTGCCAATTGATGCGTCGGCTCAGAATATTGGCTGCCACCAGAAGAACCGGCTTTGCCTGCGTTCGCACCAGCGCATCGGCCATGACCAATGCCTGAAGGAAACCGGAACAGGCGCCTGCGAGGTCCACGGCGCTACTTGAGACCATGCCCAGCTTATGCGCCAGCAGGGGTGCAGATGGGGGCAGAAGATGGTCGGGAGTGGAGGTTGCCAGAAGAACAAAGCCCATCTCCTTCGGCGCAAATCCGGATTGCTCAAGTGCAGCCTTCCCGGCATTCGCAGCCATATCCGTCAGGCGCTCGCCGTCCTGCGCCCAGCGACGGGAACGAATGCCGGTGCGCGCTTCAATCCACCCGTCTTCAAGGCCAAAATGCCTCTCCAGCTCAGCATTATCCACCCGACGCTCCGGTACATAATGTCCGAAACCCGCAAAGCGACTGCCGACTATCATGGCCTTGCGCCACCAAATAGCCGGATGGCTTCTTCCATGGCCCCATAGGCCAGATCAAGATCCCTTTCAGTTACACAATAGGGCGGCATCAGGTAGATGACATTGCCAAGGGGCCGGATGAGAAGGCCACGTTCGCGAAAAAACCTGCGAAGCTTCGGTCCGATCTCGGCAAGATAGCCGCCTTCCGACACCCGCAGTTCAATGGCGGCAATGGTGCCGGCCTGACGCGTCTCCGCTACAGTGGTCAGCTTAGACAGCTGCACCAGACGGCGATCATGCTCGCCCGAAATCCAATCCAGTCGCGACATCACCGGCTCGTCTCGCCATATCTGCAAATTCGCAACCGCAGCCGCACAGGCTATCGGATTGGCGGTGTAGGAACTGGAATGGAAAAAGGTCCGGCGCCGATCTTCGGAATAATGCGAGGCGAAAATGTCAGGGCTGGCCAGCGTCACCGCCAGCGGCAAAACACCACCCGTGATCCCCTTCGAGAGACAGAGAATATCCGGTGAAATACCGGCCTGATCACAGGCAAAGAGGCTCCCTGTACGCCCCCATCCGGTCATGACCTCATCGGCGATGAGAAGCACATCATAATGGCTGGTGATTTCTCGCAAGCGCGCCAGAAGAGTGGCGGAATAGGTCTTCATGCCGCCCGCACCGAGAACCAGCGGCTCAACAAGCAGTGCTGCAACCTCTCCGCTGCGACACAGCCGCTCCAGTTCATCGAGCGTCGCCTGTTCCTGGCCCGCGACGGGAAACGGGATTGTGTCGACACTGAAGAGCAGAGGCTGGTAGGCGGCATTGAAGACGCCTCTTTCGCCGGCAGACATGGTTCCAATCGTGTCGCCATGATAGCTGTGCGCCATCACAACGATGCGGGAGCGAGGCATTCCCAGATTGTGGAAGTGACCGAGGGCCATTTTGAGTGCCACTTCCACGGCAGTCGATCCGCTATCGGAGAAGAAGACGTGCTCCAGGCCCGTCGGTGAAATCCTGACCAGTTCGTCAGCAAGTTCCTCCGCAGGTTCATGGCTGTATTCGGCAAAGATGATCTGATCGTAGCGATCCAGCGCATGGCGCACAGCCTGCACAATGAGCGGGTGGCGATGGCCGTGGGTGATAACCCACCAGGAGGAAATGGCATCCAGCACCCGCCGCCCGCTTTCCTCGATCAGATAGGCGCCTTCGGTGGCGGCAATCTTGCCGAAGGCGGGTTCCAGCGCATGCTGGGTGAAGGGATGCCAGATGGATGAGGAAGACATTATCGACACTCGCTCCCCTTGAAATCCGAAAGGTCGAAACCTTGCTGGAATGCGCGCCTCAGCGTCTGTGGCGAAAGCAGCGCAAGGTCGGGAAGCCGCCCCAGGACACGCACCCTACCCATTTCCGCGATGATGGCTTGCGTGTCCGGCACCTCGTCACCAATGAAGGCGACGCCCAGCACCGGAATCTTGCGTGCGCGCATGGCTTCCAGCGAAAGCAATGTGTGATTGATCGTGCCAAGTGCTGTGCGGGCACACAGGATCGTAGGCAATCGCCATCGGGCAAAGACATCCGCAAATGTGACCTTCCGAGTAAGCGGCACCAGAAGGCCGCCAGCCCCTTCAATCACCAATGCGCCATCCACCTGCGGCACGGCTAGTCGTTCCGGCTCTATCTCCATCCCTTCCGCTTCGGCCGATCGATGCGGTGAAGCAGGAAGCTTCAACCTGTATGTTTCCGGGAGGATGCGCGAGGTGTTGACGGCAGCCAGCCGCGCGACGATTGCGCTATCTGTCTCCTCCTCAAGGCCGCTTTGAACCGGCTTCCAGTAAAAGCCGTTCAGGGCTTGAACCAGCGCTGCCGAAAAGACAGTCTTGCCAAGGCCAGTATCTGTTCCGGTCACAACAAAGGCCTGCTTCATATCGCTTTCTCCAGAAGGTCTGCCAGACAGGACAGCATGTCGCCGGTGGTCTTCGCATCCACATTCAGAGTGAGCGTGATGCGCAACCGCGCTGTGCGGGCAGGAACCGTTGGCGGACGAATGGCTCTGATATCGAAACCCGCCTCGACAAGTTGCCTCGACAGTTCAACGGCGCGCCTGTCGTCGCCGATCATCACTGGCAGGATTTGCGTTTCACTAGGAGAATGGCCGAATTTCTGCCGGAACAGGGAATGGGTCGCCGTCACCTGCTCGAGGAGTTTAAGCCGTCGCTGCGGTTCCTCACGGATCAGCCTCAGGGCATGTCTCACGGTATAGGCCTGAATGGGCGGCGGCGCTGTGGCATAGATAAACGGGCGTGCGCGATTGATCAGGTATTCGCACAGAACGGAATGGGCTCCGACCAGCGCCCCAAGGCTGCCCAGCGCCTTGCCGCAGGTATGGATGGTGATGATGTTTTCACGCCCTTCCCAGGCCGAGGCCAAACCGCGGCCTTCGGAACCATACACACCGGTCGCATGGGCCTCATCCACAATCAGGAAGGCCTGATATCGATCTGCAATGTCCACCAGAGCCTCCAGCGGCGCGCAATCGCCATCCATCGAATAGAGGCTTTCGACAACAAGCCAGGGGCGACCGGCATGGCCCGCAAACCGCCATTGCTTGATTGCCGCCTCAAAGGCATCGGCATCGTTATGGGCAACGCTTCGAATTTCGGCCCGGCTGGCACGCATTCCATCATGAGCGCTCGCATGAACGAGAGCATCATGGAGAATGAGGTCTCCTGCCTGCGGCAGTGTGGACAGAACAGCAAGATTGGCGGCATAGCCGCTGCCGAAATACAGCATCCGCGCCGCCCCGAAGAAGCGGGCCGCCTCTTCTTCCAGCAGCTCATGCTCCTCATGATGACCGCGCAACAGCCTTGAGCCGGAAGCGCCGACGGGCACACCCTGCTCCAGCCCCTGCACCACCAGATCCGCCAAAGCCTTGGAATTCGAGAGGGCGAGGTAATCATTGGAGGAGAAGTCGGCACCGCCTGTCCTTTCCAGAATCCGAAGGCGATCCCGGACAGTCAGGCTTCTGATTTTCGAGGCATAGAGATCGATCATCGCACTTTATAGATAAAACATTGATCCTCCATATCCGTACTGCGCAAATATCCTGATCGCAATCCGTTTTTATAGATAAAATTCCTCCACACGCTTGAAAGCCGCTACGGACAAAATCTGCCCGGTGAAGCCCGACGAGGAATTCAGTTATTTTCTAGGGTCTGTGACGGGGGCGGCGCGGAGACGCGAGACGTGCGTCGATCGGATGTGTCAGCGCCGGACGGTGAGCCGGCTGCGGGCGAGAGAAACGTTATCTCCCGCCCGTTTCACGCCCGCATGCTCAAGATTGGAGAGGCTGGTAGGTGAAGCTCAGGAAGTCAGCCGGTTTCGCCCGGCCCGTAATATCGAAAGCCACCATGCCCGCAAAGGCACCGGTGAACGAGCCATGCTCTCCGCGACCGCCTTCATCCGATACGACACCGGCATCCAGCACGGGACCAAGCGCCTTCCATTCCGCCTCATCGCCCACGCGATAGAAGAATTGCAGGTCGTTGTCCTTGATTTCCATGGCCAGATGAACCGGACCGTCGCCTATGGCTTCACCACTGCCGGCAGGAAACCCCATGCGGCCATGCGGGAAATCACCTGGGCAAGAGAAGACCGTTACGACGCGCCCAAGCTTCTCATGCAAAGTCACGACGACAGCGTGGAACTTGTAGCGATTATAGTAGTGGGTCAGGCCTGCAACCTGCTGGTAGGTCTCCGGCTGGAATTCCAACATCGTCTCGGCACAAAACTTATGGTGCTCCTGCCGGCGGGCAACCAGCGCCTGCTCAAACCAGGAGCCTATGCTTTCGCGTCCGAACAGCCTCAAGGCATCCGACCGTTCGGTGAGAGAGAACAAGCGCTCTGGCTCCGGGGTGCGGAGCCATTGGAAATCCTGCGACAGCTCGGGTCCATCGAAACGATAATCGATCCTCGCGGGAGCGTGTGCCGGCTCCACATCGGTCGGCGCTGGCACATGCACGGCGGGCACAGGCCCACCATGAGCGAGATAAAGCCAGTCATCGCGCCAGACACACTTCTGAATGGCGGTTTCGCGTCCCAGCGTGCAGCGCCTCTTGGGAGCCAGCGGCCTGCCGCAGAGATGCGTGTGATAGGCCTCGCCGCCGGGGGTCTCGACGTATTGACCGTGCCCGGCCCTTTGCAGCACCGCATCGGGCGAATCCTTGGAAGTGATGAGATACACATCCGGGTGCATCTCGTAAGGACCATCAATCTGGCGGGATCGCGCCATGGTGACGGCATGATCGTAACCTGTGCCGCCTTCAGCAGTTGTCAGATAGTACCAACCATTCCGCTTGAAGAGGTGTGGCCCTTCCACCAGTCCCAAAGGACTTCCGGCAAAGATGTTCTTGACGGGCCCTTTCAGACGTCCCGTTTTTGCATCCCATTCCTGAAGAAGAATTCCATCAAAGGCAGGTGTTTTGGGTGCACCGCCATAGCTTTCCGTGCGGTGGTTCCACTGCATGTTCAAGAACCATTTACGCCCATCGTCATCATGGAAAAGCGAGGGATCGAAACCCGATGAATTGACGTAGACAGGATCGGACCATTCGCCTTCGATGGTCGGGGACGTCACGATGTAATTGTGGGCGTCCTTGAAGTTGCCGTCATAGCGCTTCACATCGGTGAAGACGAGCCAGAACAGGCCGTCCGCATAGGACAGGCAGGGCGCCCAGATGCCGCAGCTATCCGGGTTTCCGCGCATATCCAGCTGGCTTTTGCGCTCCAGCGGACGGCGCACCAGCCGCCAGTTCACCAGATCGCGGGAATGGTGGATCTGCACACCCGGATACCACTCGAAAGTGGAGGTGGCGATGTAATAGTCCTCACCCACACGACATATGGATGGATCAGGGTTGAAGCCTGGCAATATCGGGTTGCGGATCATGGGAACTCTCCTCCTCTCCATGCGATCCGGCCCCCTTATCGGTCGGGGGCCAGTGCTTGCATCTCAGCGCAGAAGCGCCAGGGCTTCATCAATGCCCAGTGCCGCCGGCTGTGTGCAGCTGGTGGTCATGTCAATGAAGCGCCGTTCTTCACCGCTCTTGAGGATGGAGGTCATCACGTCGATGCCATGCAAAGCGCGGTCGAGGGAGCATCGGGGATCGCGCCCATCGATCAGCGCCATGGCCATATCGGCAAGTCCTGCCGTGCGGTAATTGGCACGGGGGCCGCGGGGGCTTTCCTGATTGTCCTTGGCAAAGGGGTGATCCCACATTTCCAAAGGCTGGATGTCGGTGTCGCGGCCGCTCGCCTCCACCGTCCCGCCGAAGAAATTCGGGTCCGGTACATAGATCGAGCCCTCTGTGCCATAGAGTTCCATGTTGGCATGGCGGTGAGACCAGACATCCCAGCTGGCGGACAGCGTAATCGTCGCACCGTTCACGAATTCCAGAAGCGCGTGGATGTTCGTGGGCGTCTCAACGGGAATGACGGTTCCCGCCAGTGGCTGGCTCGTTACCGTGCGCGTGGGGCTTGCCATGGAAGTGAGCGCTGCCACGCGTTTCACCGGGCCGATAAGGTTGATCAGGTTGGCAATGTAATAGGGCCCGAGATCGAGGATCGGGCCACCGCCCGCCAGGAAGAAGAAGCCGGGATTGGGATGCCACATCTCCATGCCGGGGCTCATGACATGGCAGGTGCCGGAAGTGATGCGGCCAATCGTGCCATCGTCGATCGTCTTGCGTGCCAGCTGGTGCGAGCCACCGAGGAAGGTATCCGGCGCGCAGCCAATGGCGAGGTTCTTTGCCTTGGCAAGCGCCCGAAGTTCCTCGCCTTCTTCCAGCGAGAGAACCAGCGGCTTCTCAGAATAGACATGCTTGCCCGCTTCCAGAATTGCCTTGGAAACGGCAAAATGGGTTGCGGGGATGGTGAGGTTGACGATGACATCCAGCTCATCATTCGCCAGCAATTCCTCGACCGATTGCGCCGTCACGCCGTATTCCTCGGCGCGAAGCTCCGCTGCATTGCGATTGATATCCGCGACAGCCAGCATCTTCAAACCTTTGAAGAGCGGGGCGAGCGAAAGATAGGTGGTGGAAATGTTGCCGCATCCAATGATGCCGACGCCGAGTTCCTTGGCCATATGCGCCACTCCGGAATCTATCAGTTTCAGTAGGTTTTGAAGGAAGCAATCGAGCGCGTGATCAGGCGGTCGATATCCTTCGGATTGTCATGTTCCACGATGAAGTGCTTGGCCGAGGTCTGGCGCAGCTTGGCCATCAGATCCTTCCACGGCACTGTTCCGTGGCCCACGTCAGCCCAGCCGTCTTCATCGGTGTTTTCGCCAGCTGGCGCGATGTCCTTCACGTGGACTGCGCGGATGCGTTTTGCTTCCTTTTCGATCCAGGCGAATGGATCCGCATTGCCCCGCACGACCCAGGCAATATCCGCCTCCCAGGCAAGATCGGGGCCGCCCGCAAAAATCTGCTCCTGCGGCGTCGATCCATCGGAGAGCGTCTGGAACTCGAAATCGTGGTTATGCCAGCCGAAAACGTAACCGGCATCCTGATACCGCTTGCCCGCCTCGGCAAGCCGCTTGCCGAATGCATACCAGCCTTCAGCATCAGCAGGGCGCTGATCCGGCATCAGATAGGGGCAGTAGATTGCCTCCATGCCCAGCGTTCTGGCAATCAGCATGGCCTGGGCTGGCTCCTTCTCCAGCATATCCAGCCCGAAATGCCCGGTCGGCATGGTCAGGCCATTGGCATCGAGATCGGCGCGCAGGCTCTTCAAGGCAGCTTCATCCATGCTGCCATAAATGCCGCCATAGCCCTCCACATGCGCATAGCCTGCGGAACCAAGCTTCTTGAAGATATCGGAAAGCGGCGGAAAATTCCGGGCGCTGTAAAGCTGGAAGCCAAGTTCGGTCATGTCATCCTCCCGGGCTAAATTGAGCCCTTGCTGGTCATTAAATCAATGCCCTGCCCGTCGAGCAGGCGTGAAGATCGTAAAGGCGGAAGTTCGGTGCTCCCGCATTTGGCTCTTGGGGGGTAAAGGTGATGCGCCGCATTTCTCCGGCTGCAAGATCGAAGGCATTGTCGGAGAAGCGGCCCGGCTGATCGCTTTCGATCAGCACGTAAAGCGCAAGCCCCGCCGCTTGAACTGTGAGATCATAGCCTCCCGTCAGAGCAGGCTGCACATCAAGACCAAGACCGGCTGGCTGGAGCGCAAGCGCCTTATAGGTTCCGTGAACGTAATGCCCTTCTCCGCCCATGCCATTGCTGGCGGTGAAGCTCCAGGCCAGCAGGCAATTGGATGCAATCTCTGCGGCGTCCATACGGACTGCCACGACAGCTGCATCGGGTGAGCACACAGCATCGAGGCTGCGCAGAAAACGTCTTTCGCCAGACAGCGTGAGGAGGGACAGGTTCAGCGTGACTGTCACATCATGCAGCGTGTCATTCACGACGGAGAAGCGAATTTCCGCTCCGTCATCGGACGGGATGGCAGCGACATTGACCGGCTGGAAGAAGCGCCGCGCCACATAGTGCAGAACCTTCCATCCACCGCCATAATCGAGGCTGGACCAGGAAGCGACCGGCCAGGTGTCATTCAACTGCCAGTACAGCGTGCCCATGCAGTGGGGTTTCAGCGAGCGCCAGTAATCCACCGCCGTCTTGATGGCGAGCGCCTGCTGCACCTGGCTCAGATAGACGAAATTGTCGAAGCCTTCCGGAAAGCGGAAGTAGCGGAACATGGTGGCCGCAATCCGCTCATTCCCGCCCGCATTTTTCTGGTGCAATTCCATCACCGGCGAGGCGATGTTCATATCGCTCTCTGCCGCATAGGTGCGGATGACAGGCAGAGAGGTGTAGGACTGAAAGCCGAATTCCGAGCAAAAGCGGGGCCGGACCTTGCGATAATCCTCGAACGGCTTGTTCTCATGCCAGACGGACCAGTAATGCATGTCGCCAGAGCCATCGGCATGCCAGGCATCACCATAATCGAGATAGCCGGAGGCAGGGCTGGACGGCCACCAGATGGCATCCGGCGCGGCCTTCATCAGCGCCTGCTCGATCGTGCGGTTCAGGCGGTCATAGGAAACGAGATAGCGATCACGGTTCTCCAGCGATTCCTTGAACCAGTTGAGCGCGCCCACCAGCTCGTTATCACCGCACCAGAGCACGATGGAAGGATGAGAGATCAGGCGGCGGACCTGATAATCCACCTCCTCCTCGACATTTTTCAGGAAGTCCGGCGTGGACGGGTAGAGGTTGCAGGCAAACTGGAAATCCTGCCACACCATGAGACCGAGTTCATCGCAAGTTTCATAAAACCCGTCGTCCTCATAAAAGCCGCCACCCCAAACCCGGATCATGTTCATATGGGCGTCTTTCGCCGACTGAAGCAGATCACGCGTTTTTTCCGGGCTGGTCAGGGAGAAGAGGGCATCGGCTGGAATCCAGTTGGCACCCCGGCAGAAGATTTCGCGCCCGTTGATGCGCAGCGCAAAGCGGCTTCCGGCTTCATCGGCGTCCGTCAGCAGCTCGACAGTTCGCAGACCAATCTTTCGGACGATGGATTCCGTGGGTGTCTCGACAGTTAGCCGATAGAGGTTTTGCTCCCCGCTGCCAGCAGGCCACCACAGTTTCGGCCTCTCAATGTGAAAGCCATGACTTACATAGCTAAGACCGGCCTGAACGTCGACATTCAGTTCAACCTCCTGCTCCCCAAGCATCAGGCGAACTGGCATCGTACCTTGCGTCTTCGCGTGAAGCTCAACCGTGACGGTGACATCAACCGTGTCGCCGTGATGCTGTTGGCTCGTTGTCACATGCTCAATGCGAGCCTGTTCCAAACGTCGCAGCTGCACCGTTCCATATAGCCCAAGCGGTGCAAGCGCGATGTTCCAGTCCCAACCGAAGTGGCATTGCGGTTTGCGCAGCAGGTTTCCATTCGGGATGGGCGAATTGGCGGTTGAATAAGGAATGTAGAAAGGTTGCTTCGCCTGCCGTTCCGCCCCTTCCCGGATGCTGGAATGGAACAGAATGCGGATGCGATTTTCACCTTGCCGAAGGGCCTGGCTGACATCCGGACGATATCGTTTGAAGCAGTTATCCGCCTCAAGCACCGTTTGGCCGTTGATCTCGATCTTGGCAACCGTATCGAGGCCGGTTATATCAAGATACCAATCGCCCGTCTCATCCTCGAGCGTGAAATCCCGCTCGATCTGCCAGTCCATATCGGCGATCCAGCGCAGATCCAGCTCGTTGCGGCCGAAATAAGGGTCCGGTATCAGGCCCGCATTCTTGAGGGCAGTGTGAACGTCTCCCGGTATCGGCATCAGGGCCTGCATTTCCTCATCCAGAGAGGAAAGCCGCCATTGGCCGGCAAGATCGACGCTGGAAGTCATGGCAGGATCCTTAAATGCGGTCTTCGGTCTCGGCATCGAACAGCGATGCAAGTCCCATGTCGAAGCTCATGCGAACCTTGGAACCGGGTGCATAGCGCCGGGCACCTGCTATTCTGACCGCCATTGTGTGACCGGCATGCTTCAACCACAGAAGGTTATCGGCGCCCATGGGCTCCTCGATATCGACCACGGCCTCATGGCTTTCCCGCGCCGCTTCCGGCTGATCGATGCCTACATGCTCCGGACGCACACCCAGCACGACCTTACGGCCCGTCGTCAAAGGTCCGTTTGCCTGGTAACCGTCCAGCGAGAAGTCCACGCCATTCGTGCGGAAAGCCGGTCTTCCACCCGCATCCACGATTTCGCCGCGCAGGAAGTTCATGGAGGGAGACCCGATGAATCCCGCAACAAACAAGTTGCGCGGCTTGTTGTAGATTGCGATCGGATCATCCAACTGCTGGATGACGCCGTTTTTCATGATGGCAATGCGATCCGCCAACGTCAGCGCCTCGATTTGGTCATGCGTGACGTAGATCATCGTATTCTTCAGGTTCTGGTGAAGACGCTTGATTTCGACGCGCAATTCCGATCGCAGCTTAGCGTCCAAATTTGAAAGCGGCTCATCGAAAAGGAAGACATCGACATCGCGCACCAGCGCACGCCCAATGGCGACACGCTGGCGTTGGCCGCCAGACAGTGCTGCCGGGCGGCGCTTGAGCAGCGGGCCAATCTGCAGAATTTCAGCCGCACGTGCCACGCGCTTGTCGATCTCGGCCTTCGGCACTTTCGCAACCTGAAGACCAAAGGACAGGTTCTTCTCCACCGTCATCTGCGGATAAAGCGCATAGGACTGGAACACCATTCCAATACCCCGGTCTTTCGGCTCTTCCCAGGTGACGTTGCGATCCTTGATGAAGATCTGTCCCTCGGTCGGCTCCAGCAGACCAGCGATACAATTCAGCAGAGTGGATTTGCCACAACCGGACGAACCAAGCAGCACCAGGAACTCGCCATCGTGGATATCGAGGTTGAGATCCTTGAGAACGGTGACCGCACCAAAGGAAAGTGAAAGGTTACGGATTGAAACACTATTGGCCATATAGATCAGCCCTTTACTGCGCCGGCGGCGATGCCACGGACGAACAATCTGCCGGAAATGAAGTAAACGATCAGCGGAACGGCCCCTGTGAGCAGCGTTGCCGCCATGTTGACGTTGTATTCCTTCACGCCCTGAACGGAGTTGACGATGTTGTTGAGCTGCACAGTCATCGGATAACTATCCGGCCTTGTAAACACGACACCGAAGAGGAAGTCGTTCCAGATGCCGGTGACCTGCAGGATCATGGCGACCACGAAAATCGGCAGTGCCATGGGCAGCATGATGCGGAAGTAGATCTGCCAGAACCCGGCCCCATCGATGCGCGCTGCCTTGAACAACTCCTCCGGCAGCGAGGCGAAGTAGTTGCGAAACAGAAGCGTCAGAATGGGCATGCCGAAGATGGTGTGCACGATCACAAGGCCGGATAGCGTGCCATAGATCCCAAGTTCACGCAGGATGATAACGATGGGGTAAATCATGACCTGATAGGGGATAAAGGCCCCCACGATCAGAATGGAGAAAAACAGTTCCGACCCTTTGAACTTCCAGTTCGACAGCGCATAGCCGCTGACGGATGCCACGGCGATGGAGACCACCACGGAGGGCAGAAGGATGCGAACCGAATTCCAGAAACCTCTGGACAGACCGTCGCAATTGAGGCCCGTGCAGGCGCTTGCCCAGGCTTTGGCCCAAGGCTCGAAGGTAATTTCTACGGGCGGTGAGAAAATATTGCCGAGCCGGATTTCCGGCATACCCTTCATGGACGTGACGACCATGACGTAAAGCGGCAGCAGGTAATAAAGCGCAGCGACGGTGAGCGTGCCATAGAGCATAATGTTCCGGCGCGAGAGGACCTTCTTCGGCTTGCGTCCGCTTGGCCCTGCAACCTCTGGCGTCACAGCATCGAAACTGGCAGCCGTGCTGTTCAATGTGGAGATATTAGCCACGCTTTTTACCTCCGAATTCGAGATAGGCCCAAGGGATGATGATAATGGCAACGGTAATCAGCATCATGGTTGAGGCGGCAAAGCCTTGGCCCAGATTTTGAGCCTGGAACATATAGTCGTAGACGTATTTGGCTGGCACTTCGGAGGCTATGCCAGGGCCGCCGCTCGTCTGGGCCACCACGAGGTCGTAGACCTTCACGATGCCGCTGGCGATGAGAACGAGCGTGGTGATGAAGACCGGACGCATCATGGGGATGACGATAAATAGGTAGGTGCGCCACATGGGAATGCCGTCCACACGCGATGCTTTCCATATGTCTTCATCGATACCGCGAAGACCGGCCAGCATGAGGCACATGACAAGGCCTGTTCCCTGCCACAGGCCAGCGATCAGAATGCCGTAGATAACGATATCCGGATTGTAGAGCGGGTCGAAATGGAAATTGGTAAAGCCGAGGCTGCGCACGATACCTTGGATGCCGAATTCCGGGTTCAAAATCCATTGCCAGACAAGGCCTGTGACGATGAAAGATAGCGCGAATGGATAAAGGAAGATGGTGCGAAAGATATTTTCGAAGCGGATTTTCTGATCCATCAGGGCGGCCAGAACAAAGCCGATGACGAGACTGAAAATCAACGACAATACGCCGTAGATCGCAAGGTTCTGGATAGACATGATCCAGCGTGGAGCTGCCCAGAGCCGCTCATATTGATCAAGCCCGATGAATTGCAGGCGTGGTAGAAGGCTGGAGCGGGTGAAGGAATAGACAATCGTCCAGATGCTTCCGCCGAGAAACACCACCAATGCCACAAGGATCATCGGGATCAGGGCGATCTTGGAATTCAAATTTCTAAACAGCTGGTTCGGTCTGCCAGCCGGCGCAGGCATTGTCATGTAAAGAGATCCTCCTCATCAGCGGGCATAGGGGGGCGAGCATTGGGATTGCGCCAATGCGGGCGATCAGATGCCATCATCATCCTGTTGGGGATGGAGAGCCGGCCCCTCTTCCGAGGAAGAACGGCCGGCTCGCCGCGGGGTGATCAATCCGCCGATGCAATAATTTCGGCGAAACGCTTCTGAGCCGCTTCCGGCGTCATGGATGCGTTGGCGAAGAACTGCGAGAACAGATCTTCCTTCTGCTTTTGCGTATCAGGCGACAAAAGCTGGTCGGTGCTGGAGAGGATATTGCCCTTGGCAAGCACATCCAGACCCTTCTTCATGCAATCATTCGCGGAGGCGAGATCAACATCCCCGCGCACTGGCAGCGATCCCTTTTTCAGGTTGAAAGCCACCTGCACCTTCGGATCCACAATGGTTTCAGCCAGCACTTCCTGCGCCTTGGATTTTGCCTCATCCTTCAGAAGCGGGAAGTAGAAGGCATCGCCACCCGCTGTCAGATACTGGTTTACACCAAGGCCCGGCAGGCATGTGTAATCTGTTCCTGCCTTCTTTCCGGCCAGCTGGAATTCACCCTGCGCCCAGTCACCCATGATTTGACCACCAGCCTTGCCAGTGACAACCATGTTGGTGGCCTGGTTCCAATCCTGAACATTGGAGCCCTTGGCCATTTTGCGGGCATCATCCGCGGCCTTGAAGATCTTCGCCATTTCCGGACCGGCCGCGGCTTCCGCATCCTTGTCCTTGAAGATCTTCATGTAAAGATCCTTGCCGCCCAGCGAGATGATGAGCGTATCGAAGGCACCGGACGACTGCCATGGTTGACCGCCCAGCGCCAGCGGCAGAATGCCCGCCTTCTGCAAGGCCGGACCGGCGGCCACGAATTCATCCCAGTTCTTCGGTACTGCAACGCCTGCTGTCTTGAAGGCATCGTTGGAAAGCCAGAGCCATTGCCAGGAGTGGATATTCACCGGCGCGCAATAGATCTTGCCGTCGATGGTGCAGCTTTCAAGCAGGCTGGCAGGCTTGATGATGTCCTTCCACTTGCCCTTTTCGGCCACCTCGGTCAGGTCTCGCATCAGCCCCGCCTCAGCCAGTTCCTGCGCCTGACGGCCGTGGTTAAACTGGGTGGCACCCATGGGATCACCGCCCGTAATGCGGCTGATCATAATGGGGCGCGCCGTTCCGCCGGAACCGGCAATAGCGCCATCAACCCATTTATTGCCAGTCGCGTCAAACGCCTTGGCGAGTTCTTTCACGGCTGCAGCTTCGCCACCGGATGTCCACCAATGGGTGACCTCCAGATCTGTCGCGGATGCAGGCACTGCCGGCAGCATGACGCCTGCCACGAGAACGGCTTTCAAAGCACGCATAATCATGAGTCTCCTCCCTCACTGAAACGTTGCCGTAAAAAAGCTATGTCAAACATGCATGAAGCGCAACCGCTTTTCTTAATAAATAATTGCTCTCTTTTTCGAATAAACCTAAAATTGCATCCTGAACCGCAAAATGCGGCAAAAACGACAAAAAATTCGCGTTTTTCCCGCGTATTTTTCCGGTATTTTTCCATAACCTGTGCTGTGCAGCAACAATTGTGCGCTTGCGTTGTGCAATCAAAAATTGATTTCTCAGTCTCTCGCCTGTGAAAAATCGCTTGCGAAATAAACTGTAACGTTTCAGTTTCTCGTGATTGAGCACTTCCCTTAGAAACCCTTTACAGGCCGTTTCCAGACGCAACTGAGATGGCTATAAGGAGGCACGCAAACGGTGGAAGCTTATGGACGAAGGCAATCAACCCAAATCAGCCGACCTCGTGGCGGCAGCAGGTACGCGGCCGACCCTGAAGACGATTGCCTTCATGACCGGTCTGGGCATCACCACGGTTTCCCGTGCGTTGAAGGATGCGCCGGATATTGGTACCGAGACCAAGGAGCGTGTTCGGCTCGTCGCAGCCCAGCTCGGCTATCAGCCAAACCGTGCGGGCGTTCGTCTGCGCACGGGAAAAACCAATGTGATCGCCCTGGTCCTCAGCATCGAGGAAGAGCTTATGGGATTCACGAGCCAGATGATGTTCGGAATTTCCGAGGTTCTGGCGGGCACGCAATATCATCTCGTACTGACGCCCCATGTGCATCACCGCGACCCGATGGTGCCTATTCGATATATTCTGGATACCGGCTCGGCGGACGGCGTCATCATCTCGCGCACCTCGCCTGACGATCCCCGCGTTGCCCTGATGACGGAGCGGCGCTTTCCCTTCGCTACCCATGGCCGGACAGACATGGGCATCTGTCATCCCTTCCACGACTTCGATAATGAAAGCTACACCTATCAGGCAGTGAAGAAGCTGGTGGAAAAGGGGCGCCGCCACATAGCACTTCTCGCACCGCCAGCACGGCTGTCCTATTACTTACATAGCCGAATTGGCTTTGAACGTGCGCTGGCAGAAACTGGCGCACGGGAGGTTTCCATGGGGCGCGTCACGAGCGAGGCCCCGCTGGAGACGTTGCGGTCTTCAATGGAGAGCCTCATGCGCTCCGGCGATCCGCCGGATGGCATCGTGTCCATCAGCGGCAGTTCCAGCATTGCGCTTGTGGCCGGGCTGGAGGCAGCCGGTAAGCGCCTCGGTCACGATCTGGATATGGTGTCCAAGCAGTCGGCAGATTTTCTCAACTGGATTCGCCCCGAAATCCTGACCGTGAATGAAGATGTGCGTCAGGCCGGTCGCGAACTGGCAAAAGCGGTCATCGCGCGCATTGATGGCATCGCCCCAGATCTGCTTCAGAGCATCAGCAGGCCTGTCTGGTCGGAAAGAACCCGCTGAGAGGATCAGGCTCGAATAGCCAGCCGTAATCCACCCCAATGCCGGCCGTTCACAGTAATCGGCGCCGAAATGTCCTTCATCAGCACAAAATTGCCTCCGCCCATATCGCGTCGATAGGTCTGGAGCAGGAAAGGTGCCTTGCTGCGCCCGGCGGCAAGGCCCACTCGGTCATTGAAGATGCGGCGGTTCCGGCTATTAGCCGTGTTCCATGTTACATCGCCAGGCCGCTGCGGCTGAGAGAACTTGGCATTGTGGGTTGGCAGATAGCCGTTCTCGTCTACCGCCGCACAGAAGGCGATACGTTCGTCGCTGCTTGCCACCTCCTCCTGCAAGGAGGCAAGTACGCTATCGGTGAAAGCGGTAAAGCGGGTTAGATATTGCACGGGGTCGCTGCCCTGGATGGGCTGGTACTGACGGTCGAACAGGGAGCCCAGATCAATTCGGCCCTGCTGAACCTTCTCCTCGAAAAGACGACCAATATCGGCAGCCACCCGCATGGCAAGATTGATATAGGGCGTATCTTTTGTCTCCATGCCCGTAGTCGCAATGGCCTGAATCATTCGCTCCGAGATATTGACCACCTCGTTCACCCTTGAAGATGTCGCCTGCAGCTGATCGTTCGACTTGAGGACTGCATTGGCCGTCACTGCGATGGTAGAGGCAAATTCGCTGCATCGCTGGTCAACATCTTCCGTCGTGCCAGCCAGAGAAGATGCACTGTTCAGAATTCGCGTCATCACCTCCTCCACCTGCTGGAAGGAGCCTTTGACCTGCTGTGCGGTGGTGCGCACTTCTTCAGCCGAGTTTCTGGCACCCTCGCCCGCCGCAATCAGTGTTTCGATCCGCTCGCTGAGTGTCTTAAGGGTCTGCTGAATGGAAGAGGTCGTTTGTGACGTCTGCAAGGAGAGGGCGCGCACTTCAGCGGCAACGACAGCAAATCCCTTACCGGCCTCGCCTGCCCTTGCTGCTTCGATTGCGGCATTCAAGGCAAGCAGATTGGTTTGGCGTGCGATGGTGCCGATATCCTCCGCCAAACGGGCAACTTCTCCAAGGGAGGAGGAGAAGGATCGAATCTCGGTACCTATGCCTTGGGAAACCGTGACCATGTGATCAATGGCCTGAATCGAGCCATCCAATTGCTGTGATTGGACGCCGAGCACTTCTCGAGCACTGCTGGCCAGGCTATCGGTTTCTCCAAGCGTTTGGGCAATCTGGCGGTTCGCAACTGCGATAGACTGGGCGGCTCCAGTCATGCGCGTAAGATAAGAGGCTTGCTCGGAAGATTGCGCAGCCGTGTCTTGAATTGCGCCAGCGATATCTACCAGATGGAGCCCCAGATCCGACGCTTCCGTGGCGATACGCGCAACAGCAGTCCGCAGAGGGGTTTCTTCAGCTTCTGGCTGACGAAGCGATAAAGACAAAGCGCTCACGACACACTCCCGTTTCCCGTAAGCGAGCATGTGTCAGCAGGATTAATATTAGGTTTAACTTACCTATTATATGCAACCTCCACCTGAGTGAGGTTACATAACAAAAGAGCCGCGACAGGCGCGGCTCGGTATCGGCAATATCTGCAGTCGCAGATGATTACGTACGGTCAAACGCCGCCGGGTCGATCCCCAGCGTTACCAGATCGCGCTTCTTGGGCTTGCGACCAGCCTCAACGGCGGCAGAAGCAGAAGCAGCGGCACCGAAAACAGCGATGGCACGACCAATAAAACCACCGCGCATCCTGTTGATATTCGTAGACATCGTCATCTCCTTTTCGATATCTGAAATATCGGACTCGCCCCGGTTTTTTGCAATGCACAAGAGGCGATGGGAGCCATGCAACCCATGCATGGATAGCAACAGGCTTTACCAATTGATAATTGTTACGGCGAAATCCAGTGTTCGACCGATGGCTTGAGGAGCGGATATGACAACGATTTACGGAATCAAGAACTGCGACACGATGAAGAAGGCGCGGGTCTGGCTGGAGCAGAATGGAATTGCCCATAGCTTCCACGATTACAAGATTGCGGGCATCGATCGCCAGCAACTGGAAGCCTGGGTCGATGCAAAGGGTTGGGAAACGCTGCTCAACCGGGCAGGCACGACATTCCGCAAGCTCTCGGACGAAGACAAGGCCAATCTGGATCGAACCAAGGCCATCGATCTGATGCTGGCGCAGCCTTCCCTGATCAAGCGGCCCGTTCTGGTCGCCAAGGATGACATCACCGTCGGCTTCAAGCCTGACATCTACGCAGCCCTCTTTGCGGGCAAATGAAGCTGGGTTGCACCATGTCGAAGACCACGCGCGCCACGCAGGCCCTCACCCAGGCCGGAATCTCGTTCACGGTTCACACCTATGACTACGATCCCAATGCCGAGCGCATAGGCTTGCAGGCGGCAGAGGCAATTGGCGAAGAGCCTCATAGAGTTCTCAAGACACTTATGGCCGAGGTCGATGGCAAGCCGGTATGCGTGGTGGTGCCATCCGATCGCGAAGTTTCCATGAAGAAACTTGCCGCTGTCTTCGGGGGCAAGTCCGCCGCCATGATGAAGCCTGCTGTGGCGGAGAAGGCAACCGGCTTCGTGGTGGGCGGCATAAGCCCCTTCGGCCAGAAAAAGAAGGTGCCAACTGCCATCGAGCAAGCGGCCATGGATGAGCCGCTGGTCTATATGAACGGTGGCCAGCGCGGACTTCAGATTCGTCTGTCACCACAGGATGCGGTGCGCGTTCTGGGTGCCATTGTCGCCTCGGTTGTTGCGGACCATTGAAGGGCGGCCTATCTGTTTCTCTGAGACTGAACCCAAGAGAAGCAGATCATGACCCTACACACCGAGATCAGAAATGCCGTTGACCCTGTGAAGCTGGAAAAGCTGGCGGAGGTTGCCGTCAAGGTTGGACTTCAACTGCAGCAGGGGCAGGATCTCGTCATCACGGCACCTTTGGCCGCCCTTCCGCTGGTGCGCTTGATCACCAAACATGCCTATCTGGGCGGCGCGGGCTTGGTTTCCACCTTCTATTCCGATGAGGAGACAACGCTGGCGCGCTTCCGCCACGGGCAGGATGCCAGCTTCGACAGGGCTGCCGGATGGCTCTACGAGGGGATGGCGAAAGCCTACGAAGGCGGGGCGGCGCGGCTTGCCATTTCCGGCGATAACCCGATGATGCTGGCCAATGAAGACCCGGAAAAGGTCTCTCGCGCCAATCGCGCCACCTCGATTGCCTACAAGCCAGCCTTGGAGAAAATCTCCAACTTCGACATCAACTGGCATATCTGCTCCTATCCAAACCCGGCCTGGGCCAGACAGGTGTTTCCGGACGTGGCGGAAGAGGAGGCGGTGTACCGTCTGGCGGAGGCGATCTTTTCGGCGTCACGCATCAACAATGACAATCCGGTCGCGGCCTGGGCCGATCACAATGCGAACCTCAAAAAGCGTTCCAGCTGGCTGAACGGCGAGCGCTTTGCTGCCCTGCATTTCACAGGCCCCGGCACCGATCTGACGGTCGGTCTGGCCGAGGGGCACGAATGGCATGGCGGCGCATCGAAGGCCAAAAACGGCATCACGTGCAATCCCAACATTCCGACCGAAGAGGTCTTTACCACACCGCACGCGCTGAAAGTGGAAGGCACTGTTTCCTCCACCAAGCCGCTCTCGCATCAGGGCACACTAATCGACAATATTCAGGTTCGGTTCGAAGCCGGTCGCATTGTGGAAGCCAAGGCTTCAAAAGGCGAAGACGTTCTGAAGAAGGTGCTCGATACGGATGAAGGCGCCCGTCGTCTCGGTGAGGTGGCGCTTGTGCCGCATTCTTCCCCGATCTCGGCCTCGGGTATCCTGTTCTACAACACGCTGTTCGATGAGAATGCGTCCTGCCACATTGCGCTTGGCCAGTGCTATTCGAAGTGCTTCCTGAACGGGGCCTCCCTTACCCCGGAACAGATCAAGGCACAGGGCGGAAATTCGTCGCTCATCCATATCGATTGGATGATTGGCTCCAATCAGGTGGATATTGACGGCATTCGCGCTGACGGATCGCGCGCGCCCGTGATGCGCAAGGGCGAATGGGCCTGACTGAATGGAAATGCGCCTGCTTAAAGCAGGCGCATTTTATCTCTGTTGTAGCTGTGCCCACTGACTGAGCCATACGCTCAATAGCACGACGGCAACACCGAGGGCCTGTTGCACATCCAAGGCTTGCCCAAGGATGAACCATCCCAGCAAGACGGCAGTGACCGGACTGAGAAAACCCAGTGCGGAAGCAGCCGACGGCTCAATCCGCGAGATGCCGCGAAACCAGATCATGTAGGTAACCGCCCCGCCGATGATGCCGAGATAGACGAAGCCTGTCAGGTTCATGGGCGTAGGCAACGGCAATGCGGGTTCGAAGATTAGCGCCAGAGGCAGCAGCAGCAGGCCACCCGCCGTCAACTGCCATGCGGTGAAGGTGAGCGGCGACACGGGCGGTCGCCATTTGCGGGTCATCACAGTGCCCGTTGCCATGGAAAGCGCGCCTGCCAGCCCCGCCGCAACGCCCAGGAAATCAAGATGAGCGTTGGGTGTGAGGACAAGAAGTGCGACCCCTCCGATGCCCATGACCCCGGCGAAAACGGACAAGGTTCTAACTTTCGATCCCAAGACGAGCGATGACAGAAGAATCACGATAAGCGGCTGAATGGCTCCGACAGTGGCGGCCACACCTCCGGGCAAACGGTAAGCCGAGACGAACAGACAGCCCCAGAAGACTGCAAAATTCAGCCCTCCAAGAATGAGGCTTTTCCACCACCACGCGCCCCAGGGAAGACGACGCACGATGACGAGCAGCAAGAGCCCTGCAGGCAGGGCGCGCAGCGCCGCAACCGTCAGCGGCAGTCCGGGCGGCAACATCTGTGTCGTCACAGCATAGGTTGATCCCCAAACGGCAGGTGCAATGGCGGTGACAAGTGTATCCGTCAGACGAGACATGCTCTTGAACCTAGTTATCTTGACGTCAAGATAACTGGATTAATCTTGACGTCAAGATAAAATCTCCGATAGTGCGCTGATGGATCACGTCGAAACGATTTTGCAGCAATGGCGCAGGGAGCGGCCCGACCTTGATGTCGCGCCCATGGGGCTACTCGGCCGTCTGGGCCGTCTCTATGCGCATCTCGACCGAGAACTGGAGGCGCTTCTTGCTCAGCACTCCCTCAACCGCGCAAGTTTTGACGTTCTGGCGACACTTCGTAGATCCGGCGAGCCTTTCAGATTGTCGCCCGGCGATCTGCTGGCAACCACCATGGTGACCTCCGGCACAATGACCAACCGCATCGACCAGCTTGAAAAACAGGGGCTGGTGCAGCGCATTCCCAATCCGCAGGATGGGCGCAGCGTGCTCATAGGTCTCACGTCCCAAGGCCTCGCCGTGATCGAAGAGGCAGTCACTGCCCATGTCGAAAACCAGCACCGACTGACCAGGATGCTCTCACAGGACGAATTCGCAGCTCTGGACAGGCTCCTCGCGACCTATCTGTCCGCATTCGAGCAGAGTTAGAACAAGCTACCCTGCTCTGGAGGCGGATCACCGGAAGGCTTTGCCGCGCTGCGCTTGCGCGGCGCAACGGCCTGACTGCTTGGCGCGGTCGGCGGCGGGGCGCCCTCGCCTGCTGTGGCGGACACGCGACCATCAGCGAATTCAATGGAGAGTACCTGACCAGACGAGACATCGTCTGCACGTGTGAGAGGCCGGTTATCCTCGTCGCGGATCACCGCATAGCCGCGCTTCAGGACATTCTTGTAAGATAGCGATTGAAGAATGCGGTCATGCGCCCTGAGCGCAGAATTGCGGCGTCCCATGGCATTGACAACAGCCGTATCGGCGTGACGCATGAGCGCGGCCAGCTTCAACTGCTCGCGTTCTATCTGGCCCTTGAGCCGCTGGGGTAGCGAGGAAAGGCGGGCCTCGGCCTTCTGAACGCGGCCCCGTTCGCTCAGGAGAAGCCGCTCAAGGCAGCGATCCTTGCGCATAACCTGTTCAGCAATCCGGCGGCGATTATCGGCTATGCGGTTGACGAGAAGCTCAAGCCGGAGACCGGCCTGCACCCGTTCCAGATGGTGACGCTTGGCCACCGCCGTCCGTTCCAGACCACGGCCTAATCCGGCACTTGCCTCATCGAAACGGCGACGCGGAAGCGCCAGAAGCTGATCAAGCGACGGCAGCGCACGAACAAGAGCGCGCAAACCTTGGCGACGATTATCCATCTGACGGGAGGCGCAGCCACGCAAACGTGCGGTGAGATTTGCCAGTTGGGCATCAAGCTCCGCCTTCACCGGCACGGCCATCTCTGCAGCGCCGGTTGGCGTTGGTGCGCGCACATCGGCTGCGTAGTCGATCAGCGTCCAGTCGGTTTCGTGGCCAACAGCAGAAATCAGCGGAATGACGCTTTCCGCCGCGGCCCGCACAACGGCCTCATCATTGAAGCCCCAGAGATCTTCAAGACTGCCGCCGCCGCGGGCGACGATCAACATATCCGGACGTCGGACAGGCCCCAGGGGATCCAGCGTATTAAAGCCACGAATGGCGTTTGCCACTTCATCGCCAGAGCCTTCGCCCTGCACCTTCACAGGCCATACGACCACATGAACCGGAAAGCGGTCGGTGATGCGATGCAGGATGTCGCGGATGACGGCGCCCGTCGGAGACGTCACCACGCCGATCACCTGCGGCATGAAGGGAAGACGACGCTTGCGGGCCGGATCGAAAAGCCCTTCCGCCGCGAGTTTCCTCTTCCGCTCCTCGATCAGCGCCATCAGCGCGCCTGCACCGGCGGGCTCCAGCGTCTCGATGACAATCTGATATTTGGAGGACCCCGGAAAGGTGGTGACCTTACCCGTGGCGATCACCTCCATGCCCTCTTCAGGACGGAATTTGAGCTTGGAAAAACTGCCCTTCCAGATCACGGCATCAATTCGCGCCTTCTCGTCCTTCAAGGCAAAATAGGCATGGCCGGAGGAGTGAGGACCGCGATAACCGGAAATCTCGCCGCGAACCCGCACATGGTCAAACGCTGTCTCGACAGTTCGTTTGATCGAACCGGAAAGCTCTGACACCGAAATTTCGGCAAGATTGGTTTGCTGCTCGCTGAAGAAAGGCCTGTTCATGGACTCCTCTTACCGCATTTTCCTCGCAGTTTCATCTGCGCAATTCCTCATATCGCCCTGTCGTGTTCACCGCTCCTTAAACCTGCTGCGAAAGATATGCGGCCGGCCAATACAGGTTTGAAACTTCTTAAATACAGCGAGACTTATGCATCTTGCATGGCATGATCTTTTGCCACCAGGGAGCTTAATGTGCTATTTTTTCTCGCCGCCCTACTGGCCTGCTCTGCCCTTCTATGTCGTTCGGTCGCGGCTCTGTTGGCAAGCGGCCTTGGTATCGTTGGGGTGTTTGTGCTGGCCAGTGTCTTACAGGCATCCTTCAATCTTGTGAGCCTGTTGGTGGCCATCGCAGGCTTCAATGGGGCAATCATTTGCGTCCTCCTGCTGCTGGTGGTATTCCACAGCAAAGGCGGGATGCGAAGAGACACCCGAGACCTGCCTCGTTCTCACGGTATGACGCGATAAAGCTGAAAACGCTGTCCCTCAACGGCTGGCAGCGGTTGCAGAAAGGCTGGCACATTTCCTTTTTCCAGCTGAGCATAGAGCCCATCCGGCTTCATCTGCGCAAGGTTCATCGTCTGCACGTCGTTCGGGCAAAAGGCCAGAACGGACACTTTCGCTCCGCGCAGGAAGGCCTCTGCCTCCTTTGGCTGGGCAAGGCCGATATGTAGCTCCGTCAGCATTCCCGACTGATTGCGATGATAGGGCGCCGTCAGAACGCGGTGCGGCGTGTAACGCAAGATCTGTGCGCCGCTGTCCGAAGGGGCCGCCACCACAACGGGCGGAATGGCTGCCAGCACCCGCATATCGGCAACATCCCGGCAGGAACTGCCGGTGTCCGAAGCAGTGGCCGTTGCATTGGTGAGAGCCCGCAGCGTCAGCGCGTTGCCAATACCTTTCGTGCTGACTGCACCGAAGAAGACCCAAACGACAGGCACTGCGCACAGCACCGTGATGATATAGGCAAAGCCGGCATTCATGTTTTCCGGCTCAGCGTTCGAGTTACGCTTGAGATCCGTGATGATGAGGGAGAGCGGCAGGATGGCGAGCGCATTAGAAATGAAAGCACCGCGCACCTGAATGAGCGAGATGGCCCAGGCGGTCGCCACCAGAGCCAGCAGCACCAGATGCGTTTCCACCCGTTCGCGATCCTGAATCCGGAAAATGCACACCATGATGGCGAAGAAACCGACCGCATAAAAGCCGCCAAACGTATCGGGCGCCACCCGCAATTGCGACAATGCAGGTTGCGCTTCCACCACAGCATTGAGCCAGAGCGAAACAAGCAACGGATCGAGATCGCCAAGCGGATTGCCAAGGCACTGCGGCGCAATCAGCAATGCGGCAAGGCCCACGATAAGGCCGAGCCCGGCCAGCGACGCAATGCGCAGTCTCAGATCCAATGCCGAACCAAACCGCGCGGCCAGGAACAAGCCTGTGCCACCAATCGCTGCAAGCGCATAAAAGCCAAGGGACAGGTTATCGCATGTTACCGTGCCATAATGCGATGGCGGCACGGTGGCCAGGAAGAAGAAGGAAATGCCAAGCGTGAGGGCCAAGCCGAAGCTGCGGGCTGCCCGTTCAAACTGTTTTCCATGCCATGCCCATTGCAGCGCCACGATCACACAGGCCATCGCAACCACAGGCAATGTTTCGGCACCGATTGCCATGGCAAAGGCAGCAGAAAACCCTGCAAAACCGTGGCTCATGCCGCCCATCCGGCGATCCACCAGCATGGCGGCAATGAACATCAACACAGTCAGCTGAATATTGTGATGATCCAACGCACCCGGATAGAAGCGCAGCGTCGTAAAGAGGTAGATCGCGCCAATACCGAGGCCGATATGCATGGTGGCAACCCCACCGAGACGCCTGCATGCCAAGCCGAGCGAGAAGAGAAACCCGACAGCAAGCCCCAGCGGCCAAACCATGGCAGCCAGCGCCTCGGCTTGTGCCCGGCTATCAGTAAACAGGGAAAACAACAGGATGAGGGATGCAATCGGCAGGTCTACCAGCCGCGACCAGTGCATGAGGGTGCCGCCCTCGAGCCCGAGCCTATACTGGGTGAGATCGAACCAGCCCTGCCCATTGAGAAAATCACGCACTTCGACAAGCCGCATGACATCGTCATTGTCCGGGCCAATGTAATCGGTCGTGGTGGGCAGGTAAAAGCCGAGGATGGCGACGATCAGAATGACAGCATAGACGGCGACACTCGGAATCAGGTGGCTGAACAGGCCGGCAGGTGCCTTGCGCTCATCCCCCGGAAAGGCCTGGCCGCTCATCGAATAGGTCATAAAGCTCTTCCCTCGCCTGCGGATGGTTTCGAAACCTAGCTTTAACCTTCTCAAGAAATAGTAAAATCCGCTGCGTTCAGCATCCGTCTTCCGGCGGAACAGCGCTTTTGTATTGAGTTCGCCATGGATGATGCTGCCTTTTGCAATATGAGAATTGCCGTTCTCCTGCCGTGCTACAACGAAGCTGCGACCATTGCCGCCGTGGTTCGGGGGTTCAGGGCGGCTCTGCCCCAGGCGCGCATCTTCGTTTACGACAATAACTCCACCGATGGGACGGCACTCGCAGCCATGTTGGCGGGCGCGGAAGTTCGCCGGGAACGCAGACAAGGCAAAGGCCATGTGGTGCGGCGCATGTTTGCCGATATCGACGCGGACCTGTACATCATGGCGGATGGTGACGGCACCTATGCGCCGCAGGATGCCGAAGAGCTGGTCCGCACACTGCTCACAGAACGGGTCGACATGGTGGTTGGCACCCGGCGCGGCGTTCATGCCAATGCCGGTCGCCAAGGGCACGCCTTCGGTAACAGGCTCTTCAATCTGCTCTACCGCCGCCTGTTCGGCACGGGTTTCACCGATATCTTTTCCGGCTATCGCATTTTTACCCGCCGCTTTGTGAAGAGCTTCCCGGCCATCTCCGCAGGTTTCGAGATCGAGACAGAGATGTCCGTCCACGCATCGCGGCTAAATCTGCCTGTGGCAGAACTGGAACTCGATTATGGACGACGGCCGGAAGGGTCTGTCTCGAAGCTCTCGACCTTCCGCGATGGCTTCCGCATTCTACGCATGTTTGCCATGCTGATGAAGGAAACGCGGCCCTTTGCATTTTTCGGCTTCGTTGCCTTGTGCCTGCTCGCCGCGGGCTTTTCCTTCTCGGTTCCCGTTCTCATTGAATACGTGGAAACCGGCCTTGTTCCACGCATGCCGACCTGGATGCTGTCACTGATGCTGGTCAGCCTGTCCTCGGTTTCGCTGACTGCCGGCATCATTCTGGATTCGGTGGCACGCGGGCGCAACGAGCTCCTGCGGCTGAACTATCTTGCCCAGCCGGATCAGTTGTTCTCGGCTCAATCGGTCTCGCCGCCGAGTGCCGACCATCCCGTCATAGTCGAACGGCCCAGAAGCGGGAGCGCCGCAGCTTGAAGCGCATGGCATGGTTTCTTCTTGCGGGGGGCATCGGTTTCGTCATCGATGCCGGGCTGACGCATCTGCTGATCGCAAAAGCCGGTTTCAGTCCGTTCTTCGCCCGCATTCCAGCCATCATGGCAGCGATGGCGGCGACCTTCATCATCAATCGAAGCCGAACTTTCGGACGGTCACCCCATTCGCTGGCGAAGGAAGGGTTTCGCTACTGGGTAGTGGGGATTACCTCGGCCGTCCTCAATTATGCGGTCTACTCCCTGCTGATGCGGGGCCTGCCTTCGCTTCAGCCCCTGGTCGCGGTCATCTGTGGCTCGGCAACCGCGACCTTCTATTCCTTCTTCGGCTATTCGCGCTTCGTATTCCGGCATCACAGCCGAAACAAGGAAAGCCGTTAAACGGCTTCCCAGCCGTCCTTTTCGCTGGCGCGATAGATTGCATCGATGAAACGCTGGTTCGCCAGCGAGTTCTCCAGCGTCACCACCTCTGAACGATTGCCCTGCGCGGCACTCGCGAAAGCTTCGGCCTGGCGCTTGTACTGGCGGCTATCCGGGAAGCGGAATATCTCCGAGCGGGCGCGCTTCTGATCGGTCAACTCAACCTCTTCTGCACCATAGCGGTCGGCATTGAAGGGCGACTTGACCTCGATGAAGCCTTCGGTTCCATGAAACACCATGACCTGACGCGCCGCCATCTGGGTTGAGATATAGAAGGTCAGGTCGAAATCACCGAAATCGGCCTTCACGCTGGAATAGATGTCCGTTTTGAATTCGGGATCGCGCTCCGTCGTCGCCTGAACCCGTAGGGGCTCCTTCCCTGTCGAAAAGCGGGTCGCCATGGTGGGATAGACGCCGATATCCGGCAGACCGCCGCCACCCAGTTCAGGAATGTTGCGCATGTTGGAAGGGTCGCGGTTAAAATAGGAGAAAGCCCCTTGCACATGGCGTAGCCGCCCAATGGCTCCTTCAGCCAGCAGATCGCGCACCTTGTGCCATACGGGCGCATAGGTAATCATAAAAGCTTCAGAAATCAGAACCTTGTTTCGGTCCCGCGCCTCAATCAACCGTTCGATTTCTGCCGCTTTCAGAGAAATCGGCTTTTCGCACAGAACATGCTTGCCCGCCTCTGCCGCCTTGATGGTCCATTCCACGTGCTGGCTTGTCGGCAGGGGGATGTAAACCGCATCGATCACATCGGAGGCGAGCATCTCTTCATAGGAGCCGAAGGCGTGCGGCACCGAAAAGCGATCCGCCATCTCGCGGGCGCGGGAAAGATCACGGCTTGCAATGGCGGAAACAACGGCATTCTCCGCATCCTGAATGGCGGGAACCACCGCCTGCTGGCCAATGCGGGCGGTTGAGAGAATACCGAAACGAAACATCAATTCCTCCTTCATGTTTTGCGCACATTACGAAGGCCGTTCGACCGAAGCAATCGATTTGAACAGCCACGCGAAAGCAAATTAATAATCAAATCGAATTGCGTATCGTCAGGCCCCGCATTAGCGTTGTCCTCCTCGATCCGGGGGATGACCGTGCAGCAGCCATTTCTTCGCCTGCTGGTACGCTCTTCGTGACAAGGTAGATATGAGCTGATGGCATTGAGGGTTCGCGCGGCAACAGCGAGCGATGAGGTCCGTTTTCTTGAACTCTGGGCCGCCTATCTCGCGTTCTATCAGGCGTCTGTCTCACCGGATATCACGCGTCGTACCTGGGCCAGGGCGCTCGACCCGAAAAGCGCCATCTTCATGCGCGTCGCAGAGGTCGATGGGCGAATGGAAGGTTTTGCGCTTTGCCTCACCCATGAAGGCACGTGGACACTCGGCAAGCATTGCTACCTGGAAGATCTCTTCGTGGATGCCTCACAGCGCGGAAAAGGCGTGGGCCGTGCTCTGGTGCGCGATCTCGTCGATCTCGCAAATCAGAACGGCTGGTCCCGCCTCTATTGGCATACCGCCGAGAGCAACGCGACGGCGCGCGCATTATACGACAGCTTCGTCCAATCGGACGGCTATGTGCGCTACAGGATCCAGTTCGGCTAGGAGCCGAAACGAGATGACCGGACGCCATCTGTCTATCCGTTCGGGTGCAACCGGTCTGAAACGGCAGCAGCAACGCTGACCTCCTGGACTGGAACTCTACATCATCATACCGGAAGCCACTGCGTTTGGAGCAATGGCTGCTTTGTAGGAGAAGGTCATCATGCAAACGCGAAAACTCGGCTCACTGGAAACCTCGGCTCTGGGCTTGGGTTGCATGGGCATGACCCATGCCTATGGTCCAGCCGTCGATGAAGCTTCGGCCACAGCAACGCTGGCACGCGCGGTGGAACTGGGTATTACCCTGTTCGACACGGCAGAGGTTTACGGCCCCTTCACTAACGAAGAACTCGTGGGCAAGTGTCTGCGGCCATTCCGCGACAAGGTTCAGATCGCCACAAAATTTGGCTTTACCATTGGCGATGCAGCAAAGGCAGAGCGGCCCTCTGGCGTCGACAGTCGCCCGGAGCATGTTCGGGCTGTTGCCGAAGCGTCGCTCAAGCGCCTTGGCGTCGAGGTTATCGATCTCTTCTACCAGCACCGCGTTGATCCTGATGTGCCGATCGAAGATACCGTTGGGGCAATGGCCGATCTGGTCAGTGAAGGCAAGGTTCGCGCTCTCGGCCTTTCCGAAGCCAGCGCCGAGACACTACGCCGCGCCCATGCCGTCCACCCTATTGCCGCGATTCAAAGCGAATATTCGCTCTGGACGCGCGATCCCGAACAGAACGGCGTGCTGGATACCTGCAAGGAACTGGGCATTGGCTTCGTGCCATTCTCGCCGCTTGGACGCGGCGCACTGACGGGCACCCTGAAAACGCTGGAGGGTCTGGTCGAGAACGATTTCCGCCGCAGCCTGCCTCGGTTTCAGAAAGAGAACTTCGACGCAAACCTCGCGCTCGTTCAACTGCTCGAGCAGATGGCCGAGAAGAAGGGCGTCACCGCAGGTCAACTCGCGCTCGCCTGGGTACTGGCGCAGGGAGACTTCATCGTTCCCATTCCCGGCACGACCAAGATCGCCAATCTGGAAAAGAATATCGCAGCAACAACCCTCGTATTGACAGCTGATGAGCTAAAAGAAATCGGAGATCGACTGTCGCCTATGAATGTAAAGGGCGAACGCTACCCGGAAAGCTTCGCGAAGATGGCAAACCGCTGAGTTCGCCTCAGGTCAAGGGGATGCGCAGAGGGATCCGTCTGCGCTCTCTTGAACTTCTAATTCCTAATGCAGCGTTAAGGGAGAAACCACTTCAAATCAAATATCAAAGATTGCAGTCATCCGTTCGTCGTTTGTTTATCTTCTTTAGAATATGCTCCAACAAATAGACAACGGGGCGAACTAAGGTGCGACAGATTCTGACGAGTATTTCTGGAAAGCTGATGCTCTCGACGGGCGTAGCAGCATCCATTGTTATTTGCTTATATACGGGCTACACCGGCTGGCAAGCAAAAGACAACACAGAAAAGCAGGTCATGGCGCTTGCTCACGAAAAGGCTCAAGGCGTCGCTCAGCAGGTAACTTCCCAGATCACCGAGGCACTCTCTGCGGGCAAGACGCTGGCAGCCACTCTTTCCGGCTATATTGAGAAGGGTGGACGCAACAAGAAAGACATTGTTGCGCTGATTGAGCCTGTCACTGCCCCTTATCCCAACCTCTTCGGCGCCTGGATGTGCAGCGTGCCGAATGACAAGGTTGATTTCACGCTCAATGGCTCCGAAGGGAACAATGCCGAAGGCGTTTTCACCCCCTACTGGACCAAGACAGCCAGCGGATCGCGGGAATTTTCGACCTGGATTATCAACCCGACCGAACAGTGGTATGCGGCACCGCTCCAATCCGGCAAGAGCCTGATTACGGCACCATATGTCTCCACCAGCGGCAAGCTTTTGACGTCGGTATCGGTTCCCATCCAGATCCAGGGCACAACGGTCGGCCTTGCCGGTGTCGATATTACGCTGGATGACCTCGTGAAATCTCTGGACAGCCTTCAGCCATTCGAAGGCGGTCGCGTGATGCTTCTCGCAAGCAACTCGAACTGGCTGGCCCACCCGAACAAGGACCTTCTGATGAAGGCCTATGCCGATCCTGGCACCGATGATGTGAAGGCCGTGCTTCAGGAAGGCAAAGCCCGCGTCATCAAGGGCTTCGAGGACGGTCGCGTCCGTATCGTCTATCCCATCAATGCGGCCGGCATGAACACCACCTGGGCGCTTGTTCTCGACGTTCCGGAGGCCATCTTCTCCGCACCCGTCACCGAGGCAATCAAAAGCGCGATCGTTAGCGGCCTGCTGATCCTTCTGGCCTGCGTATCCATCATCTACATCGCCTCCTCCAAGCTGGTTCGCAATCCGCTCGGCGCACTGCTTCGCAGCGTGAATGGACTGAGCAACGGCGACTACGAGACGGAAGTGAATCAGAAGGAGCGCACCGACGAAGTTGGTACGCTTGCCAAGGCACTCGAAAAGTTCCGCCACGATCTTGCGCATGGTGTTAAGGCGCAGGCGGAGCAGGAGCAGCTTCGCACCTCCGTTGAAGCAGAGCGCCGGGAAAAGCTGGCTCTGGAAAGCGCAAAGGCAGAAGATCTGCGCCAGTTTGTTTTCCAGGTTCAGGCCGGCTTCAATGCTCTTGCCAAGGGTGACCTGACGGTACGCATGAACCAGTCTGTTGCGCCGGAATTCGAGGAAATTCGCCAGAACTTCAACACTTCCGTTGCTGCCCTTGAAGAGGCGGTTGGCGGTGTTGTCACCACGGTCGTGACTATCCGGGCCGGTCTTGGTGAAATCTCCGATGCCTCTCACGATCTTGCCCGCCGCACGGAGCAGCAGGCCGCATCGCTGGAAGAAACCATCGCTGCCCTTGCTGAAGTGTCCAAGGGTGTAAACCACACTGCCGAAGGCGCCGCCAATGCACAGGGCGTGGTATCCGTCGCCCGTGACAATGCTGAGAAGGGTGGAGAGATTGTCGCCCGCGCCATCGAAGCGATGACGGCAATCCAGAGCTCGTCCGAGCGGATCAGCAGCATCATCGGCGTGATCGACGAAATCGCATTCCAGACCAACCTCCTTGCCCTGAATGCCGGCGTCGAAGCGGCCCGCGCCGGAGAGGCAGGCAAGGGCTTTGCAGTTGTCGCACAGGAAGTCCGTGAACTGGCTCAGCGTTCGGCAACCGCCGCTCGCGAAATCAAGGAGTTGATCAACACCTCCAGCCAGCAGGTTCAAACGGGTGTCGATCTCGTCAGCGCATCTGGCAAATCACTCGAGGAAATCGTTGGTCAGGTCGTCTCCATGAGCCAGACCATCTCCCAGATTGCCGACGCTGCCCGCGAACAGGCAGGCAGCCTGCGGGAAGTAACGGCCGCTGGTGACAACATGGACAAGGTAACGCAGCAGAACGCAGCCATGGTTGAGGAAACCACTGCCGCAGCTCAGAGCCTTACCCACGAAACCGAACGTCTGGCAGACATGGTCCAGCGCTTCCGTACCAGTGCCTCGAGAAACTATGCTCAGGGCGCACAACAGAGCTATGCCCGCGCCTCCTGACGGTCGTTAACGGCCTCGCAGAACACCTCCAGCAAAAGCGCTTCAGCGGTTTTGCTGGATAAGATCCAAGCCCAAGGGCATCTCCAAGAAAAAAGGCCAGTGGTAGATGCCACTGGCCTTTTTCTCATGTGTCCAGAGCATTTCCGGTGAAAGCGGAATCACCTGAAATGCTCGGTCTCTTTTTCGCAGCCCGGACGCAAAACTACCGACGCATTCTTGCCTGACGTGCTCTGGAGCAATTGCGGGCATCAGGCCCGCAACACTCCTCCCGTTGACTTCTCGACATTGCCGACGATCTTCTTCGTCAATGCATCGAAATCTTCGTCCGTCAGGGTCTTTTCGACAGGCTGGATCAACACTTCGATGGCAACCGACTTCTTGCCTTCGCCAACCGATGCACCTTCGAACACGTCGAAGACGTTCACGCCCGTGATCAGCTTGCGATCCGCGCTGGTTGCTGCCTTGATAAGGGCAGCGGCATCCACGGTCTTTTCCACCACGAAGGCGAAGTCGCGCTTGACCATCTGGAAGGGTGACATTTCCAGGGCGGGCTTGGTGCGTGTCGACTTCTTCTTCGGTTCCGGCATGGCATCGAGATAGACTTCGAAGCCGCACAGAGCCCCCGATACATCGAGAGCCGACAGCGTGTTGGGGTGGAATTCCCCGAAATGGCCGAGAACGACCTTCGGCCCCATCTTGATCGTGCCTGAACGGCCTGGATGATACCAGGCAGGACCGCCTTGCTCGATCTGCACATTGGCCATCGGCATGCCGCAGGCTTCCAGAACCGCCAGAGCATCAGCCTTGGCATCGAAGACATCGACAGGCTTTCCGCCACCCTTGGCCGCATTCGACCACAGACGGCCAGCGCCCGCCAGCGAAGCGGTGCCGCGACGAATGCCGCCAGCGACGCGCCGCTGCTGATCCGGCGTGTCGCCTTCATATGTGCCGGAGACCTCGAAGATGGCGACATCGCCGAAGCCCTTGTCCGCATTGCGCTGGGCTGCAGTCAGCAGACCCGGCAGAAGCGAGGGTCGCATGTCCGACATATCGGCAGCGATGGGGTTTGCCAGCTTCAGGGCAGGCTGACCGCCGCCAAACAATTTAGCCTGATCCTCTGGTATAAAGGACCAGGTCACGGCTTCCAGCATGCCACGGGAGGCGAGCGCCCGCTTGGCGGTACGTGTGCGAACTTGCAGCGTCGTCAAGATACGGGCGTTAACCGTATCCTTTGCAGGCAGGGGTTCAGGCTTGATGTTATCGACGCCGTGAATGCGCATGACCTCTTCAACGAGGTCCGCCTTGCCGTCCACATCTGGACGCCATGAGGGAACGGCAACCTGAACCTGGCTGTCGTCGCCGGACAAAATTTCGAAGCCGAGACCGGTGAGGATCTGGCGGCTCTCCTCCACTGACACGGTGAGACCCGTCAGGCGCTTCACTTCGGAGAACGGGAAGTCCACGACCTTGCGGTCATGCCCCTTGTATCCGGCAACGCGCGCCTTGGCGGGCGTGCCACCGCACAGCGCAATGACAAGCTCCGTGGTCCGCTCAAGACCCGGCATCATATATTCAGGATCGACACCACGCTCGAAGCGGTAGCGAGCATCGGTAATGATACCGAGCGCACGACCCGACTTGGCAATGTTGATCGGATCCCACAGAGCCGATTCGATCAGAACATCCACCGTGTTCTCGTCACAGCCGGAATGTTCGCCGCCCATGATGCCGCCGATGGATTCCACACCATTGTCATCGGCAATGATCACATTGTTCTGGCCAAGCTTGTAGGTGCGCGTATCAAGCGCAACAATCTCTTCGCCATCCCTGGCCCGGCGAACCGTGAGGTTACCCTTGACCTTGGCTGCATCGAAGACGTGCATCGGGCGACCCTGATCAAAGGTCATGTAGTTGGTGATATCGACCAGCGCATTGATGGGGCGAAGACCGATGGCCTTCAGGCGCTTTTGCATCCATTCCGGGCTGGGGCCATTCTTCACGCCTCGCACGAGACGCAGCGCAAAGCCGGGGCAGAGACGCTCATCGTCCAGGTCGATATTCACCTCGACCGGCGTTTCACCGTCCACCTTGAAGCTCGGAGCCTTGGGCTGCTTCAGCGTGCCGAGGCCGGACGCCGCCAGATCGCGTGCAATGCCGAAAATGCTGGTGCAGTCCGGGCGGTTCGGCGTCAGATTGATCTCGATGACCGGATCATCCAGACCGGCATAGGATGCGAAGGCCGTTCCCACCGGCGCATTTTCCGGCAGATCGATGATGCCATCGTGATTTTCGGAGATGTTCAGCTCCTTTTCGGAGCACATCATGCCGTGGCTTTCGACGCCGCGAATATTACCGACCGCCAGTGTCACATCGATGCCGGGAACGTAGGTGCCCGGACGCGCCAGGGCCCCAACCAGACCTGCGCGTGCGTTCGGCGCACCGCAGACCACCTGCACCGGCTTGCCATCGCCCGTATCGACCATCAGCACCTTCAGCCGGTCGGCGGAGGGGTGCTTTTCAGCGGATAGAACCTTGGCAATGACGAATGGCTTGTAGGCCGCCCGGTCATCAACATCCTCGACTTCAAGCCCGATCGCCGTCAGGCGCTCGCAGATCTGCTCGAGCGTCGCGTCAGTTTCCAGATGTTCCTTCAGCCAGGAGAGCGTGAATTTCATGGGTCTATCCTCCTTGGCTGTTTACTGGCTCAAACCGCCGAACAGCGTCGGCATGTCGAGTGGGCGGAAACCATAATGGTTCATCCAGCGGACATCGGCATTGAAGAAGTCGCGCAGGTCCGGCATGCCGTATTTCAGCATGGCGATGCGGTCCAATCCCATGCCCCAGGCAAAGCCCTGGTATTCATCCGGATCGAGCCCGCCGGCGCGCAGCACGTTCGGATGCACCATGCCGCAGCCGAGGATTTCCATCCAGTCGGTGCCTTCCCCGAACTTGACGATGGGGCCTGACGAGCGGTCGCACTGGATGTCCACCTCAAAGCTCGGCTCGGTGAAGGGGAAGAAGGACGGGCGGAAGCGCATGGTGACGCTGTCCACTTCGAAAAATGCCTTGCAGAATTCCTCCAGAATCCAGCGCATATTGCCGACGTGGCTCTTCTTGTCGACAACGAGCCCCTCCACCTGATGGAACATCGGCGAATGGGTGGCGTCCGAATCCTGGCGATAGGTCTTGCCAGGAATGATGATGCGGATCGGCGGCTTTTGCGCTTCCATGGTGCGGATCTGAACCGGAGAGGTGTGCGTGCGCAGAACCTTGCGCTCACCCTTCTCATCCGGCTGGAAGAAAAAGGTATCGTGCATTTCGCGCGCGGGATGACCTTCCGGGAAGTTCAACGCCGTGAAGTTATAATAGTCGGTCTCGATATCCGGGCCTTCCGCGATGGAGAAACCCATGTCAGCGAAGATCGCCGTGATCTCATCGATAATCTGGCTGATCGGATGGATGCGGCCGCGTTCGGCAGGCGAAGAGCGCACGGGCAGGGAGACATCGACGGTTTCCGCCGCAAGACGCGCATTGATTGCGGCATCGCGCAGAACCGTTTTGCGCCCGGCAAGCGCCTCGTTGACGTCGTTTTTCAGGGCATTGATCGCAGCGCCGCGTGTCTGCCGCTCTTCCGGGCTCATGGCGCCCAGTGTCTTCAGAAGCTCGGAGACAGAGCCCTTCTTGCCCAGCGCTGCGACACGAACGGCTTCCAATGCCGCTTCATCCTGCGCATTAGCGATTTCCGTCAGAAGCGAGGTCTTCAAATTTTCCAGATCGGACATGGTTTTTTCCGTGTGATGCTCGCGGCGAAATCAGCTTTGCTGACCTACGGTCGTGACATGTGATCGTGCCATATGGCCCAGTAGACAAAATGAAAAACCCGCGCCAGCCCAAACCAGCGCGGGTTTCCCAATTCAATGAAGCTAGATTAGCTTGGGAAGCGCTGGTTAACGAACCGCGCTTTCAAACTCGTTGGCCGTTCCAGCATCCTTCAGATACGCAAGAGCCTTCTTGGATGCATCGACCAGAGCGCCGAATGCTGCAGGCTCATGGATTGCCATGTCCGACAGAACCTTGCGGTCCACTTCGATGCCAGCCTTGTTCAGGCCGTCGATGAAGCGGCCATAGGTCAGGCCGAATTCGCGAACAGCAGCGTTGATACGCTGAATCCAAAGAGCGCGGAAATTCCGCTTCTTCACGCGACGGTCGCGTGTCGCCATCTGGCGCGAACGGTCAACCGCAGCCTTTGCAGCGCGGATCGTGTTCTTGCGACGGCCGTAGAAACCCTTGGCTGCCTTGAGTGTCTTCTTGTGCTTGGCGTGGGAGGTTGTACCCCGTTTTACGCGTGACATGTCATGATCTCCTTAGTGATCCAAAAGCGAAAGGGTCTCAGAGACCGTTCGGCAGGTAGTTCTTGATAACCTTCTTGCCATCAGGCTCGGCAAGGATCATCGTACCGCGTGCATCGCGGATGAACTTGTTGGACCGCTTGATCATGCCGTGGCGCTTGCCAGCAGCAGCTGCAACGACCTTACCAGTCGCGGTTACCTTGAACCGCTTCTTGGCGGACGACTTCGTCTTCATCTTGGGCATTTTGCTACTCCGTGTTCTTGTATCGAAACCGACTGATGAGGTCAGTTTCAAGCTATTCAAGAACGGCCACGGCATGCCCTGCCGGACCGTTCGGACGCGCGCTTATACCACCAACGGGCAAAAGCGCAATGGGTGTTACAGGTGATTCGTGCCCGAACGGATCGAGCGACAGAGATGGATCGGCCCCGAATTACCTCGGCGCCAGAACCATCATCATCTGGCGGCCTTCGAGCTTGGGCTCGGCCTCAACCTTGGCAATCGCAGCCGTATCTTCCTTGACCTGGAGCAGAAGCTTCATGCCAAGTTCCTGGTGCGCCATTTCACGACCACGGAAACGCAGCGTCACACGCACCTTGTCGCCATCTTCAAAGAAGCGGTTGATTGCCTTCATCTTCACCTCATAGTCATGGGTGTCGATGTTCGGGCGCATCTTGATTTCTTTGATTTCAACGATCTTCTGCTTCTTGCGCGCTTCAGCCGCCTTCTTCTGGTTGGCGTATTTCAGCTTGCCGAGATCGAGAATTTTGCAGACCGGCGGCTCGGTGTTCGGAGAGATCTCGACGAGGTCCAACCCCGCTTCCTCTGCCATCCTCAGCGCCTGATCTGTCGGCACGATGCCGAGGTTCTGGCCCTCTGCGTCGATCAGCTGAACGCGAGGGATGCGGATTTCCCGGTTGGAGCGCGGACCGTCCTTTACAGGAGCGTCGGCTTTGAATGGTCTGCGAATGGTCGTATTCTCCTCGAATAATTTCTGGGTCGCAGCGGCGTTGCTTCGCGCACGCGACGAAACGGCAATTTCGTCAACACTGCCCGGAAGTCAATAGCATATTAAAGCCAGGAAATCACCTAGTGGTCTGATCGTAAGATTTGCTGTCGCCTTCTGCACCCTCGAGAGGGAATGTTACGATCACAATGCCCACCAATTAACTGTGTGTTTCCATTAGAATTTTTGGGATTTTTCATTGTAGCGCCTGGTGCGGCAACTGGGTATCAGCTGTCAAATTCATTCCACGAGTGGCTGGAAATTCCCAAATTGTTCTATATCGCACCCAACATGAGGAGATTCGCGCCATGGAAAATGCAGCTGCGCAAGGAACGATCCGCCACCTGACAGTCGGCCAGGGCCTGGATGCCCGCGAGATTGCCTTGATCTACCGGCCCGGCACATCAGCCGACAAACCGCTTCTGGTCTGGCTCGGCGGCTATCGCTCCGATATGGAGGGAACCAAGGCACTGGAGATGGAGAAGCTCGGCATCGAGCTTGGCCTTTCCACTCTGCGCTTCGACTATTCTGGCCACGGCCAGTCGGGCGGCGCATTTCGCGAGGGCACCATTTCCCGATGGCTCGAGGAATCCCTTGCCGTCGTGGAGGCCCATCCTCATTCAAATGTTATCCTTGTCGGCTCTTCCATGGGTGGCTGGATTGCCCTGCGCGCGGTGCAGGAATTGCGAAAACGCGGCACGTCGAAGGTGACCGGGCTCGTACTCATCGCCCCCGCGCCCGATTTCACCCATGAGCTGATTGAACCCGCGCTGTCGGACGCAGAACGCCGCCAGCTGGAGGAAAAGGGCTATTTTGAAGAGCCTTCCGAATACAGCCCCGAACCCAACATCTTCACCAGGGCGCTTCTCGAGGACGGTCGCGAAAACCGGGTACTGACCGGCATGATCGAGACCGGCTGCCCCGTCCATATATTACAGGGCATGAAGGATCCGGACGTGCCCTTTGCCCATGCGCTGAAACTCGTGGAGTTCCTGCCCGCAGACGATGTGGTTCTCACCCTCATCCGTGATGGTGATCATCGGCTGTCGCGCCCGCAGGATATCGAACGGATGCGCGCCGCGATCAGCGCCATGGACTGAAGGCGATTTAGTTAAACTGCTGCTAAAATGCATCGATCTTAACCATAAATCGCAAGAGGCTTTGTTAATCTTTCGTTCATAATTGACACCCGGCCCCTGTCGATCTTAACCTTTCGTTAGGATTTAAAGGGACGGGTCCATGATGAATGCCCTGAAGGCACGGCACTTTGCCGTGATCCTTACAACTCTGCTCGCGTCTGCCTCCGCAGCCATTCCTGCGCCGCGCACCAATTCGCTGAACATGATCGTGGGTGGCATCACCTCCCAGCCGATCGGCCACTACGAATTCTGTCAGCGCCTTCCGGACGAGTGCAATCAGCGCTTTGCATCGACCCTGCCGCCCAAGGTTACCGAATATGGCTGGGAGATGATCCAGCAGATCAATGCTTCGGTGAACCACCGGATCGAGGCGCGCACAGATATGGACGTCTATGGCCGTGAGGAATATTGGGCCTATCCCACCACCGCTGGCGATTGCGAAGACTACGCCTTGGAAAAGCGCAAGGAACTCAAGGAAAAGGGGTTCTCGCTTGCCGACCTGCTGATCACCGTCGTTCGCAAGCCTGATGGCGAGGGTCATGCCGTTCTCACGGTTCGCACATCGGAAGGGGATTACATCCTCGACAACCTTACCGATCAGGTAAAGCTCTGGAGCGAGACCGACTATACCTATTTGAAGCGTCAGGCGTCCTTCAACACGGGCCGTTGGGTTTCCATCGAAGATGGCCGCGAACTGGTTGTTGGCTCAGTGCGGTAAACTGCTATTGACTGAATGGGAAAAGGCTCGCGAAAGCGGGCCTTTTTTATTGTAACTTCGCCAGTCGCCGTAAGCCGCCTACGAATTTCCGATCAGGATACCGGCAGCCAGAACGAGCGAGCCGCCGAACACGACCTGGAAGACGGCTCGCATGAACGGCGTCTCCATATATCTGTTCTGGATGAAGGCAATCGCCCAAAGCTCAACAAACACGATGATGGCTGCAACAATTGTGGCGGTCCAGAAGTGCGGAATGAGGTAGGGCAGTGCGTGGCCGAGACCGCCAACCGTGGTCATGATGCCGCAAGCAAGTCCACGCTTCAGCGGCGAGCCACGTCCGGAAAGCTTGCCGTCATCATGCGAGGCTTCGGTAAAGCCCATGGAGATACCGGCACCGACAGAAGCCGAAAGACCGACCAGAAATGTCTGCCAGGTATCCTGCGTGGCAAAGGCTGCGGCGAAAATGGGCGCAAGCGTGGAAACCGAACCATCCATCAACCCTGCCAGACCGGGCTGAACATAGGTGAGGATGAACTGCCGCCGCTCGGTTGCTGCCTCCTCCTCGCGCACATCTTCTGGCGTATGTTTGTCGCCCAACATATGGGCAATGTCGCTATGCCCCTGCTCCGCAAGTGCCAGATCACCCAGCAATTGCCGCGTGGAGGCATCCGTCACCCGCTTCTGCGCTTCCATGTAGAAGTTATAGGCCTGCTTCTCCATCAGCTCCGCTTGGGCGCGGATGGTCTCCAGAGACAGGTTCTTCACCAGCCAGTCCGGCTTGCGCTGGTAGAAGCCACGCACATGCTCGCGGCGGATCAGCGGAATGTCTTCTCCGAACCTTTGGCGAAACTGGGAAATCAACATGTTGCGATGCGTCTGCTCCACTTCCGCCATGTCGCGGAAGATCTTGGCAGAGTCAGGCGCTGCTTCCTGGAGGGCACGCGCATAGGACATGTAGATGCGCGAATCCTCTTCTTCGGAAGAGATGGCCAGCGCGAGAATTTCCTCCTCGCTGAGGCTCTCGAATGGCCGACGACTAGAACCACGCAAAAAATCCAACATCAGCGGTCGCTCCTTTTAGAATGATTCTAATCTAGGCGAGTTGGTTCTGTGCTGCAAGTCTTCTTGAATGCATGGCAGACATGCGCTGCCAGAGAGCTTTGGCAACGATCCCCGCCACAGGCTTTGCACGCCAGCAACATTTTGCCTCTCAGGCTTGCAGTATCGGCAACAAAATGATTTAGCCTCGGAAGAGATACGCCTCCTGAAGAGGCCCAAACCGAAGGCATGATAGAAATGGATCGCAGAGCATTCTTCCGTCAGGCTGGGGTCGCCGGTGTCGGCGCCGCAGCAGCAACCGCACTGGCAGCCCCGGCTGTCGCCCAGGAAAACCCGGAGATCACCTGGCGTTTGACCTCCTCATTCCCGAAGAGCCTTGATGTGCTCTTTGACAGCGCGACGGAAATTGCAAAAAGCGTGTCCGAAGCCACGGGTGGCAAGTTCAAGATCCAGACCTATGCAGCCGGCGAAATCGTTCCGCCACTCCAGGCAGCGGACGCTGTTTCCGCTGGTACGGTGGAAATGGCGCATACCTGCGCCTATTACTATGTCGGAAAAGACCCGACCTTTGCGCTGGGCACCGCTGTTCCTTTCGGCCTCAATGCCCGCCTCACTAATTCCTGGTTCACGGTTGGCGGCGGCAACGACTTGCTCAACGCATTCCTCGAGCAGCATAACCTCTATGCGCTGCCCGCAGGCAATACCGGCGCGCAGATGGGCGGCTGGTTCCGCAAGGAAATCAAGACCGTTGACGATCTCAAGGGTCTGAAGATGCGCATTGCCGGTCTGGCCGGTCAGGTCTTAAGCAAGGTTGGTGTCACGCCGCAGCAGATCGCCGGTGGCGATGTCTATGCTGCGCTCGAAAAGGGCACGATCGACGCGACGGAATTCGTCGGCCCTTATGACGATCACAAGCTCGGCTTCTACAAGGTCGCCAAGTACTACTACTACCCGGCCTTCTGGGAGGGTGGCCCGGCGGTTCACGCCTTCTTCAACCGCGAGAAGTTCAACGCGCTGCCGAAGAGCTATCAGCGAGTTCTCACCGATGCCTGCGCCCGTGTAAACGCACTGATGCTGGAGCGCTACGATGCGTTGAACGCCAAGGCGCTGCGCGAACTGGTCGCTCAAGGTGCGATTCTGAAGCCTTTCAGCCAGGACATCATGGATGTCTGCTATAAGGCTGCACAGGAAGTCTATGCCGAGATTTCCGCCAAGAATGAGAATTTCAAGAAGATCTACGATAGCCAGCAGGCTTTCAAGAAGGACGGTTACCTGTGGCTGCAGATTGCAGACTACAGCTTCGATACCTTCATGATGATGCAGCAGCGCAAGGGCACGCTGTAATCGTCAAAAAGGATGAGGACGCGGCGTCACCGCCGCGTCCCTTAAAAACCTGATCAGTTCGAACCGTCGTTCGGACGTGCCTTGCCACCGGATTGCTCCTTCATCGTGGCTGTCTTTCCGTCTGGCTGCTGGCCATAATAGGTGCCGCCAAGGTGGCCGCCGGCGCTGGTGTTGGCAACTTGCGCCTCTGCGCGCTCCTGCGCAGCCTTGATATCCGTCTTACTCATTTTTCTTCCTCCGTTTTGAGCGGGGTAACAGCTTTCCAACCCCTGCCGCGCGCAACGGTTCCCTCATTTCATGTCCAAGATCATGTTCGAGAACGGCCTTCAACAGGTTCAAGGTCGCACGTTCGTGCACTGATCGGTGATGTGTGGCCCGTCTCCATTACGAAAGAGCGGACCATGAAAACACTCCTCACCATCACCCTCCTTCTCGGCAGCGCACTTGCGCCTGCGGCAGCGCTTGCCGAAACATTCATCGGCGCAACCACCATTTCCGTCCCATCACCACAACGCGGGAAGCCGCTCATGGTGGATGTCTGGTATCCGTCTGATGCCAAAGCGCCGGAAACGCCGGTGGGTGATAACCGCATCTTTACTGGTGCCCCGGCGAAGCGCGATGCGGCAATCAATCCCGGCAAATTTCCCCTTATTCTCCTGTCGCATGGCTCCGGCTCCAAAGCGCAGGGCATGACGTGGATTGCCGCGCGTCTGGCCGAAAAAGGATTCATCGTTGCCGGTCCCGACCACCCCGGCACCACCAGTGGCGATTCCACCCCTATTGCCACCCCACGCATCTGGGAGCGGACGCAGGACCTCTCCAACATCATTACCTGGATGACGGGTGAGGCACGTTGGAAGGCGTCCGTCGATGCTTCCAGAATCGGTGTCATCGGCTTTTCTCTGGGCGGCAGCACGGCGCTGGAACTGATTGGCGCCCGCGCGAACTTGAACGCCTATGCCGATTACTGCGACCACTATTCGATGATGATGGATTGCCAGTGGTATGCAGGCGGCTTCGGCTTTGTGGATGGCAAACGGGTGGCCTCCCCCGTCGTCAAGCTGCGGGACTTCGATAAGGCGCATTTCGAGCAGTCCAATCTCGATCCGCGCGTAATCTCCGCCGTCATTGTCGATCCGGGTTTGGCAACTGCATTCCGGCCGCAAAGCCTGAAGACCATCGAGGCTGCAACGACTGTCATCAATCTGGGAGATGCGGATAAGATTCCTGTTGCCGTTGATGCAAGGATGCTCTCCTCCCAGCTTCCAGGCGCGCATTATCACCAGATACCAGGTTCCAACCACTTCAGCTTCCTGCCTGTGTGCAAGGCGGATGCCTTGGAAATCCTAAGTGAGGCTGGCGAGAAGGACCCCATTTGCGATGGTGAAGGGGTTCGAGATCGCGCTACTGTTCACGAAGAAGCGGCCAAGTTGATCCTCGATGCGTTCAACACGTCTTTGAAGTGAGGCTTCAGATTCCAATGCGCTTATAAAAAATGGTGGTATCGCAAAAACCACCCTGAGGCCAAAGTGCATAGTCGGGAACGACGCCAACCTTCTGCCAACCGAGACGGGGGTAAATTGCCTCCGCCTCGCTACCCGTTGCGGTATCCAGAACCAGCAGCGAACGTCCCTGTAGGGCCGCTTCGGCTTCAACACAGGCCATCAACTTTCGAGACAGGCCAAGCCCCCTTGCTGCACGATGCACCAGCAGCTTCATGACATCGCCGCGGTGCGGCTGATTGGGCTTTTGTGCCAGCCCCACCTGAACCGTGCCGACAACTTTCCCGTCACGCTTCGCCACGGCGAACAATGTCTGGCCCAATGCGACATGGCTCTGCACGTCCCTCCAGTAGGGCATTGCATCTTTGGGTTCGAAAGGCAGCATGAAACCGAGTGAGGCACCGCCATTGATGCAATCCGCCAGAACCTCACAAAGATCGTCGAGCCAGAAGGTCATGTCTTCGGCAGTCAGAAGATGGATCGTCACCATGAGAAATACCTTATCAACGCCGCCCGCGGTCGAGGATGACGGCGTAGCGCGCAGGCGCATCGGATGGATTGTGGAATTCGAAAGCGTCGCCAATGTGCATGAACAGGCAATCGCCCGCATGCAGCGCATGAGTCTTATCCGGCAGGATCATGTCGAGCCGCCCTTCGAACAGCCAGACATGCTGCGTCATGTCGCGACTTTCGGCACGTGGCGGAAAGGATACCCGTGCACCGGGAGGAAACTCGACCTCAACAATATCGACACCGCTGCCCGTGCCGGGCGGCGATACGGAACGGCGCAGATAGCCGGTGACCGGATCGCGCCACAGGTATTGATCATCGCGGCGAATGAAGGGGCTGTTCGGTGCATCGTCGGGTGTAAAGAATTGTGAAAGGCTCATGCCTAGCGCTTCGCATAATCGCGCCAGAAGCGCGGCCGTCGGGCTGACCTCGCCCCGCTCAACGCGGGAAATCATGGCGCGGCTGACACCTGAGGCCCTCGCCAGTTCATCCAGCGTCAGGCCATGTCCTTGCCGCAGGGTCTTTAATCTCGCCCCCGTTGCTTGCTCGAAATGGTGCATCGTATCGCTCATACAGGCGACACTATAATTCTATTATGAGGGAATCAAGTTCTCTTATATGAGAAATCAGCCGCCGACCTGGGTGATCCAGTCGTTGAGGTTGTAGTAGTTGGTCACGCGAGCCACTTTGCCATCGCGAATGTCGAAGAAGGCACCAGCCGGCAGTCTGTAGGTCTGGCCCTTGGCCTCTGGCAGTCCCTCATCGGTCGCCAGATACTCGCCGTTCACGATAAATTCGGCGGCGGCGCGGGTTCCGGTCTCGCTCGCCATGATCACCATGTCCGTCAAGTTTTCCTTATAGCAGCGGTTCATATGTTCCATGAACTTTGCGAAAGCAGCCTTGCCTTCCTGCCGTTCTCCCTGATTGATGTCATGCACCACATCATCTGTCAGCAGGGCAAGAAACGCGTCCATATCCTGCGCGTTAAAGGCATCGTAATAGGCGCGGATGATGTCGCTGGCGTGCATGCGGATTGTCCCTCTTTCTGGCAGCTTCAAATGATCGTTGCGCGACGGTATAACGCGCCAATCAACAAGTGAAAACAATCTATGGTCCTCACGGTCAAATCCTTTTCCGGCAGCGACGCCGCCCCCTATTTCAACGACGTGGCGCGGCTGCGCATCGCGGTGTTCCGCGATTTTCCCTATCTTTACGATGGCGACCCTGAATACGAGCAAAAGTATCTGGCCACCTATGCGCGGTCGGAAGGATCCGTCTTCGTGCTGGCTTTCGATGGCGAGACGGTGGTGGGCGCTGCAACCGGAACCCCGATGGTGACGGAAACGGATGAGGTGAAGGCTCCCTTCGTGGCAAAGATGCTGGATCCGCAAAACTTCTTCTACTTCGGCGAAAGCGTCCTTCTGCCGTCCTATCGGGGCAGAGGTATAGGCCTTGCCTTTTTCGAGCAGCGGGAGGCGCAGGCAAGAAGGCTTGGCCTCGCCAACTGCACCTTCTGCGCGGTGGAGCGCCCGGAAAATCATCCACGGCGGCCCTTGGATTACACCCCCCTCACCCGCTTCTGGGAAAAGCGCGGCTATCGTCATCATCCGGATCTGCGAACCACCTTTTCCTGGCGCGATCTGGATGAGGATTGTGAAAGCCCCAAGCCCCTCTCCTTCTGGATCAAGAGTATTGCCGCATGACCATCACGCTTGCTGCCTGCCAGTACAGGATCGAACTGATCGAGCGCTGGGACGACTACGAGACACATCTGAGCCTGCTGGTGGAGCGGGCAGCAAGTCAGGGCGCGCAATTGCTGCTATTGCCGGAATATGCCGGGCTGGTGCTGTCCGGACAGCTGCCTCCAGAAATCCGATCCGATCTGCATGCATCCATTCGGGGCATTCAGCCCTTAATCAAGGACTGGATGGATCTTTGCGAGAGGCTCGCCCGCAGGCATGGCATCACCTTTCAGCCCGGCTCCATGCCGGTTCTCGATCCTGATAGCCAGTTCCGCAATCGTGCGCCGCTGTTCGGTCCGCAGGGCTTTATCGGCCATCAGGACAAGCAGATCATGACACGTTTCGAGCGTGAGAGCTGGCACATCTCTGCGGGAACCGATGGGCTTTCAGCCTTCGACACACCGGTTGGAAGGGTAGGCATTCTCATCTGCTACGACAATGAATTCCCCATGCTGGGGCGCAAACTCGCGGACATGGGTGTGGAACTGGTTCTCGCCCCCAGTTGCACCGATACCTTGGCCGGCAGCTACCGGGTTCGCATCGGTGCCCAGGCGCGTGCCTTGGAAAACCAGTATGCGGTGCTCTCATCGCCGACAGCGGGGGATGCACCCTGGTCTCCGGCGCTCGATGAAAACAAGGGACGAGCCGCCCTTTACGTGCCCTCCGATTACGGCATGCCGCCAAGCGGTATCTTTGCGGAAAGCGCATCGGATGACGTGCAGGAAAGCCACTGGCTGATCACTCGGATCGATCTTTCCGAGGTTGCACGTTTGCGAACGGAAGGTCAGGTGGCAACACGGCGTGACTGGCCCGAGCAATTTCGCTGAGGAAGCCCTGTTTTATAGGCTTTGACGCAATTTCCCGCTAGGCGTTGAAACGGCTCGCTGCTATATGCGCCAGCCATGAGCACCGATCGTACGCCCCTTGACCATATCCGCAACTTTTCCATCGTCGCGCATATCGACCATGGCAAATCCACGCTGGCTGACCGCCTGATCCAATCGACCGGCGGATTGGCCGAGCGCGAGATGTCGGAGCAGGTTCTCGATTCGATGGATATCGAGCGCGAGCGCGGCATTACCATCAAGGCGCAGACGGTTCGCCTTCACTACAAGGCGAAAAACGGCGAAACCTACGTGTTGAACCTCATCGACACGCCTGGCCACGTGGACTTTGCCTATGAAGTTTCACGCTCGCTTTCGGCCTGCGAAGGCTCGCTGCTGGTGGTCGATGCGTCGCAGGGCGTGGAAGCGCAGACGCTCGCCAACGTCTATCAGGCCATCGACAACAATCATGAGCTGGTCACTGTTCTCAACAAGATCGACCTGCCCGCCGCCGAGCCTGACCGCATCAAGGAGCAGATCGAGGAAGTTATCGGCATCGATGCGTCCGACGCGGTTCTGATTTCCGCGAAGACCGGCCTTGGCATTCCCGATGTGCTGGAAGCCATCGTGCACAAGCTTCCGCCGCCGAAGAGCGAAGGGGGCGAAAAGGCTCCGCTGAAGGCGCTTCTGGTCGATAGCTGGTATGACACCTATCTCGGCGTCATGGTTCTGGTGCGCGTCATCGATGGCGTACTCACCAAGGGCCAGCAGATCCGCATGATGGGCACGGGCGCCAAATACGGCGTGGAACGGGTCGGCGTTCTGACCCCCAAGATGGTCAATGTCGACAGCCTAGGCCCCGGCGAAATCGGCTTCATCACCGCCTCCATCAAGGAAGTGGCCGATACCCGCGTTGGCGATACCATCACCGATGACAAGCGCCCGACGGAAAAGGCCCTGCCCGGCTTCAAGCCCGCACAGCCGGTTGTGTTCTGCGGTCTCTTCCCCGTTGATGCGGCCGACTTCGAAGATCTGCGCGCTGCCATGGGCAAGCTGCGTCTCAACGATGCCTCCTTCTCGTTCGAAATGGAAAGCTCGGCCGCGCTTGGTTTTGGCTTCCGATGCGGTTTCCTTGGGCTGCTGCACCTTGAAATCATTCAGGAGCGCCTTGAGCGCGAGTTCAATCTCGATCTTGTCGCAACGGCACCCTCCGTCGTCTATCAGATGACCCTGACCGATGGTTCCGTGAAAGAACTGCACAACCCGGCAGATATGCCCGATGTGGTGAAGATCGACGAGATCCGCGAGCCGTGGATCAAGGCGACCATTCTGACACCCGATGAATATCTCGGCTCTGTCCTGAAGCTCTGCCAGGACCGTCGCGGCATCCAGACGGAACTCACCTATGTCGGCACCCGCGCCATGGTGACCTACGAACTGCCGCTCAATGAAGTGGTGTTCGATTTCTATGACCGCCTGAAGTCGATTTCCAAGGGTTATGCCTCGTTCGACTACCAGATCATCGATTACCGTGCGGGCGATCTCGTCAAGATGTCGCTTCTGGTCAACGGCGATCCCGTCGACGCGCTCTCCATGCTGGTGCACCGCTCGGCAGCCGACCGGCGTGGACGCGGCATGTGCGAAAAGCTGAAGGAACTCATTCCGCCGCACATGTTCCAGATCCCGATCCAGGCCGCTATCGGCGGCAAGGTCATTGCGCGTGAAACGGTTCGCGCCCTGCGCAAGGATGTGACGGCCAAGTGCTATGGTGGCGACGCAACCCGTAAGCGCAAACTTCTGGAAAAGCAGAAGGAAGGCAAGAAGCGCATGCGCCAGTTCGGCAAGGTGGAGATACCGCAGGAGGCCTTCATCGCCGCTCTGAAGATGAACGACGAGTAATCAGGCGACATTTCATAACAAAGCCCTGCAGTGGACATCACCGCAGGGCTTTGTTCATTTTGATGGCGGTATTAAAGCGTGTCGCGATCTTTCAGATTCGCTCCTAACGCTTTAAGTCTTTGTTTTAACGCATGTCGTTATCGCAAAACCGCTGCACACTTTTGCGCGCCATGCTCTAGCGCGCAGGCGTCATACCCTGAAAGGCAGGCGCTTGATCCAGCTGCTCACGCGTCACGTTCAACACGATCCGCTCCGGCAGGCCATCTTCGCCGATTTTTGCGTCCGCAGAAGAGCCGGAATTATTGGCAGCCATCTGCTCATTCCGTGCCGGTGCGGCCGTGCCCTGCCCCGCAGCGGTGTTCTGCTGCTGTGCGCCCATGCCAACGCCATTGGTCGTGTTGGCTGAGGGAACCGGGTTGGACGTGTTATTGGCGGTAGAAGCCGTGGTTTCGCCCGATACCGCAGGCGTGTTGGCAGCGGCCTGATCGGCCTCTTTCTGGGTCATGCCGGGGCCGAGCTGTAGTGCGCTCATATCCACCGCCACATCCTTTTCATTGATGCCGAGAAAACCACCCACGCCAAGAATCACGGCATTAACGCTGCCATCCTGGCTCACGAGCACATCGCTGATGCTTCCAATGCTCTCGCCGCCTGTGGTGTAAACGGATTTACCGCGCAGGTCGCTCACCTTCCAGGCACCCTGTCCCGGCACCGTCACGAACGGGCCTTCCGTCGTCGCCTCGGCGCTGCGTGGCACATCCGCCATGCCACCACGGGCATTATTCTGGTTCGTCGCCTGCCCCTGCTCTGGCGTCACCGGGGCTGTGGTGGTTTGCGCCATGGCCGCGAAAGGCAGAACAGTGGAAAGGGCAAGCGCTGCGATCAGTTTCTTTGTCATCGGTTTTCTCCTTGTCGATGGGTGTAATCAACGAACGGGGGAAAGCACGCGATGTTCCGATCTTCTTGAACAGGAGGAACCGCAGATCGCGCTGCGGCTCCTGGGCGACCATGGTGAAAGTTCAGGCTTTTCCCTATACCGTCTGATCGTCCACTTTTGCTTCTGAGGCGTTTTTTTGAATTGATTCGATTGCTTTCACGGCCGAAGCCTTGGCCTTATAACCTTCCGACGAAAACATCGTCTCGCCATTGGAAGCTTTGTACCGAAAGCGAAACTCACCGGCTTTGTCTTTATACAGCTCGAACTTCGCCATGCCAGATCCTCCAGGGTGGTTGAACAGTAACAAGTCTAGAAACGCTCCGTTTTTTATTCAAGTGAAAGCTCAATCACTATGATCTAAATCACCGCTTGCTGCCTTCGTGGCTTACGGCGAGCACGCAATAGGTCTTGCTGCTGCGTCGACACGCAACATAAAATCACTGTGATCACGATCAGACGCGGAGACATGCAGATGGCCGACAAACCCCGAATCGCCATCCATTACTGCACGCAGTGCAACTGGATGCTGCGTTCTGCCTGGATGGCGCAAGAGCTTCTCCACACCTTCGGCGACAGCTTGGGCGAGGTGGCGCTTGTGCCGGGCACGGGCGGGATCTTCGAGATAAGCGTAAACGGCGCCCTGATTTGGGAAAGAGCCAGGGATGGCGGTTTTCCCGGCCCCAAGGAGCTGAAACAGCGTGTGCGCGATATCATCGAGCCTGACCGCGATCTCGGGCATATCGACCGATCGTCCAAGAAAAACAAGGAGGATAGCAGCCAGACCGACTGATGGATGGGTCGGTTCGGCCACTCATCCACATGCCGCCTGAAGAAATTTTGCCTCTGACACAGAAAGTTCAAAAAGGGCCGTTGACAGGACCCCCTCAGACCAGTACATCGCTCCTCGTCGCCCAGATGGCGGAATTGGTAGACGCGCCAGCTTCAGGTGCTGGTACTCGCAAGGGTGTGGAGGTTCGAGTCCTCTTCTGGGCACCATTCCATTTTGATCGCTAGCCAGATCAAAAGCTTAAGACTCCTCAAAAGTTTTAAATCGTAACGCTCCCCTCCGGGGGATGCGACGATTCATGCGCATCAAATGGCCCCGCAAACCCATGCACTGCGCAGTGCGACAATGGCTGCTCTCTTGGCCGTATTGGAGACCATCCTGCAAAGGCGTCAGTGGTTGTGCATCCAGCCTGCATCAAAACAAAAGAGATAGAGCATTCCAGGCGCTTCCGCCTCCGCCGGAATCGCCCTTGCAGCCACGCCCCATGATCCTGTGCTTCACTGGTACAAGCCGCACAGAGAAACGCCCGCGGCAGAGGCTGCCGCAGGCGCTCGGGAGATTAGCGGATCTTGTGTCGATCAAGCGGCCTTGAGAAGGTCGCCGTGCGGGTCGAGCACGAACTTGGTTGCCGCGCCTTGGTCGAAGCTCTCATAGCCCTGCACCGCATCCTCAAGCGAGATGATCTTCGCATTGACGATATCGGCAATCGGCAGACGGTCATGCAGGATCGCCTGCATCAACTGACGGTTATATTTGAGAACTGGTGTCTGGCCGGTGTGGAAGGATTGAGCCTTTGCCCAGCCAAGACCGAAGCGCATGGAGAGGCTGCCCTGCTTGGCCGCATCATCCACGGCACCCGGATCTTCCGTGACATAGAGGCCCGGAATACCGATATTGCCTGCTGCACGGGTGATTTCCATCATCTGGTTGAGAACGATGGCCGGTTGTTCGCCGCCGGAATGACCGCGGGCCTCGAAGCCCACAGCGTCAATGGCGCTATCCACTTCGTTGGTTCCGATGATCTGGGCAATCATATCACCCAGCCGGTCGCTCTGGGAGAGATCGACAGCCTCAAAACCCATCTTGGACACGTGTGCGAGGCGTTCCTTGTTAAAGTCACCCACCATGACGACGGCTGCACCAAGAATGCGTGCCGATGCCGCAGCAGCAAGACCGACCGGACCCGCACCTGCAACGTAAACGGTGGAGCCAACGCCGACGCCTGCCTTGACCGCGCCATGGAAGCCGGTCGGCAGAATATCGGAAAGCATCGTGAGGTCGCGGATTTTCGACATCGCGCGATCACGATCCGGGAATTTCAACAGGTTGAAATCTGCATAGGGAACGGTGACATATTTCGCCTGGCCGCCGATCCAGCCGCCCATGTCGACATAGCCATAGGCACCGCCAGCGCGGGCCGGATTAACCGTGAGGCAGACGCCTGTATCCTGCGATTTGCAGCAGCGGCAGCGTCCGCAGGCAACGTTGAAGGGGACGGAGACGATATCCCCGATCTGCAGCATCTCGACATCGATGCCCTTCTCGATCACCTCGCCGGTGATCTCATGGCCGAGCACGAGGCCAGGCATGGCTGTTGTGCGGCCACGGACCATGTGCTGATCGGAACCACAGATATTGGTGGAAATAACCTTGAGGATGACGCCGTGCTCAATACGCCGCCCATCCGGCGCTTCGAGCTTCGGGTCATCGATGTCGCGCACCTCGACCTTGCCGGGCCGCATATAAACGACGCCTCTATTCCTGCTCATTTCCATCTCCTCCATGGTTAAACATCGATACTCGGTCACTCCTCCGAGATCATGTCCGGTTCACTGGGCACCTTATCGGGTCCATGTGTCAGTCCTGCGAGGCAGGGAAAGGCAGTTGATCGACACTTGTCGTCCGCCTGACCGCAGCCGCCCGCCCGCTTAACAGCGAGATCTTCCTCATCTCGCAACGTAAAGTTTTTGGTATGTCAGCAAAACACTTGAGCGGCGCCGAAACGCTCGGGATTACGACACCCCATTTGTTTTCAGCGACAGAGAATCCAAAGGCGATGAGCGCGAGCAGAGGAATATCCCATAAAAGGGACATCAATTAGCAATGACTTACTCAGGCAGGGTTTGAGGGTTGAGGCCCGGAACCCAGGGACGGTTCGGCATTTGCGTGCCGGTATAGGTGACGCCGTTCTTTTCGCAGCGGTAAGCGCTGACGGGGAAGTCGCGGAAAATGTCGCGCTCGCTCCAGCGGCGGTAGACGGTGACGGTCTCGCAATCAAGGCCGTCGCCCTTTTGCACAAGGCTTTCCATGGGCTTCACGCCCGGCAGATCCTTGTAGAACTCGCCGTTGCGCGGCATGTCCCGCATCGGCGCCTTGTCTTTCGAAAAGGCCGGATTCGCCGTGACGCCCACCAGAAAGGCCAGACCAAGAATTTGCCAGCGTCCGATCATCGCAATGCTCCAAACCATTTCGCTTCATATGGGAAGCGATGAATGCTTCTACCACGAAGTATTGCGCAAGCGCTGATCAATAAGGCGTGCGAAAGCCCGTAGGCTGACCGTAAAGCCAGCCGATTCGCTCAATCGCTGCCTCAAGGGTTTCCCGTGCCACTGTCATGGTGTTCCCATTTGCATGGAGCATCGTTTCACGATCCTCCATGATGGCGACGTGCCCTTTCCAGAAAACGAGATCGCCGCGCTTCACGTCATGGCGCTCGATTTCGCGGCCGAAGGCAGCCTGCATATCGGAATCGCGTGGCGCCTTGATGCCTGCCATCATCATCGCCAGCTGGACGAGGCCCGAGCAATCGATCCCGAAGCCGGACCTTCCACCCCACAGATAGGGCGTATTCAGAAATTCAGCGGCGATAGCCACATAATCGGAGTGCACGTAGTCTGAAACCGGCACGCAATGCCTTGCAATGATGGCGCCGCCGGACTTGAGCAGAAAATAGCGGGTTCCGCGCGTTTCGGCCTCGCCGACGACTTCGATGCGGCTTCCCATGGAGAGGGCATGAAGCGGCACCTTGCGCAGTTCTGCATCGGGATAGACAAAGCTTCGCGGCACGCTGATCCAATGCGTCGGGGCTGTCGGCGCGGTCAGCTCCGCTTCCGGCAGATAGCCGACATAACCATCCTCTTCGGCCTGCACCCAGGCCCAGCCATCTCGCCGCTCGAAAATGCGAACAGGTTCACCGAACAGGAACTGCGTGTCGATATTGCGTGCCCGGTCGGCCTCAGGGCGGATATTGGCAAGCGGCACGGCAATGGAGGCAGGCTCACCGCCGACATAGCGTTCTGCCTGCACGCGCTCCGCCAACCGCTCATCGGCCAGATCAGGGCGGAAGGCATTCAAACGGCGGTCGAGAATATCGGTCATGGCCAGTCCTTATGGTGAGGATCGACGCGCTTCGTCGCGTATCTGATCGCCCAGTTTTTCGAGAAACAGTGCACCGTCAAGCGTGCGTTTGATGATCACATTGCGGCGGTCCTCCACATCGCGCGTGCGGTCCACCAGCTGCATGGCGCCAAGACTGTCCAGCGCCCGCGTAATCACCGGCTTGGTAACGCCCAATGCGGAGGCCAGCCCCCGCACTGTGTGCGGCGGCGGCACGAGATAGATATGCAGCAGAACAGCCATCTGGCGCAGCGTGAAATCCTGCCCCTGATAGCGAACCTGATTGAGACAAACCCTGTGCCAGAGGCCGAGGGCTTCGGTTGCGCTCAATTCCGCAGGCATTTCTACTCCATACCATCCGTGCCTTGATGGACCTCAAGAAAGCGTAGCAATATGGCGGAAAAGGGCGCGAATGGCCTGCGCCTCACCTCCGATTGCCGCATGCGGCTTTTCCGCTGGCGACCAGGCATAAATATCGAAATGCGCCCAGCATGTTGCTTCACCCACGAAGCGTTTGAGGAACAAGGCCGCCGTAATGGCACCCGCCATGCCACCCGAAGGCGCATTCGTCAGATCTGCCACGCGTGCACGCACATCCTTCTCATAACCCTTGAAAAGGGGCAATCGCCACAGCGGATCGTCTTCCGCAATGGCCGCCAGGGCGAGACTTGCGGCAAGCGCTTCGTCATCGGTGAAGAATGGCGGCAGATCGGGACCGAGCGCAACGCGGGCAGCGCCCGTCAAGGTCGCCATGTCGATGATCAGATCCGGCGCATCCTCATCCGCGAAGGCCAGGGCATCGGCCAGAATGAGGCGCCCTTCCGCATCGGTATTGTCGATCTGAACCGTCAAGCCCTTGCGGCTGCGATAGATATCGCCTGGGCGGAAGGCATCGGCGGAGATGGAGTTTTCCACGGCAGGAACCAGAACACGCAGATCGAGATCCAGCTCTGCATCCATGATCATAGAGGCAAGCGCCAGAACATTGGCGGCACCGCCCATATCCTTCTTCATCAATAGCATGGACGATGCCGGCTTGATATCCAGTCCTCCGGTATCGAAACACACACCCTTGCCAACCAAGGTGACCTTGCGCGTGCCCTTGCGGCCCCAGCGCATTTCGAGAAGCCGTGGCGCCTGCGCGCTGGCGCGACCGACCGTGTGGATCAGAGGAAAGTTCCGGGCCAGCAGTTCCTCGCCAATGATCTTTGAAAGCGTAGCGCCATAATGGGCTGCGATGGACGAGAAGACCGCGTCCAATCGGTCCGGCCCCATATCGTTGGTCGGCGTATTGACCAGATCGCGCGCCAGAAAAACGGCCGAGAGCGTGCGCTCCAGACCAGCAATATCAATCGTATCTGGAACGCAAAGGAATGCTTCCACAGCCTTTGGTGTGCGATAACTATCGAAGCTGTAGGTGCCAAGACCGAAGCCCAGCGCCGCCTTTTCGAAGGCAAGAGCCTGAATTTCCAGCCTCCATTCCCCGGCTGGCAATTGGCGGGCAAGCTTTCCGCAGATGAAAGGCTGATCGGACGGATTTGCGCCCAGGCCGAAGATTGCGCCCGCCAGAGTGCCGCCCTCACCGGGAAGGAGCAGGAGATTGCCTGCATCGGCCTTGAAGCCTGCCGCCTTCGCCCAGCTGCTGGCGGCCGATCCGGCCAGTCCCGCCTCCAGCTCAGCGGGCGTGACTGCGTAAACGGAAAGCGCGTCTGCGCTCATGGGACGAAACGGGACAAGTCTTTCGATGAACTGGAAGGGAGCCATGGGATGCTTTCAGGAAGGCGATTTAACGAACTGTTAGGGTTAACAGATTATTGCTTGAGGCAGGAAGACGCCACCCTTTCTTGGCTTTGCAAGCGGCTGGCGTCTCAGGGACTGGGGCAAACAGCCATGATGACCGCATTTTCTTCTCCTTCCACCAAGCGCCGCCTCTGGATGAGTGTCGCTTGTGGGCTTCTGTTGCCGCTGACGCTCGGCTCATGCACCACGAATCAGCAGCGCGCAGACCGAATCACGACCGGGTCCATTCCCAGCGCATCGATGAACTTCGGCAAGCCCCTGGAGCAGATGAATGCAGCCGAACTGGAGCAGGCAGAGAAGGTGGCAGGTTCGGCCTATGATCGCAATCCGAAGGATCGCACGATCGGCCTGAACTATGCCAGCATTCTGCGCATGAATGGCAAGAATACGCAGGCGCTGGCGGTCATGCAGCAGGTCGCCATTGCAAATCCTGCCGATCGCACCGTGCTTGCCGCCTATGGCAAAGCCCAGGCTGCCGCTGGCCAGTTGGAACAGGCCCTGCAGACGATCAATCGCGCGCAGACGCCGGATCGTCCCGATTGGCGGCTTTATTCCGCCGAAGGCGCTGTTCTGGATCAACTCGGCCGCGCGGACGAGGCACGGCAGAAATACCGTTTGGCACTCGACACGCAGCCTGGCGAGCCGAGCGTCATGTCCAACCTCGGCATGTCCTATGTTCTGTCCGGCGACTTGAAGACGGCGGAAACCTATCTGCGCAAGGCAGCAAACCTGCCCACCGCCGATAGCCGCGTTCGCCAGAATCTGGCGCTTGTGGTTGGTCTTCAGGGCCGTTTCCAGGAAGCGGAACAGATTGCCCGCCGCGAACTCAACCCCACACAGGCCGATGCCAATGTGGCCTATCTGCGCTCCATGCTATCGCAGCAGAATACCTGGGCAAAGCTCGCCGACAAGAAGAACGGCAGATCGACGAACGCCACGAACTGATTTTGCGCAAAAGCGCACATGCAAAAAGGCTCGCCCTGCATTCCGGGGTGAGCTTTTTCTTTGCGTTGTTCAGAAGCGATCCGAAACCTGAATGATCGCGGGTCCCAGAATGACGGCAATCAGCACGGGCAGAAAGAAGACGATCATCGGCACGGTCAGCTTCGGTGGAAGGGCCGCCGCCTTCTTCTCTGCCTCATTCATGCGCTCATCGCGACCTTCCTGCGCCAGAACACGCAGCGCCTGTGCCACCGGCGTACCGTAGCGGTCGGCCTGTATGAGAGCTGTCGTCACGGCCTTGACGATGTCGAGCTGCGTGCGAATGGCAAGGTTTTCCAAGGCGACCTTTCGATCCGGCAGGAAGGAAAGTTCCGCCGTTGTCAGCACCAGTTCTTCCGCCAGTTCCGGCGATTGTTGCCCGATCTCTTCCGCCGCACGCCGCATGGCAGCCTCCAGCGAGATACCCGCCTCGACGCAGATGAGCATGAGATCCAGCGCATCGGGCCAGGCCCGTTTGATGGACGCCTGACGCTTGCTGACGCGGTTGCTGACATAGATATTCGGCGCGTAGAAACCGATATAGGCCGTGGCAATGGTAATCAGCAGGCGGATCGGCAGCGGGCGGGAAGACAGGTTGCCAAGACCGAAGATCCAGAAGGCAGCCGCCCCGAGAAAAAGAAATGGTAGAAGAAAACGGCACACCAGAAACACGTTGAGGGCGTTCTGTGTGCGCAGGCCAGCAGCCTTGAGCTTGTTGACGGTATTGCCATCCACCAGCGCTTCACGCAGGTTGAAACGTTCAACGATCTGGCTCGCGGGCTGGTTTTTCTGGGTTCTCAACGAGGCTTTGCTGGCATCACTGTTCATCCGCGCCCGTTCGCGAGAGCGGATCTGATCGCGTTCGGTGGAGACTGCACGCATTCGCTTGTTAAGCTCACGCCCTTCGATCATGGGAAGGACAAGCGTGTAGAAGGTTGCGAAAACCGCCAGCGCCACCAGCAGTGCAACCAGTGTCGAAGGATTGGTGAGGGTCTGGGCGAGTTCTTCGGTCATTCAGCGCCCTCAAATATCGAAGTTGATCATTTGCCGCATGACGAAGACACCCAAAGCCATCCAGACGCCGGCAGCCATCAGGATGAAGTGTCCACGCGCATCGGTGAACAGCACCGAGATGTACTGCGGAGATGTGAGATAAACGAGCGTTGCGACGATAAAGGGCAAGGAACCGATGATGACGGCGGACGCCTTTGCTTCCATGGAAAGCGCCTGCACCTTGGCCTTCATTTTGCGCCGGTCACGCAAAACCTTGGCAAGATTGCCCAGAGCTTCCGAGAGATTTCCACCCGCCTGGCTCTGAATGGCAATAACAATCGAGAAGAAGTTCACCTCCGGCAGGGGCATGGTCAACATCATGCGGGCGCAGGCCTCTGGCGTACTTAGCCCCACCTGCTGCGACTCGACGATCCGCCTGAACTCGCTCTTGACCGGCTCCTGGCCATCGGAGGCAATCAGCCGCATGGCATCGTTGAGCGGCAGGCCGGACCGGATCGAACGCACCATGACTTCCAGGGCATTCGGCAGTTCTTCCAGAAATTTTTCCTGACGCCTGCGGATGAAGAAGCCGATCACCCAGCGCGGGATGCCGATCCCGCAGACAATCGCGGTTCCGGCGAGCACCATCAAAGGCATGCCGGCCAACAGGCAGACGAGCACCATCAGCACTGCAAAACCGGCGCTGAAGGTGTAAAACCGCCCAGGCGTCAACGGCAGACCGGAGCGCGCCAGACGCGCTTTCAGGCTTTGATCGCCGAATTTCCTGCTCTTTTCCTGCTGCTTCTTCTCAAGATCCTTGAGGCTGTCCTGTACGGATTTGCGCCGCTTGGACAGTTCCTGCACGCGGTCACGTGCAGCCTTCAGCTGGGTGCCATCGGTTGCGCCGGAAGACAGGCGTGTCACGCGGCTTGTGGTTTTCTTTTCCACCTCGATGCGCGAGAAAAGAAGCGCATAGGCAATACCGGATGCAGCAATCGCAACGAGGACCGCGAGGGCGACGACAGTCAGATCCATTCCCGGGTCCTTTTTAGTTGGTCTTGATTTCCATCTGGTCGAGTGCTGCCGCCAGGCGGCGCTCTTCATTGTAGTAGCGGGCGCGATCCCAGAAATTCGGTTTGGCAATGCCCGTCGAGACATGGCGGCCGATGAGACGGCCCGCAGCATCTTCGCCTTCGATTTCGAAACGAACCAGATCCTGGGTCACGATCACATCGCCTTCCATGCCAATGACTTCGGTGATGTGGGTAATCCGGCGCGAACCATCGCGAAGGCGGGCGGCCTGCACGATGACGTCCACGGAGGTGGAAATGATCTCGCGCACCGTCTTTGAGGGAAGATTGAAGCCGCCCATGGCAATCATGGATTCCATACGCGACAGGCATTCACGCGGCGTATTGGCGTGGATCGTGCCCATGGAACCGTCATGGCCGGTGTTCATGGCCTGCAGGAGGTCGAACACTTCCGGTCCGCGCACTTCGCCAACGATGATCCGCTCCGGGCGCATACGAAGGCAGTTCTTGACGAGATCGCGCATGGTGATTTCGCCCTCCCCCTCGATATTGGGGGGACGTGTTTCCAGACGCACGACATGCGGCTGCTGCAACTGAAGTTCCGCCGTGTCTTCGCAGGTAATGATGCGTTCATTTGCATCGATATAGCGTGTCAGGCAGTTCAACAGCGTGGTTTTACCCGAGCCGGTACCGCCGGAAATCACGACATTGCAGCGAACGCGGCCAATGATTTGCAGGACCGCTGCACCTTCCGGCGTGATGGAGCCATACTTGACCAGCTGGTCCAGCGTCAGCTTGTCCTTCCTGAACTTTCGAATCGTCAGAGCCGGTCCATCGAGCGACAAGGGTGGCGCGATGACGTTCACACGCGAACCGTCCGGCAGGCGCGCATCGCAAATGGGCGAGGATTCGTCGACACGTCGGCCCACCTGGCTCACAATGCGCTGGCAGATGGAAAGAAGCTGCGCATTGTCGCGAAAGCGGATTTCGGACTCGATTGTCTTGCCGCCCACTTCGATAAAGGTCTGCCCCGCACCATTGACCATGATGTCGGCAATGTCATCGCGTGCCAGAAGTGGCTCCAGCGGGCCGTATCCCAGAACGTCATTGCAGATGTCTTCGAGCAGTTCCTCCTGCTCGGCAATGGACATGGCGAAATTCTTGATGGTGATGATATCGTTGACGATATCGCGGATTTCCTCGCGGGCGCTTTCACCGTCCAGCTTGGCAAGCTGGGACAGGTCGATCGTATCGATCAGCGCAGAGAAGACCTGGGCCTTGGTGTCGTAATAGCCATCGTCGCGAAGCGTGCGCCGCTTGGCGCCTGCGGTTGTGGGGCTGAGTGGCGGTGGCGCAATCGGCTGTCTGGGGCCCAGCTGCGGCGGCGCAGAGCCGACATCCAGTATCGTGTCCGGCTCCGTGCGCCCCATCGTGCTGCTGGAAGCGGGAGGGGCGTGCGCCGGCGCATGGACAGGCGTGGGCGACCCCGCCTTGCCAAAACCATCTTGTCCGCGTTTGCCAAACATCCTGCAACCCAGTTCTCAGTTAAGCTTGCTTACTTGCGTCCAAGCAGCCCCAGCACCATGCCAAGCCCGCCCTTCTTCGCCTTCTTCATCGTGGTTCGTCCCGTCACGACATGCGAGATTTGCGAGAAAATCTCGGCTGTCGGCGATTTTGCATCCATCTCGCTGATCATGCGGCCGCTATTGGCGGCATTGCCGAAAAGCTGCCCATCGAAGGGAATGATGGCGATTGGATCGATCTCAAGCGGCTCCAGAAAGTCGGCGGGTGCAATTTCCGGACGCTTGGGAAGTCCGACCTGATTGAGGATGAGATGCGGAGCCTTGTCGTTGGGACGAAGCTTTTTTAGCGCATCCAGCATGTTCTTCGTATTGCGCAAATTGGCGAGGTCCGGCACCGCCGTGATGACCACCTCATCGGCTTCCGCAAGCACGCTTCGTGTCCATTCGCACCAGGCGTGCGGAACATCGAGAACGGCCACCGGCGCGCTTCGCTGCAGCACTTCGACCACCGGCTGGAAAGAGGTGCGCTCGAAATCATAGGCGCGGTCCAGCAGTGAGGGTGCGGCCAGAAGCGACAGATGCTCCGAGCACTTGGTCAGAAGGCGATCCAGAAACACCTCATCAAGCCGATCCGGCGCGTAGACGGCTTCCGCTATTCCCTGCGCCGGGTCCTGATCGAAATCGATATTGGCCGTTCCGTAGGCAAGATCGAGATCGGCGAGAATGGTCTCGGTGGAGAACAGAGAGGAGATGCCGAACGCGCAGTTATGCGCAATGGTGGAGGATCCGACGCCGCCCTTTGCCCCGATGAAGGCAATGGAACGGCCAAGCGGTTCGGCTTCAGGATCCACGAAGATGGAGGCGATGGCCCCCAGCAGATCCTGCATCTTCACCGGACCAACCAGATATTCGGAAATCCCGTTGCGGATCAGTTCGCGATAAAGCGTGATATCATTGTGCTTGCCGATCAGGATGACCCTCGTCGACGGGTCGCAAACCTCGGCCAGCGGGGCAAGCTCATTCAAAAGATTTTGCGGCTCCGCTTCCGTCTCCAGAATCAGCAGGTTCGGTGTCGGCGCCGCCGAAAACATGTTGGCAGCGGCATCGACGCCGCCGCTGGTCACCCGCATATTGACCTTGGACATGCGGCGATCCTGTCCCAGGCGCTCCATGATCCGGTGCATGACATCGCTGTTGCAGAAGGCATGGATGGAAATTCGCGGCAAGGGACGCAGGGAATCGAGGTCGGCAACGCGTCCCTGCTCTTCCACCGTATCGTCTTGCTCGGCGGACATCCTGATGTCGTACTGGATCGGAGCCATGCCCTGTCCCCTTATCTGCCAGAAGTCGCGTTGGTGCGATATGTGTTGATGACGTTCGCGCGCTGGGCCGCGTCGATCGGCGTCTGAGCCCGAGGACCAAGAAGATCTGTCGGATTATCGATCTGTGCGGCAAGATTGCTTTGCGAGGCACAGCCAAAATTATACCAGTTACGGTTGCCGAAGGTGTTGTCGGAAAGATCTTCAGGCCATTCGCCGCAAGGTCCAGCTACTGCCTTGGTCGCTACGAAAGCCAGCCGTATCGGGGCCGCATCACCGGGACCGCCAGCGGCATATTTGGTCATGATGATGCGCTGTCCGCGAATGCCTGCACTCTGCAAGGTCTTGCGGATATCGCCCGCCAATTGGGCGGCTGCAGCCGCATTCACGGAGCCCTGCGGCAGCTGGATCTGCATGAAACCGGCGGAAGAATTTCTGAAATTCTGGGCAAAGCCCTTGATCGTGTCACGCATGCCGATCGTCAGGCGCGAATCATTTGCTCCGACCGGAATGTCGAGCGTAGTTTCCGCATCGGTCAAAACAATGGGGTGGCGCTGGCGATAGTCCAGCGGCGCGTTCGCCGCAAGCTGGCTATTGCCGCAACTGGACAGCAGGGCAGCAGAAAGAAGCAAAAGGGCCGAAGCATACGGTGTGCGGATCATTCTCGTTTGCCTCTTACTTGTAAATAAAGCCGACCGCACCGTGATAGCGGCCGGATGGGGCCGGCTGCTCCTGGCGACCGTAAAGCTTGTTGACGCGATTGAGAAAATACATTGCGGCATCGTTTTCCGGATTGAAGTTATCATCCGGGCGCGAGAGCTGGTTGCGGGCCACAGGCCTCACAAGATAGGGCGTCGCGATGATGACCAGCTCCGTCTCGTTGCGGATGAAGTCCTTGCTGCGGAAAAGCGTGCCGAAAACCGGAACTTTCGAAATACCGGGAAGACCTGACATGGCCTGACGAACATTATCCTGCACCAGGCCGGCAATCACGATGGAGCCACCGGAGGGCAGTTCCACCGACGTGGAGGCTTCGCGCTTGCGCAGTGAAAGGTAGGTGCCGCCCGGCACCCGCGGTGACGTGCCGTTGCCGGTCGTGACGGAGCCCTCATAGGTCGGCTCGGACACGTTGGTTTCAATGTTCAGGCTGATGCGCCCGGCAGACAGGACCACGGGCTTGAAATTCAGCTCCACGCCATAATTTACTGTCTGTATCGTACGGGAGACCGTCGGCCGGTTGGTGGTATCGTCAACCGTCACATCCTGCTGGCCTGCCAGACGATACTCGCCGCCCACATAGAACTTGGCCTGTTGACCGGAAATGGCGGTGAGGCTCGGTTCGGCCAAAGTGCGCATGACACCGGCCTGCTCCATGGCATTGACGTAGGATGCAAGGCTCGTGGTGCCGATGGAGCCAACCACGCCGCCCAGCCCGCCAACAGCGGCTGCGGTCCCGAGATTGGTGGGGTTGGCGAAGGAAATGCCGCCGCTTGCGGATCTACCATTGGTAGAAACGCTTCCATTGAAACCGAGCTGTTTGAGAACCTGCCTGCTCACCTCTGCGACCGTGACCTTCAGCGTTACCTGGTCTTCGCCCTCGATGGTCAGGAGGTTGACGATCTGCGATCTCTGACGCTCTTCCGCGTAGATCGCAACGCCACCATAGGTTGCACCACCCGTTGCAGTGGAATTACGCGTGGTCGCCTCACCACCCTGCAGAAAGGCACGGGCGAGCTTCTCGGCCTGGGCGGCATCCTGCGGCGTGCGCACTGTGCCCGTCAGCACGATATTGTCCGATACGATTTCAACCTTGATGTCCGATTCCGGCAGAAACCGGCGAAGATTGGCCTGCAGGCCGTCAATGTCGCGTTCCACTTCCAGGTCAAGGCTCACGATTTCTTCGCCGCCCGGCCCGAAGATGAAGATGTTGGTTTGACCGACTGTCTTGCCAAAGAGATAGATCCGGCGCGAGGTGCGCGTCACGGCATCCGCCATGCTGGGATCGGCCACCAGAATATCGTGGGCATCGGCTGGAAGGTCGACCACCAGCGCCTTGTTGAGACCGAGCTTGAGCCTCTTGTGAACGCCGCGACCTGCTTCGTTGATGCGTACCAGATTATCGGAGCTTGCAAAGGCGGGACCAACTGCCAGAATTCCCGGAATATCCGACAGGACAAGGCACAAGCTCAGACCGGCTGCGGCAGAGGCGCGAAATGTTTTCTTCCAAGATGTCACAGGGACCGCTCCTCTAAAAAGTCTTAGCGCTGAACCGAGCCGGTGGTGCTGCTTGCGCCATCGACGATCGTCCCGGACTTGATGACCTGGACTTCGCCCTTGCCGCCGCCAGCCAGCAGGTAATCAGCAAATTGAGTATCCGGCTCCTGCACATCGGCAACGGAGCGCAATGCAAGTGTCAATCTGTCCGCCATCTGCTGCGCCACGGCGATCACGCGCGCCTGATCGGGCGTCAGCTCCAGCGTCGCAGTCGTTCCAATGACCGATTGCGTACCATCTTCGTTTTGCTCGATGCGCTGGTCGATGGCGAGGACACGGATATTGTTGAGGACATTTTCGGTGCTGTAGCCGCCCTGTTCCCTCTTGCGCACCATGATCACGTCCACCCTATCGTTAGGCAGAACAAAGCCACCGGCGCCCGTGGCAACGGAAATCTCCGTGGCGACGGCCCGCTTTCCGCTTGGCAGGATGGAGGACATGATCCGGTTGGAGGAATCCGCCACCTTCTCCGCACGCACCGGTTCACCATTAAACAGCGGAAGGCGCACAACGGCGCCTGTCAGTTCCTCCACGGCCTGGGGGCGGCTGGTTTGCGTGATGAAGCCCTCCACCACACCGCCTTCCGGCCAGGCCATCCACTGGAGGGACTTTTCATTCAGACGTGCGCCAACGGGTAAATTTTCCGCCGACACAAGAACGTTGATCGTGGGCTCCTTGCGGATGACCGCCTCAGCCGATTGCACGACCGTCTGCCCACCCGAAAGCTTCATTGCCAACAGGCCGGCAAGACCTGCCGCGACAACTGCAACGGTGAGAATGATGACACGGGCGGGTTTCATGGCCAATCCTTGAGGAGTCGGTACGTTTGCGCCGACAATGGACTGGCAATGGTATAATTATGGTTAACGTAGAACTTACAGGGATAGTTAAAGAGAGATTAATCCGCGCTGCCTACTGCATGATTATCAAATAATATACGTAAAAATAGTCAGGCCACAATAACAAGTTGGGGCATGGCGAGTAAAGCGCCCGCCGCAATAGCAATGCCATAGGGGATTTTCTTGGCTGTCGAAAGCGAAGGCGGCAACCGGATACCGCGATCCGTCGCCCAGCAGGACTTCCACCGGATGAGGAGAATGAGCAGGGTCAGCAGCCCACCGCAAAACGCAACATTGACCAGAAACACGATCAGGCCCTGGCCAAGGCCGAACCAGAGCGCTGAGGCCGTCAACAGCTTCGCGTCACCGCCGCCCATGACGTTCAATGCGAAAAGAGCAAAGCAAGCGACGAATACGCAAAGCGCCGCGACGGCCGAAAGGCCGATCGCGGTGATATGCAGGCCAGCAAGAAATGCCGCCGGAAAGAAAAGCAGCCCAAGCGCCAGTGAGAGCCAGTTCGGAATCTTCATGGTCAGAAGATCGCTGATGGCCGCCGTAATCAGGAGAAAAATGAAAGCCAATTGGAAAGCCGCTTCCATCGAATACTCCTGTCACACCAAAGGCTCTTGGCGGAATACGGTCTCGATTTTCCGACTGCCGTAATTACTTTGCAGCAGCCGTTGCAGCTGTACTCATCTTCGTAGAGATATTCTGGAAGACGTTATTGAGGTTGTTGCCGAGCGTTGTTGCACCGGCGATCAGAGCGACGGAGATCAGCGCAGCGATCAGGCCATATTCGATAGCCGTGGCACCCGATTCTTCCTTCGCGAAACGCGCAAAAATCTTGGACATTCGTCTCTCCTAACTCCGGGGATCGTAGAACTCAGCACTGCCGACAACTGTTTTCCGCTGTTCGGTGGCCCCAAATTACGAGCAGTGCATTTCCAAGCGCTTAAAAAACGAGGTTACCATCCGGTTAAGAGAAGGTTAGCAACCACAGAGTAAACGGTGAATAAATATAAAGTCTAAAATGCGTTCTAACGCGATTCCTTGAAGCCAACGGTTGCATTTCGCCCGCAATACAAGGGTTTTTAGATGCAGCGCATATCAACGATCACTCCAAAACGATACACAAATCTCTTGGCGCCACTGTCTCAATTTGAAATTCACGCCGAATTCGGCACATTAAGACTTCATTCACCAATAATCGTCATGCTCAGAAACAGAACACCGATTCAGAAGGCGCTATTCATGCCATCCACTTTGCTGGTCCGGCTCACCGCTGCTTTGCTTTTCCTCATGCCGCTTGCCGCAACGGCGCAGGAGACGGCGGGAATCTTGCGCGTCTATATGAATCAGGCGCGCATCCTGAAACTGGACCGCCCAGTCAGCAAGGTCATCATCGGCAACGCGCAGGTCGCCGATGCAACAGTTGCCGATCCCAAAACCATCGTGCTGACAGGTCGCGCATTCGGCGCAACCAATCTGGTATTGCTGGATGCGGAAGGCAATGCCATCGCAGATGAACGCATTCTCGTTTCCATTGATGAAGGAAACACTGTGCGCGTTTTCCGCCAGACGGATCGATCCGTTCTGTCCTGCACACCCAATTGCGAGCTGCATGCCGATACAAGTGCCGCCGCACAGCAGCCCTCCGGCCGTTAATCATTGCAGGTTGTAGAGACCCGTCCATCTTCATGACCGCATCAGGATGTGTCGGTCTGGTGCAAATGGAACGAGTCTGGAAACGGAATCTCAACATAATCCGCCTAGCGTCCAGGTCTCTCATGGAGACTGATGAACGATGTGCCAGAACGCCGGATCTCAATCCGCAGGTTCAGCCCTGACCGCTTCGAAGAGGCCGGGCCGTAGCCTTTGGCGCTCCCAGGACGGGGCTGCGGCAATCGAATTTGCTATTCTGGCCATTCCCTACTTTATGATTGTCTTTGCAATCATTGAGACCTTCGTTGCCTATACAGCGGAACAGCTGGTCACCAACGCGACGGATACGCTATCCAGGCAGTTGCGCACGGGCCAGATCACCGTGGGGCTCGGCCGCTCGACGGATAAGACGAAGGAAGAATTCCGTCAGCTCTTCTGCGACGAGGTCTCCATCATGATCAAATGCTCGCCGGAGGAGATCAAGACGCCGAAGCTTCTGTATCTGGATATACGCAGCTTCAGCACATTCGCCGCCATTCCGACCACGATCCCTCGGAAATCCAATTCACCATACGCGGACATCGATACGACCTCGCTCGGCTACAGTCCCGGCGGGCCAAAGTCGATCAACATGATGCGGGCCTATTATCGCTGGCAGATCATCACCGATCTCATTCGCCCCTACATCACCAATATCCGACCGGACGGCTCCATGCCGAGCGACTTCCTGATCGTCGGCACATCTGCCTGGCAGAATGAGGACTATCCGTGATGGCACGCTCTCCTTCATCTGCGGGCCGCCTCTATCGCGGCATTTTTATGCCGATACGACGCTATCTTGCGGATCGTTCCGGCATTGGTGGGGTGGAATTTGCCATCATCGCGCCGATCCTGATTGCGATCTACATAAGCTGCTTCGAGCTTACCATCGGACTGAGTGTTGCCAAGCGCGTGACAAAGGCAACCGGCACGGTTGCCGATCTGGTCACACAGCAAACCAGCGTCAACAAGGCCTATCTCTCGGGCATGCTCAATGTATCGAAGGCAATCTTCGTCCCCTACAATACAAATGGCGCCAAGATATCGCTGAAGATCACCGGCATCAGCATCGATTCCGGTGGAAACCCGAAGGTGAAATGGTCCTGGGACCAGACGGGCTCACGACCTTACGCGGCTGGCACCAGCGTCACAGATGTGCCGGCTGATCTGAAGACCGCCAATTCATTTCTCGTGCGTGCAGAGCTTTCCGTGCCGCACGAGCTTTTCATGGTTCTGCCCGGCGTGCTCTCCAGCGAAACGCGGTCAATCACCATTTCGCGCAGTTATTTCTACCGTCAACGCCTGGGTGACTCTATCGATTGTGTCGATTGCTGAGGCCGGATCGGGCCCTGCCCGAAGGGGCTCGCTGCGCAATTACGCTTTACCGAAACACCCTGCCGATTATATGAGGGAACTGCACACATCCACCCATGGGTGAAGCTGTGCTGAGATGGCAACCTCCCTCCGGGTCAGATCTGGGTAGATGAATGGCAAGAGCCTTCCTGTTCGTTTTGGATTCTTTCGGCATTGGTGGCGCGCGTGACGCGGAAAACTACAATGATCTCGGGTCCAACACGCTCGGTCACATCGCGGAATTCTGTGCGGCTGGCGCGGCAGATCGCCCCGGTCTTCGCCAGGGGCCGCTGAGCTTGCCCAATATGTCAGCGCTGGGGCTTGTCCATGCGGCAAAGCTTGCCACGGGAGAATTTCCCGCGGGCATGCCGGTCCCAGGCAAGACCTTCGGCCTTTACGGTGCCGCGAACGAGATATCGCGCGGCAAGGATACGCCTTCCGGCCATTGGGAACTGGCAGGCGTCCCGGTCAGCTTCGATTGGGGTTATTTCCCCGCACAAGGGGATGCCTTCCCGCCAGATCTCGTCGAGGCGATCTGCCAGGAAGCCGAACTTCCCGGCATTCTGGGCAATTGTCATGCCTCCGGCACCGATATTATCGCCCGGCTGGGTGAAGAGCATATTCGCAGCGGCAAGCCGATTTGCTACACCTCCACCGATTCCGTCTTTCAGATTGCCGCGCATGAGACGCATTTCGGGCTGGAGCGCCTGCTGAAACTCTGCGAGATCGTTCGTCGGCTCCTCGATCCGCTGAACATCGGGCGTGTTATCGCCCGTCCCTTCCTCGGTGAAACACCGCAAACCTTTGAACGTACAGGCAACCGGCGCGATTATTCGGTATTGCCGCCGGAACCCACCCTGCTGGACCGGCTCGTCTCGTCCGGGCGAAAGGTCCACGCCGTCGGCAAAGTGGGCGACATCTTCGCGCATCAAGGCGTAACCCGCGTCATCAAAGCCAATGGCAATATGGCGCTCATGGATGCAACGCTGCAGGCTATGGATGAAGCGGAAGATGGCGATCTGGTCTTCACCAATTTCGTCGATTTCGACATGATTTACGGCCATAGGCGCGATGTGGCAGGCTATGCCGCCGCCTTGGAGGCATTCGACCGGCGGCTCGGCGAGGTCAGCCGCAAGCTTCGCCCGGGTGACCTTCTCGTGATGACTGCCGATCACGGCTGCGACCCGACCTGGAGGGGCACGGACCACACCCGCGAGCGCGTGCCGGTTCTCGCATTCGGGCCGGGCATTCCACCGCGCTCCATCGGCCTTCGCAGCACATTTGCCGATATTGGCGAAACAATTGCAAACCATCTCGGCATTGCTCCGGGAAAGCACGGACGGAGCTTCCTTTGACGGCAAATCTGCTGAAAGCCGAAATTCACTGCCATATTGAAGGTGCAGCCCCGCCCGCGCTGGCGCTGGCGCAGGCGCAACGCTACGGCGTCGATCCGGCAAGCTTCATGCAGGGCGATGGCTATGCCTGGACGGATTTTGCCGAATTCATCGAAGCCTATGATCGCGTGGCCGCACTGTTCCGGACGCGTCAGGACTACGCTCTTCTCACCGAAACCTATCTGGCGGAACTCGCCGCCGCCAACACGATCTATAGCGAAATCATCATCTCGCCGGACCATGGCGACCGGATCGACCTGGGCGCGGATGCCTATCTGGACGGTATCTGTGAAGGCATTCACGCCGCCGAAGAGAAGCATGGCATCGTGACCCGCATCATCGTGACGGGCGAGCGGCATTTCGGCCCGGAAAGCGTCATCAATGCTGCACGCTATGCCGCCAAATGCCGAAACCCTCTGGTCACGGGCTTCAATCTGGCCGGCGAAGAGCGGATGAACCGGGTAGCAGATTATGCGCCAGCCTTCGATATCGCGCGGGATGCGGGCCTTGGTCTCACCATTCATGCGGGGGAAGTGTGCGGTGCCTTCAGCGTGCGCGATGCTCTCGATCTGGTGCGTCCGGCGCGCATCGGTCATGGCGTTCGCTGCATTGAGGATTCAGAACTCGTGCAGCGGCTGGTGGAGGAAAAGGTGGTTCTGGAAGTCTGCCCCGGCTCCAACGTCGCACTGAATGTCTTCCCGGATTTCGAAAGCCACCCGCTGGCGCAGCTGGTGGCGGCTGGCGTGCGCGTCTGCATCAATTCCGATGATCCACCCTTCTTCCGCACTTCGCTTGCACGCGAATATGAAGTGGCGGCCTCGATCATGAACTTCTCCACCGCTCAGATTAACCGGATGACGCGAACCGCGCTTGAAAGTGCCTTCGTGGATGAAGCGACACGGCAGGCTCTGCTTGCCCGGTTCGACAAAGCAGTTGATGCGGTTGGGGATCGTGACACAAACCTGGCCTGAGGGCGCCTTGAGCGCTTGCGGTATGCCGCGTTTCCGTAGATGAAGAGAGAATAAGAGAAATAAGAAGAGCGAAGGCAGGTTCTCATGGACGGCGTGACAGTGATCGATCATCCGCTGGTGCAGCACAAGCTGACCATCATGCGGCGCAAGGAAACCTCGACATCGAGCTTCCGTCGCCTGCTGCGGGAAATTTCCACCCTGCTGTGCTACGAGGTCACGCGTGATCTCGAGCTGACGATGGAAACCATCGAAACACCGCTCACCGAAATGCAGTCTCCCATTCTGGAAGGCAAGAAGCTGGTCTTCGCCTCCATTCTGCGTGCCGGAAACGGCCTGCTGGAAGGCATGCTGGAACTGGTGCCAGCCGCGCGCGTGGCGCATGTGGGCGTCTATCGCGATCATGAAACGCTGCAGGCGGTCGAATATTATTTCAAGGCGCCGGAAGCGCTGTCGGAACGTCTGGTCATCGTTGTGGATCCCATGCTGGCCACCGGCAACTCGTCCATTGCAGCCATCGAGAAACTGAAGGAGCGCGGAGCGAAGAATATTCGCTTCCTCTGCTTGCTGGCAGCGCCCGAAGGCATTCGCAATTTCCGTGAAGCCCATCCGGATGTACCGATCTTCACGGCCTCCATCGACAGCCATCTGAACGAGAAGGGCTATATCATGCCTGGTCTCGGCGATGCTGGCGACCGGATGTACGGCACAAAGTAAGCCTGCCTTAACCCTATTGCCAAGGATGCCCGGCGCGTAAGCGGCCGGGCATTTTCCATTCAGCCTTTCCGCGACATTCTGGCAGCATCTTCATCCGGATGTCTCATGCTGCGCCCTCTCCTGTTTTTCGTCTGCATCGCCATAGTCGCCTCCCAGGTCCCCTACCTGATGCGATATGAAACCGCTTCGCCCGACATCGTGGACGCCCCGCAGCAGACCATGGAGATTTCCGTCGCGCCCGGAAAGGCTGGTGGCGGATCGGTTCTGCTCAGCGCAGATGCACGCGGCCATTTCCGGGGAAATTTCAAGCTGAACGGCAAAACGGTGGAGGGCATGATCGATACCGGCGCCAGTTCCATCGCCATCAACGAAACCACGGCCCGCCGCCTCGGCTTCACCGGAAATGCGCTGGATTACCGCCATTCGATTGGTACAGCGAATGGCACGACCAAGGCCGCCCTCGTCAGGCTTGAGCGGGTCGAGATTGGCGCGATTCGCGTCCGTAATGTGGACGCCATGGTGCTGAAGGACGAATCCCTGTCTGGCACGCTGATCGGCATGACCTTCCTGAAACGGCTCTCCGCCTTTCAGGTCGAAGGCTCATCCATGCGCCTCACACCATAGAGCGTTGCCGTATCGAACAGAACAGAACACAACTACTCTTTGTTATGACGCATTTCCGGACGGAAAACCGCCGCACACTTTTCCTGAAAATGCTCTAACTCTTTGTTATGACGCGTTCCCGGTCGGAAAACCGCTGCACACTTTTCTCAGGTAAATGCTCTCACTCAGCTTATCTTCTTCGCAACGACAGGACGCGCCAGCACCGGAACATCACTCAGCGTGTAAAGACCGGCAACCCGTGCGGCTGCGCGGTCAGCGGATTCCTGATCGGCCGCATGAACATAGGCAATGGGCTCGCCCTTCTCGACCCTTGTTCCGAGCGGAAGAATGCGATCCAGCCCGACGCGGTGATCGATCTCGTCGGAGGGGCGAAGACGTCCGCCACCCAGCTCGACGATGGCAAGGCCAATGCCGCGTGTGTCGCAGGCTGCGAGGTACCCCGCTTCCGGGGCGGTCACGGCGGTGATGAAGGGAGCGCGGAACATGTGATCCTGCGGGTGACGCACGAAATCCATCGGGCCGCCCAGCGCATGCACCATGCGCGCGAAGCTCTCCAATGCGCGACCGGTGGTCACGGCTTTCTTCGCCTTTTCGCGGCCTGCTTCAAGGCTATCCACCACACCCACCTGCAGAAGCATTTCCGCTGCAAAGGCAAGTGTTACGGTCTCAATCCGCGTGCCTTCCTTCTTGCCTTCCAGGAACTCGACGCAGTGAACCACTTCCAGCGCATTGCCCGCCGCATCGGCGAGAGGTTCGTTCATATCGGTCAGCATGGCGGACGCCCTGACCCCGGCGCCGTTGGCCACTTCCACCAGCGCCTTGGCCAGCGCCTCGGCGTCATCGGGTTTCTGCATGAAGGCGCCATTGCCAAACTTCACATCCAGCACCAGGCTATCCAGCCCTTCCGCCAGCTTCTTGGAAAGGATGGACGCGGTAATCAAGGGGATGGAGTCCACCGTGGCCGTCACATCGCGAACGGCATAAAGGCGGCGATCGGCAGGCGCCAGACTGCTCGTCTGGCCGATGATGGCGCATCCGACATCCTTGATCGTCTTTTGCAGCATCTCCGTGCTGGGCATGATCTGGTAGCCGGGGATGGATTGCAGCTTGTCCAGCGTGCCGCCCGTATGGCCGAGCCCCCGCCCGGAAATCATCGGCACGGAAAGGCCACAGGCCGCGGCAATGGGGGCCAGCATCAGGGACACATTGTCGCCCACGCCGCCTGTCGAATGCTTGTCACACAGCGGTCTTGTGCGTTCCCATTGCAGAATCTCACCGGAATCGCGCATGGCAAGCGTCAGCGCAATGGTTTCCTCACGGCTCATTCCCTGAAAAAACACAGCCATGGCGAAGGCAGCAACCTGCCCTTCGGTCATGGTCTCGTTCGTCAGCGCTGCGATGAGTTCGCGGATTTCCTCGACGGAAAGGGTTTGGCCGTCACGCTTGCGACGAATGATTTCCTGCATCAGCATGGGCTTAGTATCCGCTCGATGGGCGTGGAGCGCTCGATCCGTTGAGCACCGCCTGAATATCGTCCAGAAGGCCGGATGCGCCAAAGCGGAAGGTGGACGGCATCAACCAGTTTGCGCCCATGATTGTCTCGGCAAGCCTGAGGTAAAGATCGGCATCCGCAACGGTGGATATGCCTCCGGCGGGCTTGAAACCAACCTTCCGGCGACTGTCGCGAATGGCTTGCAGCATGATATCCGCGGCCTCCAGAGTGGCATTGACCTGCACCTTGCCGGTGGAAGTCTTGATGAAATCCGCGCCCTCGGCAATTGCCAGCTCCGAGGCCCGACGGATCAGACCAGCCTCTTTCAGCTCGCCGGTTTCCAGAATGACCTTCAGGCACGCCTTGGGGCAGGCTGCGCGCACGGCACGCACCATCTCGCTCACGCTTGCCTCATCGCCGGCCATGAACTTCTGGTAGGGGATCACGAGATCGATCTCGTCCGCACCGTCTTCAATCGCCTTGCGGGTTTCCGCAACGACAGTCTCCACGGCAAGATTGCCGGAGGGGAAATTCACCACGGTTGCGATGCGGACAGGGCTGGAGCTGCCAAGAATGCCACGCGCCTGCGCCACAAAGCGCGGCCAAATGCAGATGGCCGCGCTATGGCCGTTCGGTCCCTGTGCGCGTTTGCACAGCGTTTCAATCGCGCCGGAATCGCAGTCATCGCGCAGGTTGGTCAGATCAAGTAGTGACAGCGCAAAAGCGGCAACCTCACGCGGGCTCAGCAGTTCCATGGTGATCCCTCCCGGCTTCGTCGGAGAATGCATTTTTAACCTTTAATCGATTAGGCGCGCAACCCGGTGCGCTTGGGGACTAAGACGACTTCACTCAGTCAGCGAAGTCACAGTTCAGGCGAGTTGTTCCTGTCCGAACATCAGTTTTAGAATTTCGGCCAGCCGCTTTCCACCCTTCGGCGCCATTTCCTTTGTCTCTTCATGCGACAATTCGTTTCCGGTCATGCCCGCTCCATAATTGGTGATGACGGAGCAGGCAGCAACCCGCAAGCCCACATGCCGGGCCAGGATCACCTCCGGCACGGTGGACATGCCAACGGCGTCCGCGCCCAGAAGCCGGGCCATGCGGATCTCTGCGGGCGTCTCGAAGCTGGGACCAGAGAACCACATGTAGACGCCCTGGAAGAGGGGCGTTCCCGCCCGGATCGAGGCGTTGCGAATGCTGAGAGATAGCGCTTCGTCATAGGCGTTGGTCATGCCCACGAAGCGGCGATCCCCGCCGGTCCCGATCAGCGGGTTCATGCCGGAAAAGTTGATATGGTCGGTCAGCTGCATCACCGAGCCGGGCGGCATGTCTTCACGCAGCGATCCGGCGGAATTGGTCAGGATGAGCGATTGAACACCCAAACCCTGCAGCACTTCGATGGGAAAGCGCATGGCCGCCGCATCGCCATACTCATAGTAATGGGCACGACCGGACAGCATGATGACAGGGTGCTTCCCCAGAATGCCCGCCACCAGTTCGCCAGCATGTCCCGTCACACCGCTCATCGGGAAACCGGGCAGTTCCGAATAGGAGAGGCGGATCGGATCGGCGATTTCGCTGACCAGCGAGCCAAGCCCGGAGCCTAGAACAATGGCGTGACGCGGCATCAGGCCGTCGAAGCGATCGACCAGAAGATCGATAACCGATTTCATCCGAGGATCTCTGTCTTGAAGGAGAATGGTAGCAGTTCTTCCATCGTCATGGTCTTTTGAACGCCCACTTCATCGCAGAGGTAAACCCGCGTGTCGGGCCCGGCGAATTCTGCGATCTTCTGGCGACAGCCGCCACAGGGCGGGCATAGTGCCAGCTTTTCCGCGATTACGGCCATTTCCACGATCTTGCGACCGCCGCCCATGACCATGTTGCCAATGGCGGTCGGCTCGGCGCACCAGCCTTGCGGGAAGGACAGGTTCTCGATGTTTGCGCCCACATAGACCTTGCCGTCATCGGCGCGGATCGCCGCGCCGACCGGAAACTTGGAGTAAGGCGCATAGGCCTTCGACATTGCATCGCGTGCCGCTTCGAAAAGATCGTGGGACATGAAAACTCAACGCTCCTTCGTATAGGGCACGCCACCGGCCTTGGGCGGATGCGCGATGCCAATGAAACCTGCCAGCAGAATGCAGGTGAGGATGTAGGGCAGCGCCTGGAAAATCTGTACCGGAACTTCACCGATTCCCGGCACGGCCTTGCCCTGCATGAAGTTGGCAAAAGCATCGAGGAAACCGAACAGGAGGCAGGCAAACATCACCGGAACCGGCTTCCACTTGGCAAAGATGAGGGCCGCAAGCGCGATATAGCCCTTGCCCGCCGACATATCCTTGATGAAGGCAGCCGACTGCGCAATCGCGAGATAGGCACCGGAGAAGCCGCAGAGGAAGCCTGCGACGATGACCGCGCGATAGCGAAGCCAGGTGACGGAAATGCCTGCCGTATCGACGGCGCCGGGATTTTCCCCCACGGCACGCAGGCGCAGGCCGAACCGGGTGCGGAAGAGAACCCACCAGGAAATCGGCACGGCCGCAAAGGCAAGATAGGTCAGAATATTGTTGCCGGAAATGACATTGGCATAGAGCGGTCCAATGAAGGGCACATCTCGCATGGCATCTGCAAAGGGCAGGATGATCGGCGAAAAGCGTGCGTCACCCGCAAGCTGGGGCGTTCGGCCGCCCTGTCCGAACCAGGCTTGCCCCAGAACGATGGTCAGGCCCGCTGCCACGAAGTTCAGCGCCACGCCGGAAACGATCTGGTTGCCGCGATTGGTGATCGAGGCAAAGCCGTGGATCAGCGAAAAGAAGATGGAAACGCCAATGCCGCCCAGAAGGCCGAGCCAGGGGTTTCCGGTCACATAGGCAACACAGGCGGAGGCAAAGGCCGCAGCCAGCATTTTTCCTTCCAGGCCGATGTCGAAGACACCCGCACGCTCGGAAAACAGACCCGCAAGGGCGGTGAACAGCAAGGGGATCGACAGACGCACTGTCGAGCCGAGGATACTGACGACGATATCGAAGAAATCCATGACGTCCTCCTCAGGCTCGTTTGAAACGCTGGTACAGCGTTACCATGGCCGGCCGGAACATATATTCCAGAGCACCGGCGAAAAGGATCACCAAACCCTGGATCACCACGATCATTTCACGGGTAATATTGGGCATCTCGAAAGAAAGATCGGCGCCCCCCTGATAGAGAATGCCGAACAACAGCGCCGCAAAGATGATCCCCACCGGATGACTACGGCCCATGAGTGACACCGCGATGCCGACAAAGCCTGCCCCGCCGACGAATTCCACCTGAAGACGGGCCGAGGCTCCCATGACCGGATTGAGCGCCATCATGCCCGCGAGACCGCCGGAAATGAGCATGGCGATGATGACCGTGCGCGAATAGGGAATGCCCGCATAGACGGCCGCCGAGGGGCTGATGCCGAGCGTACGCATTTCATAGCCAAGCTTGGTGCGCCAGATCAGCAGCCAGACGAGGAAGCACATCACCAGTGCAATGATGAAGGAGACATTGAAGGGCGCAGGGCCGAGCTTCGCCCCAAAGAGCGCCATCAGCCAGTCCAGCTTCGGCAATTGCCCGCCCGGCAGGAAGGTGCGTGTTTCCGGCGCCATCTTGCCCGGAACGATGAACACATTCACCAGCAGATACACCATCAGGGCCGCAGCGATGAAGTTGAACATGATGGTAGTGATGACGACATGGCTGCCGCGCTTGGCCTGAAGCCAGGCGGGAATAAAGGCCCAACCGGCACCAAAAACCGCAGCGCCGATCACGGCAAACGGCATGGTTACATACCAGGGCACATAATGATCGAGCGAAAGCGCTACGAGTGCTGCACCCAGACCCCCAATATAGGCCTGCCCCTCGGAACCGATATTGAACAGACCTGCGTGGAAGGCCACCGCCACGGAGAGGCCGGTGAAGATAAAGCTTGTGGTGTAGAACAGCGTGAAGCCGATCGCATCGCCACGGCCGAGCGCGCCTTCGACGAGAAGCCTCAGCGCCTCGATCGGGTTCTCGCCAATCCACCAGACAACGACGCCGGAAATGAAAAGGGCCACGATCAGATTGAGCAGCGGCATCAATCCGAAGGTGATCCAGTTAGGCAGAGGTACCGACGCGGTGCTCATGGGCAGTTTGTCCTGAAAAGCAAAAGCCCGTGGGAAGTCACGTCCGCGCCCGACGGCTCATTGCTGAAAATGAAAATTGTGATGGAGCCAGGCTCCGAAAAACGGCTTTTCCCGCTCATGCGGCAATCCCTGCCATCATCAGGCCCAGCGTCTGCTCGCCCGTATCGGCGGTCTTCTCGCCCACAACCTTGCCTGCAAACATCACAATGATGCGGTCGGACAGGGAGCGGATTTCGTCAAGCTCGACAGAAACCAGAAGAACGGCTTTCCCGGCATCGCGCATATCCACGATACGGCGATGAATGAATTCGATAGCGCCGATATCGACACCGCGTGTCGGCTGGCCAATGATCAGTGCCTTCGGGTCGCGCTCGATCTCGCGCGCCACCACGATCTTCTGCTGGTTACCGCCAGAGAAGTTGGCCGTTTTCAAATGCGGGTTCGGCGGGCGAATATCGTATTTCTCGATCTTCTCCACGGCCTCGGCTTCAATGGCCTTCAGATCGAGCAGCGCACCTTTGCCGTATTTCGGATCGCGGTGATAGCCGAGCACCGCGTTTTCATATTCTTCGAATTTCAAGACGAGGCCCATGTGGTGCCGGTCTTCCGGAATGTGGGCAAGACCCAGCTCCCGAAGACGCGCCGGATCGGACCCGGCTATGGGTTTGCCATCGATCAGGATTTCCCCGGAAGAGGGTTTTCGAATTCCGGCTATGGCCTCCAAAAGTTCCGACTGACCATTTCCGGCCACGCCCGCAATGCCGACAATCTCCCCTTCCCGCACATCGAAGGAAACATTATCGACCATGATGACGCCGCGGCTGTCCTTCACCGTCAGGTTCCTGACTGACAAGAGCACCTTGCCGGGTTTGGCTTCGCCCTTCTCCACGCGCAGAAGAACACGACGGCCCACCATCAGCTCTGCCAGCTCTTCCACGGTCGTTTCAGCGGTCTTGCAGGTGGCAACCATCTCGCCGCGCCGCATGACGGAGACCTCATCGGTGATGGCCATGATCTCGCGCAGCTTGTGCGTGATGAGAATGATCGTCTTGCCCTGGTCGCGCAGCACCTTCAGCACTTTGAACAGGTGATCGGCTTCGGCCGGTGTCAGAACGCCGGTCGGCTCATCGAGGATCAGAATATCCGCGCCACGATAGAGCGCCTTCAGGATCTCCACACGCTGCTGAGTTCCAACCGGCAGATCCTCGACAACCGCGTCCGGGTTCACCTTCAGGTCGTATTCGTCCTCAAGGCGCTTCAATTCCTTGCGCGCTGCCGTAACACCTTTGGCCAGCAACTGACCGCCCTCGGCGCCCAGCATGATGTTTTCCAGCACGGTGAAATTTTCGACGAGCATGAAGTGCTGGTGCACCATGCCAATGCCCGTGGCAATGGCTGCCTGGCTATCGCGAATGGTTTGCGGCTGGCCATTGATGCGGATTTCACCGCTATCGGCCTGATAGAATCCGTAGAGGATGGACATGAGCGTGGATTTCCCGGCACCGTTCTCGCCGATGATGCCGTGGATCGTCCCCTTCTCCACCTTCAGATTGATGTTCCTGTTGGCATGAACGGCACCGAAACTCTTGTCGATGCCCACCAGTTCGATCGCTGGATGCTGGCTCACGCGCACTGCCTTTCTTCCCGGAAACCGGACATGAAGAGGGCGTATGATGCAAATGACACCATACGCCCCTTGTTCTCTCTTACATCGGGCAGCTGTTGTCCGACATATAGTCGTGAACCTTGACGGCGCCGGAAATGATGTCCGCCTTGGCCTTTTCAACCGCAGTCTTCATTTCAGGTGTGATCAGCTTGCCATTGTTGTCGTCGAGGGCGTAGGCAACGCCGTCTTCCTTCACACCATTGCTCTGGATGCCGCCGGAGAACTTGCCGTCAGCCGTGTCCTTGTAGGCATTGTAAACAGCCAGATCGACGCGCTTGACCATGGAGGTCAGAACCGAACCCGGATGCAGGTGGTTCTGGTTGGAATCGACGCCGATGGAGTATTTCTTGTTGTCGGCTGCGGTCTGCAGCACACCGAGGCCGCTTGCGCCCGCTGCCGCGTAGATCACGTCTGCACCCTGGTCGATCTGGTTCTTCGTCAGCTCACCGCCGCGCACCGGATCGTTCCATGCAGCGCCCGTGGTGCCGATCATGTTCTGAAGATATTCGATCTTCGGATTGGCCGCCTTCGCACCCTGCGCATAGCCGCAGGCGAACTTGCGGATCAACGGAATGTCCATGCCGCCGACAAAACCAACCTTGCCGGATTTAGATGCCATGCCCGCCAGAACGCCAACGAGGTAGGAGCCTTCTTCTTCCTTGTAGACGACGGAGCGAACATTCGGCAGGTTCACGACGGAATCCACGATTACGAACTTGGTGTCAGGGAATTCTCCGGCAACCTTCTCCATGGCCGATGTCCAGGCAAAGGAGACAGCCACAACCGGGTTGAAACCCTTGGAGGCAAAGTTACGGATAGCCTGCTCGCCCTGCGTATCGCTGGTCGGTTCGAAATCGCGATAATCGGTGCCGGTTTCCTTCTTGAACTTCTCGGCACCCTGATAGGCCGCCTCGTTGAAGGATTTGTCGAACTTGCCGCCGGTGCCATAAACCAGCGCCGGCTTCACATCGGCAGCCAGTGCCGTGGTGGAAAGCGCGGCCATCGCAAGGAGAGTAAGAAGCGATTTCTTCATCGTGCAGCCCTATTATTTTTACAGTTCATCATGGGTCCCCCCGCACGCCCATCAGGGCCTTTCTGCGGATGCCAGCGTTTTTCATTATGCCTGGCGAGGCCTTATCCTTGCATGGCTTCAATCGAAATTCACCAGAAATTTTTCATCTGGTAAAAAAGGCCCGACTTGAAGAAATGCTGCGCAAACTATTGTTCAGCACTGCACAAGAGGGCGGCACCCGCTTCAGCATCGTGCCGGTTAAGCACCCACCGGGCACGAAACGCCGGTGCCGCGCAGACCACAATATCCGCCCGGATTCTTGGCCAGATACTGCTGATGGTAATCCTCCGCATAATAGAACTCCTCGGCAGGAGCGATCTCCGTCGTAATTTTGGAGGTTTTACCGGCGGCTTGCAGCGCTTGCTGGAAGCGATCCCTTGTGGCTCTGGCGGTTTCGAGCTGCTCCGGCGTGGTCGTGTAGATCGCCGAACGATAGGTGGTGCCGATGTCATTGCCCTGGCGCATGCCCTGGGTCGGATCATGCTCCTCGAAGAAGGTTTTCAACAGGGTCTCGTAGCTCACCACGGAGGGGTCGAAGACGACCTTCACAATTTCGGCATGTCCGGTCATGCCGGTTGTGGTCTCGTGATAGGTGGGGTTTTTGGTAATGCCGCCCTGATAACCAACAGCCGTCACCCAAACGCCCGGGATTTTCCAGAACAGCCGCTCGGCACCCCAGAAGCAGCCCATGCCCAGATAGGCCACATGGAGATGGTCAGGATACGAGCCCTTCAGCGGATTGCCGTTGACGAAGTGATGCGTGGCGGTCGGCAAGGGCTCTTCCCGTCCCGGCAGCGCCGTATCGCTGGTTGGCATGACCGTCTTCTTGTTGAACATATCGATGAGAAACACGTGAACCTCCTTCAATATGGCGCATGCGGGCTTGGGGTAAAACTGCTTACATGAGCAGCGGCTCGGGGCGACGACGCCTGTAGCCGATCATCCAGAAAAGAAGCGAAAGACCAAGCAAGACGGCAAATGCCGGTTGCGCAATCACGAGAGCTGCACCGCTGCGCCAGACTTCGGGATGAATGTAGTATTCCACCCATTGCTTTACCAGTGCGAGGCTGGAAGCGCTCAGCGAAATCCAATCCGTCTCGAAACTGGTCAGCGTGACTCGGGAGGACGCAACGGAGGCAATGGAATCCACCGTGCCTGCGGCAATAGCCGCCAGCAGGCAAAGAAGGCTGAGGAAACGAAAGAAAAAGGCCATAAACGGTCCCTTCAGCACAAAAACTGGCCGTGATTTCACAAACTTATACGTGTCTCAGAGGCTTGGCAATCGGGCCTGCAGGGGGGCTGCAAGAGGTTCGGCTGTGGGTGGAGTCATAAATCTTTCAAAAGCGGGTTGATCCTTTGAAAATCATCGGTATATATCCGCCCCGACCGCTGCTTCGCGAAACAACCGTTGCAGCCCTTGGATCAAGGACAGGTGGCCGAGTGGTTGAAGGCGCACGCCTGGAACGCGTGTATACGTGAAAGCGTATCGAGGGTTCGAATCCCTCTCTGTCCGCCATACCCGTCCAAAATTTCTATTGGCGAAGTCTACCGGTAAACCGATGTGATAAGGTGTCCTACATCTTGTGACGGAATCATTTTTATCAACGTCCGGCGTATCTGGCGGATGAGCAAAGCGCCCAAAATTTGATTGAAACAGATCGGCACCTTGGCTTCTTCACTTTTCCTTGGCCGAATTACGCCTCAGGCTCCGGCTTGGCGGAGATATAGCGCCGTGCAACCAGCCAGCAGCCAACCGCCCAGGCAGCGCCCGCGCACCAGCCGCCCAGCACATCCGTCGGGTAATGAACGCCGAGGAAAATGCGGCTCATTCCAATGATGAGGGTGAGGAAGAGCGCCGTTCCAATCATGAAGAAGCGGGCTGCGGGTGTTTTCTGCGTTCGCGAAAGCAAGGCTCCGAGCGTGAGATAGGTCACGGCGGACAGCATGGCATGGCCGCTTGGGAAACTGAGATCGCTGACATCCACCAGATGCGGCACGATGTCCGGTCGGGGCCTCGCAATGGCGATCTTGAGAATGGAGCTGACCATCCAGCCACCGAGGATCGAGCAGAGCGTGAACACGGCGATGCTGAAGCGGCGTGAGAGAAGAAGATAAGCGGTGGTGATTGCGGTCATCAAGGACAGCACAGTCACGCCGCCCAGCGCCGTGATATCCTTCACGGCGTGGGAAACCCACGGCGGACCGATGGTTTCACCCGGATTTCCCGCCTGTCGCAACAGAAGCAGCAGGGTTTCGTCGAAGGCATGCGTATCGCCTTCCATCACCTCCCCGGCCAGATTGGCAAAGAGGAAAAGTCCGCCGGCAAGAATCGCGAAGGAAATGAGGGTAACGGGTTCCAGCCCGCGCAAACGTTCCAGAAAAGACCGCGTCACCTTACTTTGCAGCATTCAGTTTCCCTGTCCTTTTTGAAACGGTCAGATCGGCATTGCGCTTCGCGCCTCAGCCAGACTCGGTGGCACAACCCTTCGGTAGCGCGCCTCTATAAAGCTATAGAAACCAAAGCTGCACAGGCCAAGCCCCATCAAAACATAGAGGATTGCGCCAAAAGGCAACTGACGCACAAAGCTCAGCGCGTCAGCCATGCTGCCCGCCTGATCCGGATCCACGGTGAATGCCGCATAGAAGAAGAACACGCTGATGATGAGAAAGACGCAGCCTTTTGCAACAAGGCCATAAACGCAAAACAGGTCGAGCCCGGAATGCGTGCGGGCATCGAAGGAAAGATAACGATGATAGCCTCTGGTGAGTGCTTTCACGATATGCGCCACGCCTGCGCCCAGAATGCAGAGGGCGACGAAGGCCACGAGATAGCGGCCAAACGGTTGCTGCATGAGCCAGGCAGTCCAGCTTCTCGAACCGTCGCCGGAGGCTTGCCCCCCGAGGTTCAGTGCATGGCGCGCGGCGAAAATCGCCAGACCGCCATAGGTCGCGGCGCTCACCAGAAGGCCCGCCCGCACCACATAGCCTTTCAGATCGTCCGGGTGGTGGTCGGCGTTGCCGAGCGCCTGGAGAAGGCGCCAGAGAATGAAGCCCACCATGGCAATGGCCGCGATGCCGAGCCAGACCCGGCCCAGCGGCTGGCCCAGCACCAGTTGAAGCGCCGATTTGGAGTCCGGACTGCCCCCACCCAGGCTGCCGAGAATGGCCATGAGGCCAACCAGTAGGTAAACGAGGCCCCGCGCCGCATATCCGGCACGGGCAAGCAGCTCAAGCTTTCGGGTCGTGTCCATTATCCTGCCCATCAAAGGAATAAGGCCCGTCAACGCTTGACGGGCCCCGATCGTTGCAGTCGTCCATCATCTTCAGTGCGGACGGGAGGGTTGGGTTGAACTTTCCTTTGGCTTGAACTGCCGCGCCTCTTCCGTGATGCGGTCCTTGGCGGCGGCATGAACATCGGAAGCAACTGCCGCGGCGGAGCGTGAAACATCCGTGGCAACCGTTTCGGCACGGTCCATGGCGCTGGACGCTTGGGTAGCCATCTTACCCTTCACCTGATCCGCCGTTTCACCCATCATCTCGTCCTCGCGATCTGTGCGAGGCAATACCGCGCCAATGGCAGCCCCCACGGCGAAGGCAAGGGCGCCGCCGACAAGCGGCTGGTCACGGAACTGGCGCATGATGGTCTCGTTCAGCACATGGGCCGAATCGCGCATGGAGGCCCCCATGTCCATCGAGGTTTTACCGGCGGAGCGGCCAGCCTCCGTCACATGCCGGCCAGCTCTTGCGGCGGAATGCTTGAGATCCCGCCAGGAGGCGGCAATCCAGCCGGATGCCTCGTCAAAAAGCTTGCCGGTTTCGTCGCGAATATCATGCATCTGGCGACCGGCCTTATCGGCAAAGCCCCGATAGCTCCGGCCCGCCTCATCGGTGAAATGGCCCGCGCGCCGTCCCGTTTCATCCGTCAGCGCCTTGAAGCGGCTGCCGGTTTCATCGGTAAAATGGCTGTAACGATGCATGCCATCCTGCTGAACCGGACCCGTTCTGCGAACCGGGCCTGTCACGGGAGCCAGCGGATGCTCCGTCTCATGCGTGTCGGCACCAGGGGCCGCTTTCTGCCCGGACATGAGCCAGGCAAGGCTGACACCCATCAGCGCTACAGGAATAGGGTTCGTCTTCATGGAAGTCGTGAAGTTCGAGAGGAACTCGCCGCCGCCACTCGATTTCGCATAGGAAAGCGCTTCGTCGATCAGCTGGCCGGGTGACATGCGGCTCTGGATTTCATCCAGCTTCGCGCCAATCCTTTCACGATCCTTCTCGATTTCGCGTTCAATTTCTTCCGGTCTTGCGTCGCTCGTGTAAGACATCAGGTTCTCTCCTTCAGCACCTGGGCATCACGACGCAGCGAAGTCGCGGTGCGATCCATGTTCATGGTGTTTCCCTTGAGTACGGACAGGCCGCGCGAGATCATGCCCCAGCCGATCAGGGCAACGATGACGCCCACGACAACGGCGGCAATCGCATCGGCATTGCGTTCGGCAAACCCCATGGAAAGCAGCAGGGCTGAAAGGCCGTTCACCACGGCTGCCAGCAATACGCCGATTGCGCCGATGGCGAAGACGAGGCCCGCTGCCAGCATTTCCACGCCAGTCATGGCGCGGGTCACTTTTTCGGAAGCCTCAGCCTTGGCGAGATTGATCTCTTTGCGAAAAAGCCCGGAGACATCGGCAACGAGGCCCGTCACGAGCTCCGAGAGGGGACGATTATCGGCCGTGTTAGACATTGGATGCTCCCGTAGTGTTCAGTGTTGCGGCGGGTGCGGCGCTGCGGCTCTCTGAAGGTGTGGAGGCGGACGCAGAGGCGCTCGCATGGGATGAGGGCACCCGCGTCGAGGGTGCGCCGGAGTGGCTGGAACCGGCCTGTCGGCTGGCGGAAGCGCTGACGAAACGGCTTGCCGCCAGGCCCGCCATGGCAGCAAGCCCCAGAAAGGCCAGCGGCTGGCGACGACCGAAATCTTCCGCCATACCGGCCACTTCGCTCATGCTCTTGCCCTTGATGTCCTGTGCGAAGCGTTGAACGCTCTGCCCCATCTGGCGGGTCATCCGCCCAATGTCGCGGTTTTCGCCCTGCTCCAGCTCGGAGCCGACCCGTTCTATGGCATCCGCTATTCCGGCAACACGCTGGGCGGCATACCCCTTCTGCTCCTCGGCCATATCCTGCGCCTTGGCGCTGGCCTGGTGCATCTGCTCCCTGGCCATGTCGCCAAGGACGTGGGCATCTTCCTGCACCTGCTGGCGAAGATCGGTTTGAGTTTTTGGCTGTGGCTGGTTTTGCGGCGGTGACGATGTGGCGGACGCACGCGGCGCTTCCGGCCTCATGCTGCCATAGGTTGGGCTGAGGCGGTCACCCCCGGCGCTTGTCGGGTCCCTGTCTGCCATGAAACTCTCCTGTTGTTGGTACGGGTGATGACCGACCGAACAGAAGTGATCATGGAATGTTCCAGAAGCGGCTTACCCTATGAATTTGCGGGTGATGAGCAGACCGAGCGCGGCCGCCGTGCCGCTGAGAACCGTGCCCCAGGCCATATCGACAAGGCTCATCAGAAGCGGCCAGTTCTTCAGCGTCGAGAGATTAGTGATGTCATAGGTGCCATAGGCAATCAGGCCGAGAATGGCGCCCGCCACAAAAGCCTGCCCCACGCTGCCGCCGGAAAGATAGGGCTGCACCGCGAAGTAGACGATGCCCGCCACATAGATCAGGTAGAAGATACCGGCAGCGACGAAATCCGGCTTTTCGCGCATCAAATCGCCCAGCTGGCTGCGATAGAAGCCGGTTGCGACCTTGCCGAGCCATATGAAATCGAGACCGAAGAACACGGCTGCGGTTGCGAGATAAGCGACGACGTAGACGAACATGGGGGCTTTCCTCACTAACCGATAAGGGCGACATTGCGTCGCCCTTTCTATTTCATCAGATCTTCAGGATCGGCTGGATCATCCGTACGATCCAGCTTGAGAATTTAAGCGGCGCTTCCGTCACGGCAAGACAGATACAGTCCTCGCCTTCTGTCGCCGTCGGCGTGTGCAGAAGGCTGCCATCGGCCTCTTCCAGATCGCCGCGGGCAAACAGCGCCTCACCATCGTGGAAGCTGCCAGCCAGAACGAGCGTCAGCTCGCGGCCATCATGGGTGTGTTCCGGCACCGGCTTGCCAGCGGGAATCCGCAGCAGGCGCACCTGCGTTTCGGTATCACCGGTATCAATGCGTATCTGATAGGCGCCACGGCCCAGCGCCTTCCATTTCAGGCTTGAAACATCGCCACCCACATAGGAACGCAGCGGCTCGGGAATAACCCCTTCGCTGGCACGCACAGGCGAGCCTTGCGCCACGTGTGGCGTGCGTCCCTGGGGCGTGCGTCCCTGTGTCGTTTGCACCTGACTCGTTTGTCCGTGGAGCCGAGCCTTCATGCGCTCCCAGTCGGAATCGGTCACGGAACCGGCGGCACCGATCTTGTCGAACAGCGCACCGGCTGCCCCCTCAATGGCATCCAGCCGGCGTCTTGCTTCCGGGCAAAGGGCCAGATGCGTTGCGACGGCAAGGCTCCAGCCTTCGGAAAGGTTGCCGGATGCATAATCGAGCAGAAGCTCGTCGCTCACCTGATGATTCACCTTCATCGCAAAGCCTCCAGCGATGTGCGCAGTTTTTCGAACGCGAGGCGAATGCGCGATTTTACGGTTCCAAGTGGTATGCCCATGTCTTCAGCGATCTGCGAATGCGAAGCTTCCTCGAAGAATGCCCGTTTAAGAACATCCAGCTGTTCCGGCGGAAGCGTATCCATTGCCTTGCGTAGCAGCTCGGCGTCCTGGCGGCCTTCCATTTCCACATCGGCGGGGGCCACGTCGTCCCTTACGAAAGCCGGATCGTTTTCATCGAAAACGGGCCGCTTGCGGCGGAATGCGTCGATCCGCTGGTTGCGGGCAATGGTGAAGATCCAGGCCGAAACATTGCCTCGGGCGGGATCGAATTGCACCGCCTTGTTCCAGACGGCTGTCATGGTTTCCTGCATCAGCTCTTCCGCCAGCTGCATGTCGCGGGTCTTCATGGACATGAAGGAGCGAACGCGTGGCCCGTAATAGCGGAACAGAACCTCAAAAGCAGCGACATCCCTGTCCCGCCCTACCAGAAGCAGGAGGCGGGAAAGCTCAGACGTGGTAAGGTCTTGTTCCTTCGAATGTAAATCAGTCCGTTTCATCCGCTGGCCATGCTGAACGCGTGCACGCGGCGCCACCGCCGCTGGTTGTTCGTTGTGGCACGTCCTTGCCAAGATGGAAACAGTCAAGCTCATGCCGGGTGTTACGCCTTGGCTGTAGCGGCGGATCACCGGAGAAAAGAAATTTCGAGGAACGATCCGTTTTTCGCTCCCCGGCGTATAGATCAAGCATGTTCAAACAACGGAAGTTGAAAATGGTTTCACACTCGGCAGGAAATCGTCGCATCGCCGTCATAGGCTCAGGAATTAGCGGTCTTTCAGCCGCATGGCTTGCGTCACGTTCCAACCGGGTCGTTCTGTATGAAGCCGAAGAGAGGCTCGGCGGGCATTCCAATACCGCGATTGCGCCTACGCCCTATGGCGATGTTCCGGTCGATACCGGCTTCATTGTCTTCAACAACCGCAACTATCCCAATCTCGTGGCGCTGTTCGAGCATTTGGGCGTCGAGACGCAAGCCTCGGATATGAGCTTTGCAGCCTCCATCGATGACGGTCGCTTCGAATATTCCGGCACCGGGTTGAAGGGCATTCTCGGCCAGAAGGTGAATGTGCTGCGTCCCCGTTTCTGGCGGATGCTGTCGGATGTCCTGCGCTTCTACAAGGAAGCGGAAGGGCTGATGAGCCGCCGCGATCTCGAACAGTTGACGCTCGGCGAATATCTGGAACGCGAGAACTACTCGCAGGCCTTCATTGAGGATCACCTGCTGCCCATGGGTGCCGCCATCTGGTCCATGACGACCATCGATATGCGCGCCTATCCGCTGCACGCCTTCATCCGCTTCTTCGTGCATCACGGTCTGATCCTCCTCAAGGGCCGTCCCCGCTGGCGCACCGTCACGGGTGGCAGCCGCGAATATGTCGCGCGCATCGCAGCAGATTTTGCAGGCGAAATTCGCCTGTCTTCGCCGGTTGCCCGCATTGAGCGTCTGGCGAACGGCGTCATCGTCACCGATTGCTCCGGCCATGCGGATCGCTTCGATGATGTCATCATCGCCACCCATGCCAATGATGCGCTCGCCATGCTGGCGGATGCGGACCCCATTGAGCGCCGCATTCTCGGCTCCTTCCGCTATACCGATAATGTCGCCGTGCTGCACACGGACGAGCGCCTCATGCCGAAGCGCCGCAATGTCTGGTCCAGCTGGAACTATATCGGCGGCAAGAAGGATCGCGAAGGCGCACCGCTCTGCGTGACCTACTGGATGAACCGTCTGCAGGATCTTGAGCCGCGCCACGATATGTTCGTCACGCTGAATGCCTGCCGCGAAATCCGCGAGGACAAGATTATCGCTTCCTATAACTACAGCCATCCGCTGTTCGATATGGCGGCCATGAATGCCCAGCGCGATATCTGGGAGCTGCAAGGCCGTCGCAACACCTTCTTCTGCGGCGCGCATTTTGGCAGCGGCTTCCATGAAGACGGTCTTCAGGCGGGCCTTGCCGCGGCCGAAGCCGCCACCGGCACGCGTCGCCCCTGGCAGGTGGAAAACGAATCGGGCCGCATCTTCACAAGCCCCCTGCTGGCGGCGGCGGAATGATGATCCAGTCTGCCATCTACTTCGGCACGGTCGTCCATGCCCGCCATCGACCAAAGCAGCATCGGTTGCGCTACAGCGTGTTTTCCCTGTTGCTGGATCTCGATGAACTGGCTGGCCTTTCGGCGCGGCTGAAGCTGTTTGGCCACAACCGGCGCGCTCTGTTCAGCTTTTACGACAAGGACCACGGAACCGGCGAAGCCAAGAGCCTGCGGTCATGGGTGGAAGAGCGCCTGGGCGAGGGGGGCATCGCCGCCCACCCGGACCGCATTCGCGTGCTCTGCTATCCGCGCATTTTCGGCTATGTCTTCAATCCGCTCACGGTCTATTTCTGCGAGAAGGAAGACGGCAGGCTGATCGCCCTGCTCTATGAGGTTTGCAACACCTTCAACGAGCGCCACACCTATATCATTCCGGCAGAAACCTCGGCTGGCGGCGCCATTCGCCACGCCTGCGCCAAGGCCATGTATGTCTCGCCCTTCGTGCCCATGGACTGCACCTACGAATTCGATATTCTGCCACCTCAGAGCAAAGTGAAGGTGGCGATCAACGAGCGGGATCCGGAGGGGGATCTGCTCTTTGCAAGCTTTGTGGGCAACCGTAGCGATCTGACGGACAGAGTTCTTGCCCGCGCATTCATCACCTACCCGTTGATGACCATGAAGGTCATGGCGGGCATCCATTGGGAGGCGTTGCGCCTCTGGCTGAAGGGCGTGCCGGTGTTCCGGCACAAGCCTGCCGCCAATCGCGTAACAAGTTCCGTAGAACCGTCTGTCTGAGTGGAGGATTGCATCATGACGCATGCAGGGCACGGAGATCCCGCTTTCATCACCGAACGCCGTCCGTTCTGGGAGCGGATGCTCTGCCGCATGCTGGAGCGCACCAGACAGGGGCGCCTGACGGTGGTTTTCCCCAGCGGGCGCGAATATCGCTTCGGCAGTGCGGCCTCGTCTCATACGGCCACCATCTGTTTCAACAGCCCGCGTGCGCTTCGTCGCATTTTGTCTGGCGGCGGTCTCGGCTTTGCCCGTGCCTATATGGATGGCGACTGGACGACGCCCGACCTGAATTCGGTTCTGGATCTCGCCATTGCCAATGAGAAGGATTGGGCAAAACTTGCCAAGCCCATGGCGCTGATGGCCCGCCTTGCCCATCTACGCCACCGCCTGCGCCGCAATTCCAAGGCCGGAAGCCGCCGCAACATCGCCTTCCATTACGATCTTGGCAATGATTTCTATCGGCTCTGGCTCGATCCCTCGATGACCTATTCCTCCGCCATCTTCCGCCGCGAGGATGCGACGCTGGAGGAAGCACAGCACGAGAAATATGCCCGCATCATTCGCGATCTGAACATCGGCCCGGATGATCATGTGCTGGAAATCGGCTGCGGCTGGGGCGGCTTCATGGAACAGGCGATCCGCGAAACGGGCTGCCGCGTGACAGGCCTCACCCTCTCAAAAGAGCAGGCAGCCTTCGCCCGAAAGCGTCTGGCCGATGCTGGCATTACTGAAAAAGGCGAGATCCGGCTGGAAGACTACCGCGATGTGCGCGGCCAGTTCACCAAGATCGTTTCCATCGAAATGTTCGAAGCCGTGGGCGAGGAACATTGGCCCATCTATTTCGAGCAGGTGCGTGAACTTCTGGTGCCGGGCGGCGAAGCGATGATCCAGGTCATCACCATCGATGAAAGCCGCTTTGAGCATTACCGCCGCCATGCGGATTTCATCCAGACCTATATCTTCCCCGGCGGCATGCTGCCCACCATCACAAATTTCGGAGAGATTGCCGAAAAGGCAAAGCTCAAGGTGCAGGATTGCTTCCGCTTCGGACGCGATTACGAAAAGACCCTCCTCCTCTGGGACCGCGCCTTCCAGAGCGCCTGGCCCCGCATCCTGCCCCAAGGCTTCGATGAGCGCTTCTACCGCATGTGGCACTATTACCTGCACTACTGCGCCGTGGGCTTCCGCACGGGGCGCATTGATGTGGCGCAGTTCAGGTTAGCGAAGGGGTGAGTTGGGATCTTGTAGAGCAATCTGCGACATGCGCTTCGATGCAATAAGGCGTCAACAGTCAACTTTCGGCGCTGACGCTAGCATCTCCATGACTTTCGAGCGGTTCTCATTGCCCCAGTCGCACAGCGGAACGAGGGCTTCCACAAGCGTCTTACCGAAAGGTGTTAGTTCATAGTCCACAACTGGTGGTACGCGCTTATGGTCTCGTCGAACAACAACGTTCAGTGAGACCAGGTCGCGTAATTGCTGAATTAAAACCTTCTCGCTGATACCTTCAACGCGTCGCTTCAACTCTGAAAAACGTGTCGGGCCACCCTGTACATGGTACAAGATCAGTGGCTTCCATTTACCGCCGACGACCGCCAGCGAAACGTCCAATCCGCAAGGCGTATCACTCATATCCATAAAAATCTCACACTTACCTTTTGGTAGGTTCTACCTCTGAAGTAATTGCCTGCTTATGTAAATCCCTAGTCTGATGCTTCACTCTCGCAGGCAACGGAAACAGCAAGAGGAATTTGCCCATGAGCAGCCCTACCCGATTGATCAGAGAGCTTTATGCAGCCGCAGAAGGCCTGACCCTGGATCTCAAGAAATTCGTGTCCTGCTTTTCGGATGACAGCTACGTTCGCAACGTTCCGACAGGGCAGGAATTTCGCGGCGAAGAGATCGCTATGGTCGCAAGCGGTATGGCCGATGCGTTTCCGGATGTTCACCGGGAAATCTTCGATATTTATGAAATGAACGATGTTATCGTTGTTGAGCTCGCCATCCAAGGTACGCACCAAGGGGCTTTGGTGACGCCCGGTGGAACAATCCCCGCAACCGGGAAAACAATCGATGTTCCCTGCTGCGACGTCTTCCACATCAAAAATGGGAAGGTCATCTCATTCCACTGCTATAACACCGCGTCCGTCATGATGCAGCAACTGGGCATTCTGGGTGCTTCGAAACCACAAGGACAGTCGGCAACTTGATAAACTTGCACAATCCAAAGTGCAGGAGGAATGAAAAGCCCATTTGGGGTGGCAGTGAGGTGTAGTTGATCAGAAGGTGCGATAAGGCCTCCCCTAGCGCCTTTACCGCTTCCGCAACATCTTCCGCGTCAACGCAAACTGCATCCTCCTCGGAAGCGCGTGCAACAGCTTGATCGCCAGGGCCATCTTCCACGGAAAGATGATCTCGTAGCGGGAGGTTTTGAGGCCGTTGACGATGGCTTCTGCAGCCTCTTCCACTGAGATGAGGAAGGGCATGGGGAAATCGTTCTTCTTGGTGAGCGGGGTATCGACAAAGCCTGGGTTGATCACGCGAAGGCGCACGCCTTCGCGCTCCAGTTCCGGGTAAAGCGCTTCGCAAAGATTGTTGAGCGCCGCCTTGGTAGCGCCGTAAAAGCCGCCGCCGGGCAGGCCCACATAACCGGCGACTGATGCCACCACACAGATTTCACCGCTTCTGCGGGCAATCATATCCGGCATCACCGCTTCCAGCGTATGGGCGGTTCCCACCACGTTGAGGTTCATGGTGTCGCTCAGCGCCGTGCTATCGAAGCGGCGAACGCTGTCGCGCTTGTAGCTTCCGGCGGAAAAGATAGCGAGATCGATGGGGCCAAGTGTCGAACGAATGGCCTCGACCACCGCTTTTGAGGCGGCAAGATCTGTCACGTCGAGGGGGAAGGCAAACAGGCGGTCTGGCATTTCCGCCACCAGTTCATCCAGCTTGTCAGTGCTTCGTGCGCTCACCGCCACACGGAAGCCATCGCGTGCCAGCCGTAACGCCACCGCGCGGCCTATGCCGGAGCTTGCGCCGGTAATCCAGGCAATCTTGCCCTCGCTCACTCGTTCTGAAACCGACATGCTCTCGCTCATGAATGCCTCCATTTGTCACTCATTACGCATGAAGAGAGGATTGGTTCTCTATGGATGCTTGTCGCAAGGCGTTTGGCGTGGCACATCCATCGCTTCATTCTTATCAAGACGAATGCGAGACCGAGAGACGAGCCATGCCGCAGAAGATCATTATCGACACAGACCCGGGCCAGGATGATGCTCTGGCCATTCTTTTGGCGCTTGGCAGCCCGGAGCTGGATGTTCTCGGCATTACGGCCGCCGCTGGCAATGTGCCGGTCACGCTGACATCGAAGAACATTCGCAAGGTTTGCGAACTGGCCGGGCGCCCTGACGTAAAGGTGTTTGCCGGTTGCGAAGGGCCGATGGAAGGAACGCTGTTCACGGCGGAATATGTGCATGGCGCAACGGGCATGGATGGCGCAGATCTGCCGGAGCCCACAATGCCGGTTCAGGCGCAGCATGGTGTCGATTTCATCATCGAAACCCTGATGAACAATGAACCGGGCACTGTCACCCTCTGCACGCTTGGGCCTTTGACCAATCTTGGCACGGCGCTGAAGCGCGAGCCTAAAATTGCCGAGCGCGTTCAGCAAATCGTGCTCATGGGCGGCGGCCTGTTCGAGGGCGGCAATGTCACGCCAGCGGCGGAATTCAACATTTTCGTTGATCCGGCAGCAGCCAAGATCGTCTTTGCCTGTGGCGCACCGATTGTGATGATGCCGCTCGACGTGACACACCAGACCCTGACAACCGCCAAACGGGTTGAGGCCATCAAGGCGCTTGGCACGCCGCTGTCTGAGGCTGTCGTGGGCTGGCTGGATTTCTTCGAGCGCTTCGATGAGCAGAAATACGGTACCGATGGCGGCCCGCTGCACGATCCGAATGTGATTGCTTACCTGTTGAAGCCCGAGCTTTATTCGGGTCGCCTCTGCAATGTCGAAATTGAAGCAGACTCCGCTTTGACCAAGGGCATGACAGTGGCTGATTGGTGGGGCGTAACCGACCGCCCGAAGAACGCCACCTTCATGCGCGGCGTGGATGCGGATGGTTTCTATGCGCTGCTGACGGAGCGTCTGGCCCGTCTTCCGGCTTGAGATAACAGGCAGGCGGCATCCTCAATGCCGCCTGCCGTTTTTTGACTTACTTCTTTTTCAGCGCCGAATAGGCAACAGCCATGCGGGCGGCGAGTGCCGCATTGTTCTTCACCAGCGCGATATTGGCCTTCAGGCTCTCGCCCTTGGAAAGCTCGTTGATCCGCGCCAGCAGGAAGGGCGTCAGCTCCTTGCGGCCAATGCCGCGTTCTTCCGCTTCACGCACCGCATCCGCAATCGTGCCATCGATGAAGTCATTCGAAAGCGCTGCATCCTGTGGGATCGGGTTTGCGATCAGCAAGCCTGTGCCAGTGCCCAACTGGTGGTGCATGTGCATGGCGCTGGCAATATCTTCCGCTGAATCCAGGCGGTGATCTGCCTTGAAGCCGCTCGTGCGGGTGAAGAAGGCCGGAAACTCATCCGTGCCGTAAGCAATCACCGGAACGCGCTGCGTTTCCAGATATTCCAGCGTCTTGGCGATATCGAGAATGGATTTCACGCCCGCGCAGACGACAGCCGTCTTCGTGCGGCCAAGCTCTGTCAGGTCGGCTGAAATATCAAAGCTCTGTTCCGCGCCGCGATGAACGCCACCCACGCCACCCGTTGCGAAAATATCGATGCCTGCAAGATCCGCCATCAGCATGGTGGCGGAAACGGTGGTGCCAGCAGATGCCTTGCGCACCATGGCAACCGCCAGATCGCGACCGGAAGCCTTCACCACGCCCTTGGACTGCGCCAGTGCTTCCAGCTCCGAGCGCTCAAGGCCAGCCCGCAATTCGCCATCAATCACGGCAATGGTTGCTGGCACGGCACCATTCTGGCGCACAACATCCTCAACCGCCAGCGCCGTTTCCAGATTGGCCGGGTAAGGCATGCCGTGGGTAATGATGGTGGATTCCAGTGCCACGACAGGGCCGCCAGCGGCAATTGCATCGGCCACTTCGCGGCTCAGCTTTGGTTTCAACAGGCTCATGTTTCACATCCTTTCCACCGGCTTCAGCCGGTGCATGTTCGCTTCCACGAAGCGGGGAGAAAGTTCCGGGTGAACGCTGGCAGCGCTTTCCGTGGTCAGCGCACCAAGAAGGGCTCCAATCCGGGCGGCATCCGCTGCCGCTTCACCAGCCAGCAGACGGCTCAAGGTTCCAGCAATCATCGCATCGCCCGCACCGGTCATTTCCACCGGATGGGCTGTGACAGCCTCAACATGCGCTACGCCTTGCGCATTCGCCACCACCACGCCCTGCGGTCCGCGTGTGACAATCGCATGGGCAGCGCCCGCCTCAATGAGGGCAGAGGCTGCCGCCTCGGCGTGATCGAACGGGCCTTTGCCCTGCCGTTTTAGCAGCGCATTGGCTTCATCGAGGTTCATGAACAGGTAATCGACACCCCGCAGATCATCCGGCAGGCGCATGACCTTGTGGGTGGAAACCGCATCGAAAGCGAGACGGAACCGCGCATCGCGGCGGCGCTCTATCAAGAGCCGCAGCGTTTCCTGCGGCAAGTTACAATCGCAAAAGACGAGGCTTGCAGAGGCAAGATGCGGCCAGACGCGATCCAGCTGCTCGGGGCGGAAGAGATCGAAGATCCCCATATCCGCAAGCCCCATCACGAGATCGCCCTTCTCATCCAGAATAGCCGCATATTCCGCCGTGGGTTTCTCGGCAGAGGTCACCACCTGGCTCACATCAATGCCGCATTGGCGAAGATGCGCCAAAAGCGCAGCCGCCGTCTCATCACTGCCGACCATGGAGATAAAGCTGGTGGATACGCCAAGCAGGGCAAGGTTTTCCGCCACGTTACGGGCCACGCCGCCAAAGCTGCGCATGCCATCCACGGGGTTGGATGTCTCCGGCACGAGCGCCTGGCGGGCGCGATATTTCCGGTCGAACACAGCCCCGCCCATACAAACCGCCCGTGAAGCCTCCGGCAAAACGTAACCGCGACCCAGAATGAAACCCTTCTGGACGAGGGACATGATGTGCGCGGCGACTGTCGAACGCGCAAGCCCCAAGGCATCGGCAATGTCCTGCTGCCCGATAAACGGATTTTCCTGCACCATTTTTAAGACAGCCGCTTCTTGCGGCGCGAGTTCGCTCATCAGGCAGTCCTCATTGAACGGCCTTCATACAACAGTTGTTTATCTTGTAAACAGAAGTTTTATAATCTACCCATTCGCACATTATTAAAAATCGTCACGCTTCGTGTCCTACCGAACGGAACGAGATGACAGACATGGGGGTTTATTCGCCATCGATAACAAAATGAGGAAACAGCCAATGCGTAACATTCTTCTTGCCGCCACTGCGGCCATCACCATCGGTCTTGCAGGAAGCGCGTCCGCGCAGGATAGCACTGTCAGCGGTGCTGCTGGCGGCGCTGTCACGGGTGCAATCGTGGGTGGCCCGGTTGGCGCTGCTGTCGGCGGCATTGCCGGTGCAGCTTTGGGAACAGCCATCGATCCGCCGCCGAGCGAAGTTGTGACCTATGTTCGCGAGCAACCGGCGCCCGCTCCGGTCGTTGTCGAACGGAAGGTCGTCGTCGGCGAGGCATTGCCGGAAACGGTTGTTCTGACGCCTGTTCCAGAGCACCGCGATTATGCCTATGCGGTCGTCAACGAACAGCGCGTGATTGTCGATCCGCGCTCCTACAAGGTCGTCCAGATCATCGAGTAATCGAAGCAACGGACAGCAAAACGGGCCTCATGGGCCCGTTTTTTTATGGATCAGACGAAAACTGCCTGCTCGACCAGATCTTCCTGACCGAAGAACCGCAGATAGCGCTGAACTTCATCCGGATCGCCGGTGGCCTTCAGGGGATTATCGGAAAGCTTCACGGCCGGGCGTCCATTGGCTTCCGAAACCTTGCAGACGATGGAAATCGGCTTCAACCCGTCAATATCCTTCGGCGCGCATCCGGCGAAATCATTGGTGAGGTTGGTGCCCCAGCCGAAGGACATGCGAACACGGCCTTCGAAATGCCTGTAGGTGTCAATGATCGCATCGACATCCAGCCCGTCGGAGAAGATCAGAAGCTTCTGGCGCGGGTCGCGACCCATTCTCTTCCACCAGTCAATGATTTTTTCGCCGCCCTCGATGGGGGGCGCGCTATCGGGGCGGAAGCCTGTCCAGTCGGCCACCCATTCCGGCGCGTTGCGCAGGAAGGATGTGGTGCCGAAGGCATCCGGCAGAACGATCAGCAGATTTCCGCCATAGAGGCGGTTCCAGTCTTTCAGAACCTGATAGGGGGCAGCACTCAGCTCCGCATCATTGTTGGCCAGCGCCGCAAGAACCATCGGCAGTTCATGCGCATTGGTGCCAACGGCTTCAAGATCGGAATCCATAGCCAGCAATACATTGCTCGTTCCGGTGAAGGCGGGGCCAATGCCCTCCTTCAATGCTTCCACGCACCAGCGCTGCCAGAGAAAACTGTGACGGCGCCGCGTGCCGAAATCGGAGATGCGCAGGCCCGGAAGATCGCGCAGACGCTCCACCTTCTCCCACATGCGCGCCTTGGCGCGGGCGTAAAGCACATCCAGCGTGAACAGACCGAGCGAGCGGATGGCAGCGCGGGAGCGCAACTCGTTGATGATGGCGAGTGCTGGAATTTCCCACATGGTGGTGTCGATCCAGCGGCCATGGAAGGTCAGTTCATACTGGCCATCGCGCTTGGAAAGCTCATATTCCGGCAGCTGGTAATTGGCGAGAAAGGCCAGGAATTCCGGCTCGAAGATCTGGGATTTGCCGTAAAAACTGTTACCCGCAAGCCAGATCATTTCCTTTTTCGAAAGGCGCAGCGAGCGGGCATGGTCCAGTTGCTCGCGTAGCTCGTGCTCATCGATTTCATCCGCCAGACGAACGCGCTTCGTGCGATTGATGAGTGAAAAGGTAACGTCCACTTTCGGGTAAAGCTTCCAGATCATCTGGAGCATCAGAAGCTTGTAAAAATCCGTATCGATCAGACTGCGAACGATGGGATCGAGCTTCCAGGTGTGGTTGTAGACGCGCTTGGCAATATCTGTCTTGGTCGTCATGGCTGCCTTCGCCTGGCGCACGGATAAACCGGCGCGGCCTGCATTGTGAAACGAGGCATCCGGCGGCGGCCTCGGCGGCATTTATCGAAAAAACCGCCGGTCTTGTCCAGTCATGGCCGTATCAAATCGATTGATACGCTCTCGATCAAGGATTTGAAGGCGGCGGTGCGTTGGGATTGGCGGGGGTCGTATCGCCCGCAGGCGGCGTTGCAGTCTGCTCAGCGGGTGGCTCGGTGGATTGACCATACCATTCGGCGGCACCCCAGGCCACCATCGCCAGAATGAGGCCCGCAACCAGCACCATGAACACAGGAATGCCCCTGCTGCCCTGGCGAGCCTCCGTCGGGCTCAGCGGCTCTTCCACCGGGGGCGTTGCGCTTCGGGTAAAATTGGGATCCTGCACATGGGCAGGCGGGTCGGTGCGGTCGCGATCCAGCCTATTCATCTTCCATTCCTCCGTTGCGCCTTGTGCGCGTGAGAGGAAGCAACGGAACAATGCTTCGATTGTTCCGAATACTCTGATTTAGCTAGGCTCCGCTCTCGCTATTGCGCGATGATGTCGCTGCGAACCGCCTGCATGTTGAAGGCAGCCGCCATCAATGCGCGGGTATAGTCGTTTTTCGGCTCTGCGAAGATATCGGCTGAAGGCCCCTCTTCCATCACCTTGCCTGCCCGCATGACGATCATGTGGTTGGCCAGCGCCTTCACCACTTTCAGATCGTGGCTGATGAACAGATAGGCCAGATCATGCTTGCGTTGCAGATCCCGCAGCAGATCGACCACCTGCGCCTGCACGGTCATGTCCAGCGCCGAGGTCGGCTCGTCCAGCATCACGAAGCGCGGCTTCAGCACCATGGCGCGGGCAATGGCAATGCGCTGCCGCTGCCCGCCGGAAAATTCATGCGGAAAGCGCCAGCGGGTGGCCGGGTCCAGCCCCACCTCTTCCAGGGAGGCTGCAACCTGCCGGTCCCGTTCCGCCGAGGAGAGCTTCGGCTGGTGCACGCGCAAGCCTTCAGCAATGATGTCGCTCACGGACATTCGGGGGCTCAAGGAACCGAATGGGTCTTGAAAAACCACCTGCAAGCGGTCGCGCAGAGGCCGCATTTCCTTGAAGCTGTAGGCGTTGATGTCCTTGCCGATGAAACCAATTCGGCCCTGGCTGGAAATCAGTCGTGCCAGCGCCAGGCCAAGCGTGGTCTTGCCCGAACCGGATTCCCCCACAATGCCAAGGGTTTCGCCAGCCCGCAGCGTCACATCGATGCCGTCCACCGCTTTGACATGGTCCACCACACGCCGCAGGAAACCTGCTTTGATCGGGAACCAGACACGGATGTCCTTGCCCTCCATCACCACGGGGCGGGTGGGGTCTGCCGGCGGTGGTTCACCACGCGGCTCGGAGGCCAGAAGATGGCGCGTATAGTCATGGGCCGGCCGCTCGAAGACCTCCTCCACCGTGCCATGCTCGACGATCTTCCCCTTGGTCATCACGCAGACCCGATCCGCAAATCGGCGCACAATGCCAAGATCATGGGTAATGAACAGAATGGACATGCCATGTTCGCGCTGAAGCGTCTTGAGAAGCTCAAGAATCTGCGCCTGAACGGTAACATCGAGCGCAGTGGTCGGCTCGTCGGCAATCAACAGCTTTGGCCGGTTGGCCAGCGCCATGGCAATCATCACGCGCTGCCGCTGCCCGCCGGAAAGCTCGTGCGGATAGGCCTTCAACCGCTTTTCCGGTTCCCGAATGCCAACCTGCGTCAGCAGTTCGATAACGCGGGCGCGTGCCGCATCCCCCACCAGCGCCTGGTGAAGCTCCAGAACTTCGCTCACCTGCCGCTCGATGGAATGAAGCGGGTTCAGCGAGGTCATCGGCTCCTGAAAGATCATGGTGATGTCATTGCCGCGCACCTGGCGCAATTCTGCATCGGAGGCCGTCAGCAGATCGCGGCCACCAAACATGATCTGCCCGGAAGGATGGCTTGCCGCCGGATAGGGCAGAAGTTGCAGGATCGAATTGGCGGTCACGGATTTGCCGGAACCGGATTCGCCCACCAGCGCCACCACTTCGCCGGGGTGGATATCAAAGGAAACGCGATCCACGGCAATGGTCTGGCTGCCGCCCTGGTGAAAGGCCACCGAGAGGTCGCGGATCGAGAGAAGAGGCTCTGTCATCGGGCTCACCGGAAGGTCTTGCGTGGATCGAAGGCGTCGCGCACCGCTTCACCGATGAAGATCAGCAGAGACAGCATGATGGACATGGCAAAGAAGGCGGTAAGGCCGAGCCAGGGTGCCTGAAGGTTGTTTTTGCCCTGCGCGATCATCTCGCCCAGCGAAGGTGAGCCGGGCGGCATGCCGAAGCCAAGAAAATCGAGCGAGGTGAGCGTCGCAATCGAGCCGGACAGAATGAAGGGCAGGAAAGTCAGCGTCGCCACCATGGCATTGGGCAGAAGGTGGCGGAACATGATGGTCCAGTCGCCCACGCCAAGCGCGCGGGCAGCCCGCACATATTCGAAGTTTCGCGCGCGCAGGAATTCGGCGCGCACCACGCCGACAAAGCCCACCCACTGGAACAGCAGCATGATTCCCAGCAGCACGAAGAAGCCGGGCGGCAAAATGGCCGCAATAATCAGCAGGATGTAGAGAACCGGCATCGAGGACCAGATCTCGATGAAGCGCTGCATCAGAAGATCGGTCCAGCCGCCGAAAAAGCCCTGGATGGCGCCCGCCGTCACGCCGATGATGGCGGATAGAATGGTGAGCGCAAGGCCGAAGAGAACGGATATGCGAAAGCCATAGATCAAGCGGGAGAGCACATCGCGTGCCTGATCGTCCGTGCCGAGCCAGTTCATGTTGCCCAGCGTGCAGTTCGGATCTGCCTCTTTCTGCGGGTAATTCGCGCAACGCTCGCCCTTGTCCATCAGCCAGAAGGGCGGCGTGGGTGCCGAATGCGGAATATTGGAATTCACCGTCTGGTAGGAATAGCGGACCGGCGGCCAGATCATCCAGCCATTGGCCAGGATTTCCTGCTGGATGAAGTCCGAGCGATAATCCGTCGTTGCCAGAAAGCCGCCGAATTTCTCTTCCGGATAGTTCACCGCAACCGGCACCAGAAGCTCACCCTTGTAGGAGACGAGAAGCGGCCGGTCGTTGGCGATCAGTTCGGCACCGAGCGACAACACGAACAGCACCATGAAGATCCAGAAGGACCAGAAGCCGCGCCGATTGGCCTTGAAGTTCTGCCAGCGCCGGAGATTGGGGGGCGAGAGAAGGCCGCGACGTGGCGGTGCGACAATAATGTCTCGTTGGTCGATGGAGGCCATGGTCACACCTCCCTCTTTTCAAAGTCAATGCGGGGATCGATCCAGGTGTAGATGAGGTCGGAAATCAGCCCGACAACGAGACCCAGCAGCGAGAAGATGTAGAGCGTTCCAAACACGATGGGGTAATCGCGGTTGATGATGGCGAGGTAGCCGAGGCGGCCGAGACCATCCAGCGAGAAGATGTTTTCGATCAGTAGCGAGCCGGTGAAAAAGGCCGAGATGAACGAGGCCGGGAAACCGGCAATCACGATCAGCATCGCGTTGCGGAAGACATGGCCATAGAGCACTTTGCGCTCAGAAAGCCCCTTGGCGCGTGCCGTCACCACATACTGCTTCTTGATCTCGTCGATGAAGGAGTTCTTCGTCAGAAGCGTTGTCGTGGCAAAGGCGGAAAGCGAAAGCGCAATCAGAGGCAGCGTCAGATGCCAGAAGTAATCGGCAATCTTCTGCCACCACGGCAATTCGGACCAGTTGTCGGACACAAGGCCACGCAGCGGGAACCAGTCGAAGAACGATCCGCCCGCGAAAAGCACGATCAGCAGAATACCGAACAGGAAGCTCGGCACCGCATAGCCGATGATGATGATCCCGGATGTCCAGACGTCAAAGGCGGAGCCGTCCTTGACTGCCTTGCGAATGCCAAGCGGTATCGAAACCACATAGGATGCGATCAATATCCAGACACCGAGCGACATCGACACCGGCAGCTTGTCGATGATGAGATCCATGACCGAGGCATTACGGAAAAAGCTCTCGCCGAAATCGAAGCGAAGATAATTCCACATCATTTCGAGAAAACGTTCGAGAGGCGGCTTGTCGAAACCGAACTGTTTTTCCAGTTTCGCGATCAGTTCGGGGTCAAGCCCCTGCGCACCGCGATAGCGCCCCTCGTCGCCGCCGCCGCCCAGCGGCTGCACATCGGAACTGCCGGAAAGACGATCTCCGCTATCGGACCCCTGCAACTGCGCAATGACCTGTTCCACAGGTCCGCCGGGGGCAAATTGCACCACCAGAAACGAAATGCCCATGATGCCGATCATGGTCGGGATCATCAAAAGCAAACGGCGAAGGATATAGGCACCCATCAGCGTGCTCCGAAGCTGCTGCCCTGCGGGCAGCGCATTTCATGTCTGGTCAAGATGTCGAGTGCTCCTGGGGAATCACAGAATCAGCATGCTGCCTATGTGCACTTCATGGCAAGATTGGCGCAAGCAGCTTGAACCGGGCTTGCGCAAATCTACTCAAATCACTTGGACCACCAGATGGTGGGAAAGCCGATACCATATTCCGGCAGGCGCTCCGGGTGCATGAGCTTTGCCCAATAGGCAATGCGTGTTTCACCGGAATAGAACATCGGGATCACGAAGTGGTTGGCCAGCAGAACGCGATCCAACGCATGCACGGCGGCAACCTGATCTTCACGAGTCTTGGCGGTCGTCACCAGTTTGATCAACTTGTCGATGGCAGGATCGGCAATACCGGCATAATTGCGGGAGCCGGACTGGTTGGCAGAGGATGAGCCCCACATACCTTCCTGCTCATTGCCGGGGTTCATGGTCTGCGCCCAGATACCGTAGATCATATCGTAATCGAAGCTGCGGACACGGTTCGCATATTGCGAGGAATCGACGGTGCGGATCTTCGCCTCCACACCGATTTTCTTCAGGCTCGCCACATAGGGCAGAACGGTACGTTCACTGGAAGGGTTGTTGAGCAGAATTTCAAAGCTCATCGGCTGGCCGGTCTTGGTGTTGACCATGCGGTTGCCCTTCAGCTCCCAACCCGCCTCCTTGAACAGTTGCACCGCCTTGCGCAGGTTATCGCGCACCTTGTTCGGATCGCCGTTGACAGGGTTTTTGTAGGCTTCGGTGAAAACGCGATCCGGAATCTGGCCTTTGAGGCCGTTCAGGATCTCAAGCTCCTTGCCCTGCGGCAGACCTTTTGCTGCAAGCTCCGTTCCCCAGAAGAAACTGTCCACCCGGTTCAGGCCGCCATAGGCCAGATTCTTGTTCAGGTCTTCAAAGTCATAGGCATAGTTCAGCGCCTCGCGAACGCGGGCATCCTTGAACTGGTCGCGGCGCAGGTTCGGCACATAGGCCTGCATTACGCCGGTGGCGCGAAACTCGTTCGGCAGTGCCTCACGCTTGATCCGGCCATCTTTCACCGCATCGAAATCATAGCGGGTTGCCCAGCGGCTGGAACTGTTCTCCTGCCGGTAATCGATATCGCCTGCACGAAAGGCTTCAAAACGCACATCGTCATCGGCGAAATAGGTGTAAGAGATCACCTTGAAATTGTACTGGCCAACATTGACCGGCAGATCCTTGCCCCAATAATCATCGCGCAGCTCGTAGCGAATGGTGGAGCCTGCCTGGAATGAGGCGATCCTGTAGGGGCCGGAGCCCATCAGCGGCTCAAGACTGCCTTTGGAAATGTCCCGGGGGTTGCCCTTGGCGTCCTTGCCTTCATACCAGTGTTTCGCAAGGATCGGGAAATCACCAACGATGGATGGCAATTCTTTGTTGTTCTTCTCATCGAAGCGGAAGGTCACCTCGCGTTCGCCGGTTTTTTCGGCGGCAGTCACGTGGCGATAATAGTTGGCAAGAAAGTTGCTGTTGGCTTTGGCGCTGTTGAAACTGAACACCACATCGTCCGGCGTCACGGGTTGACCATCCGCCCATTTTGCCTCGGCCCGCAGGCGAAAGGTGACGGAGGATCGATCTTCCGGAACGAACATGGCTTCGGCAAGCAGACCGTAGCTTACCCCAATTTCATCCTCCGACTGCTTCAGGAGAGTGTCATAGACAAGCGTAAGGCCAAGCGCCGGATTGCCCTTGTCCACCAGCGGGTTGAAACTGTCGTAGGTGCCCTCACCCGAGAGCTTCAGCTGCCCCTGTTTGGGCGCTTGCGCGTTCACATAGGGAAATTGCTTGAAGTCGGCGGGCAGCTTGGCAGGTTCCAGAATGGAAATGGCATGGGTCCAGGTCTTCTCCTGGGCGCTGGCAGATAATGGCAGAAGCATCGTCGCGCAGGCGGCAAGGGCCAGAATCCCATGTCTCAGATGTGCCAAACCCATACAGTTCTTCCTCATTTTATGGATATTCTTGCCACGCAGCATAAGGCAATTATGGGCAAAATACAGTCCGGCCTTATCACAAGCACATCAACGACCCCTCCAATTTTGCCGGTTTCGCCTTCATTCTTCCTAGAAATCGGCGCAGCAATTCACGGATGAAGCAAATCAGTCTAGAATTATCCAGTCCGGCAAGACCGGGTCTATTCTGAAAACCAGGTGCCGCTCATTCCATGCACATGAAGTTTCTTTTTCGCGTCCTGAAGACAGGTGGTGTTTTCGGCCTTGCGCTGTCACTCGGCACAGCAGCCCTGGCGGCCGATCAACCGGCAAAGCAGGCCTTTGGCGCCGTCACCAGCCCGAGCGCTGGCGCACCCACCCCCATCGGCTCCTATGCCAAGGGCTGCATTTCCGGTGCCGTTGCCCTTCCCGACGATGGGCCGCACTGGCAGGCCATGCGCCTGTCGCGCAATCGCCATTGGGGCATGCCTCAAACGGTCTCCCTCTTGAAGAGACTTTCGGAAGATGCCGTCCGCCTGGGCTGGGGCAATGGCATTCTGGTGGGCGACATGTCCCAGCCGCGCGGCGGGCCGATGGCTTTCGGCCATGCCTCGCACCAGTTGGGGCTGGATGTGGATATATGGTTTACACCCATGCCGCAGACGCGACTGACGCCGGAACAGCGGGAGACGATCCCCTTCACCTCCATGCTCGACAAGAGCAAGTTCCTGACGGTCGATAGCCGCAAGTTCACGCCCACCGCCGCACGCCTTGTCATGACGGCTGCAAGCTATCCGCAGGTGGAGCGCATCTTCGTCAATCCGGCCATCAAGAAGAAGCTGTGCGAAAGCTGGACCGGCGACCGCTCTAATCTCGGCAAGGTGCGCCCCATGTACGGGCACGACGAGCATTTCCACATCCGCCTCACCTGCCCGCCCGGCCTTGCCAGCTGCAAGGCGCAGGCACCTGTTGCGGCTGGCGATGGCTGTGACAAGTCGCTCGCCTGGTGGTTTACCGAAGAACCCTGGGCCAAGCCGAAGAAAGATCCGAACGCGCCGCCGCCAAAGCCGCCGCGTCCGGTCATGGTGTCCGATCTGCCAAAGGCCTGCGCCGCGGTGCTTGCCGCCCCGGCCAATCCGAATGCGGTCGCCGGATCCCGCCCGGCCGCAGCACCCGCATCCGCGCTTGCCCCCATGTCGGAGGATGACGCGCCGGATCTGCCCGAAAGCGCACCGGCACCTCGCGCCCGCCCGTAAAACGGCAGAAAAACGCGACGTAAATCGTTTTAAACTCTTTTCTGGGACAGATCTTCCGTATAAAAGCCGCTCGATCAAAACCTTTCTTTTGCCGAGCGGATCAACCCTGGGGTGAAGAGACCTGCCATGTCGGACAAGCCTTGCATTGCCTTGATCGCCCACGATCAGAAGAAAGGCGAAATGGCCGAATTTGCCAAGCAGCACGAAGCGGCCCTTTCCCAATTCCGCATCGTTGCCACTGGCACCACCGGCGGGCGCGTGCTGGAGGCCTGCCCCGGACTTGATGTGACACGTCTCAAAAGCGGACCTCTGGGTGGCGACCAGCAGATCGGCGCGATGATTGCGACGGGAGAGGTCAGCATGTTGCTGTTCTTCACCGACCCGTTGACGCCGCTTCCGCATGATGTGGATGTGAAGGCTCTGACGCGCCTTGCCACGGTTTATGATATTCCCATGGCGCTCAACCGCGCGACGGCTGAGAAGCTGATCGATTTCAACTGACCGAGCGAAGGAACGAAGCGCTTGATGGCCACTGCGTCCCATAACGACAAGCCAGCCTTTCCCATCCTGATCGGCGATATTGGCGGCACCAATGCCCGCTTCTGGATCCTCACGGATGTTTTTGCGGAACCGCAGCAATTTCCGAATGTGCGCACGGCGGATTTCGCCACGCTTGACGAGGCGATTCAGACACAGGTGCTGGACAAGACCTCACGCCAGCCCCATTCCGCCATTCTTGCCATTGCCGGTCCTATCCAGGACGATGACATTCCGCTGACGAACTGCAACTGGGTGGTGCGTCCACGCCAGCTGATCAGCGAACTGGGCTTCCGCGATGTGCTGGTCATCAATGATTTCGAGGCGCAGGCGCTGGCCGCAGCCTCGCTTTCGGAAAATGATCGTGCTGCCATCGGCCCCTTGACGAAAGCACCCGTGGCATCGCGTGCCGTGCTTGGTCCGGGCACCGGCCTTGGCGTTGCCGGCCTCATTCATGCCCGCGACATGTGGTTTCCGGTTCCCGGCGAAGGCGGCCACGTGGATATGGGTCCGCGCAGCGACCGCGATTATCAGATCTTCCCGCATATCGAAGCCATTGACGGGCGCATTTCCGGCGAGCAGATCCTCTGCGGGCGCGGCATGGTGCATCTCTATCGTGCCATCTGCATGGCCGATGGCATCGAGCCGCAGTTTACCGATCCGGCGGATATCTCTTCGCACGGGCTGTCCGGCAGCAATCCCCAGGCAGCGGAAACGCTTTCCCTTTTCGTCACCTATCTTGGCCGCCTTGCAGGCGACATGGCCCTGATCCTGATGGCGAAAGGCGGCGTCTATATCGCTGGCGGCATCAGCCAGAAGATCCTGCCTGCTTTCAAGCGCCCGGAATTCCGTGCTGCCTTTGAGGACAAGGCCCCGCATCAGGCCATGATGCGGCAGATCCCGACCTTCATTGTCACGCATCCCCAAGCCGCGCTGGCGGGGCTTGCTTTCTTTGCGCGGACACCGGAACACTTCGGTATTTCCATGGATGGCCGCCGCTGGCAGGCATGATTGAGAGCAACATGCCTGTTGCAGCCGGGGAACACCGGGCGGCAACAGCATGCTGAAGTAGGGCCGCCCTGCTAGCCAAGCACGCTGCGACTGGTTAAGACCGGGGAAAACGGCATGTCTGCCGTGGCGTCAAATGGGACAGTGCTTTTGAAAGCAGTCGAAAAAGACAGAAACGGACAGGCCCGCGTGGATTCAGACACGGTGACCGGCGTCTTGAAGCGCATCATCGCAGAGAATGGCCGCGACCACATTAAGGGCTATGCTTTTGCGATCAGCTGCCTCATCCTCGTGGCGGCATCGACCGCTTTTACCGCCTGGATCATGGAATCGGTCGTCAACGAGGCCTTCGCCAACAAACGGGCCGATCTCGTCCTGATCATCTGCGGCTCGATTTTCGTCGCCTTTCTCATCCGTGGTTTTGCCTCCTATTTCGAAGCCACCACGCTTTCCAAGATCGGTAACAATATCGTCGCCGTCTATCAGCGCCGAATTTACGACCATCTTATGAAGCTGTCGGTAGGTTTCTATAACGAATCCCGCTCCGCGCATCTGGCGGCCCAGATCAGCCAGAATGTCATGGGCATTCGCGACGTCCTGAATTTGACGGTGACATCGCTTGCACGCGACTTTCTCACGCTGATTGCGCTTATCGGCGTGATGATCAGCAAGGACTGGATCCTGTCACTGATCGTCTTTTTCGTGGCGCCGCCGCTGCTGTGGGCCTTGCGTTATGTGTCAAAGCGCTTGCGCAGCGCCACCAAGGAATCGGTCGAGTTCAACAGCCATGTCGTCGGTGCGATGCAGGAGACGATCCAGGGCATCTCTATCGTGAAATCCTTCACCATGGAGCAGGAACTCAGCCGCAAGGTGAACACGATCATCGATGCAGCGGAAAACCGTGCCAACCGTATTGCACGGCTCACCGAGCGCACCTCGCCGCTCACCGAGAGCTTTGCGGGCTTTGCGATTGCCAGTGTTCTCGCCTATGCGGCCTTCCGCTCCATTTACAATGATGTGCCTCCGGGTGCCTTTTTCTCCTTCGTCACCGCCCTTTTGATGGCCTATGATCCGGCACGCCGCCTTGCCAAGCTGCAAGTGCAGATGGAACGTGCGGTCGTCAATGCGCGGATGATCTACGAGCTTCTGGATTTGCAGCCGCTGCAACGGGAGCACCCGGACGCCAAGGATCTTGTGGTCACGAAGGCCGAAATCGAGCTGCGCAATGTGGTCTTCGGCTACAATGCAAAGGAGCCGATCCTCAAGGGCGTCAACATCACGGCGGAAGGTGGAAAAACCACCGCATTGGTTGGCCCGTCGGGTGCTGGCAAATCTACGATCATTTCCCTCATTCCGCGGTTCTACGATCCGGCGGATGGCACGATCCTGATTGACGGACAGGATATTGCGAAGGTCACGAAATCGTCGCTGCGTCGCCACTTGGCCTATGTGTCGCAACAGCCCTATCTGTTCGAAGGCACGATCCGCGACAATATTCGCTACGGTCGCCCGGAAGCCACAGACCAGGATGTGGAAGAGGCGGCAAAGCTCGCCTATGCCCATGATTTCATCCTCGCGCAGCCCATGGGTTACGATACCCCGGTCGGCGAAAACGGCGTCACCCTGTCGGGTGGCCAGCGTCAGCGGTTGTCCATTGCGCGCGCGCTTGTGCGCAATGCCCCCATCCTGCTGCTCGATGAGGCAACCTCGGCTCTCGATAACGAGTCTGAAGCAGCCGTTCAGAAGGCCCTGGAAAGCGCCATGAACGGTCGCACAGTGGTTGTGGTGGCGCATCGGCTTTCCACCATCGTCAAGGCAGACAAGATCGTGGTGATGGCGGACGGCCGTGTTGCGGAAGAAGGCAGCCATGAAGAGCTTGCGCGCCGGCGGGACGGGCTCTACGCTCGCCTCAACAATTTGCAATCACCGAACTGATCTTATTTAACGGAGCCGGATTTTCGCATGAGCGAGCATGACATGAAGCTGGTGGTCGTGGGCGCTGCAGGGCGCATGGGCCAAACAATCATCCGCGTCATCCAGCAGACACCGGGTGTCAAACTTCATGCCGCCGTCGAGCGGGAAACATCTGCCTTCATCGGCAAGGATGCGGGCGAACTGGCAGGGGCGGGCTTTGTCGGCGTGCCCGTCACATCCGATCCGCTGGAGGCTTTTCTGCATGCCGATGGCGTGATTGATTTCAGCTCCCCTGCCAGCACTGTGAATTTTGCCGGTCTTGCGGCACAGGCGCGCATCGTGCACGTCATCGGCACCACCGGCTGCTCGGAAGCGGATGAGGAAAAGATCCTTGCCGCCGCCCGCCATGCGCGGGTGGTCAAGTCCGGCAATATGAGCCTTGGCGTCAATCTTCTCGGCGTCCTGGCAGAGCAGGCGGCAAGAGCGCTCCCCGCCTCCGGCTGGGATATCGAGGTTCTCGAAATGCATCACAAGCACAAGGTGGATGCGCCATCCGGCACCGCCCTGCTGCTGGGCGAAGCGGCGGCCAAGGGACGCGGTATCGCGCTGAAGGAGCATTCCGTGCGCGTGCGCGATGGCCATACCGGCGCGCGTGAAGCGGGCACCATCGGCTTTGCAACCTTGCGCGGCGGCTCGGTGATTGGCGAACATTCCGTCATTCTGGCCGGCGAAGGCGAATTGGTCACGCTCTCTCACAGCGCCCAGGATCGTTCCATCTTCGCACGCGGCGCCGTTGCGGCAGCGCTTTGGGCACACCCGCAAAAGCCGGGCTTTTACACCATGCTCGATGTTCTCGGGCTCAATCACTGACGAATTGAAATTTTGTGGAGGCATTCATGAGCGGTACCCTCGTCCTCGTCCGGCACGGCCAGAGCGACTGGAACCTCAAAAACCTGTTCACCGGCTGGAAAAACCCGGAATTGACCGAGCTTGGCGTTCAGGAAGCCACGGCTGGCGGCCAGGCGCTGGCCGATACCGGCATCAAGTTCGATATCGCCTTCACCTCGGAATTGAAGCGCGCTCAGGATACCTGCCGCATCGTTCTGGAAAAGGTCGGCCAGCCAAACCTGGAAACGATCCGCGATATCGCGCTGAACGAGCGTGACTATGGCGATCTGTCCGGTTTGAACAAGGATGATGCCCGCGAGAAGTGGGGCGAGGAGCAGGTCCATATCTGGCGTCGTTCCTACGACGTACCGCCTCCGGGTGGCGAAAGCCTGCGCGATACCGGCGCACGCGTCTGGCCCTATTACCTGACGGAAATTCTGCCGCGCGTCCTGAAGGGCCAGACGGTTCTGGTTGCCGCGCATGGCAACTCGCTGCGCTCGCTGGTCATGGTTCTGGATCGTCTCTCCAAGGAAGAGATCCTCAAGCTCAACCTCGCGACGGGCGTACCCATGGTCTACAAGCTGAACGCCGATTCCACCGTCGCGTCCAAGCAGGTGCTGGGCGATATGTCCGGCGCGCACTGAGATCGAAAAAAGCGGCCCCGGTTAAACCGGGGTCGCTTTATGTCCGGACCAGGGGAAGTCCGGCAGGGTATGGGGTCATGCTTACACGCATCAGCACCACATCCATGACGTTGGAATATCCAGTCGTCTCAAGGCTCATCGCGCCCGCTTGCTCGGCGCGTGATTACTTGGCGTACCAGTAGGCGGTCAGAATACCGCTTGCCGCAAAGACCGAGATGAAGGTGGTCATCAGGATCGTAACATCCATGGCTTTTCTCCTTCGTTTCGAACAGTCAATGCACGAGGCCCCTCTTTTGTTGCAGCCAAAGGCATAATCTTGCCCGTCCGGTCCTTGCGATCCGGGCCGGCCTGCTGTCGCGATTGGCTTTTGACCGCGCACCCTTTCACCGCTTACAAGTTGATGAACAGAAACACAGGTGCTTTGCTCCCTCATGCGCTATGCGGTTTATTTTACGCCTCCGGAAGACCATCCGCTGACAAGGGCCGCCAGTCACTGGCTTGGCCGAAACGCTTTCTCTGCCAGGACAGATGAACAGGATTCGCCCTGCACAAGGCTTTCCGGTGGGCAATGGCAGGAACTGGTCAGCGAGCCTGCACGCTACGGCTTTCATGCCACGCTGAAAGCTCCGTTTCGCTTGAGTGAGGACCGCACTGCGGCCACCCTTGGCAGTTTTTTCGAACAGTATTGTGCGCAGGAACAACCGGCCACCATCCCGCGTCTGGAGCTTGCCGAGATCGGGCCCTTCTTCGCGCTCACCTGTGCGGGCGGCAGCGAGGGCATCAATGCACTGTGCGATCGCGTGGTGCGGGCTTTCGAACCTTGGCGGGCACCGCTTTCTGTGGCGGAACTGGCAAAGCGCAGGCCGGAAAGCCTCAAACCCCGGCAAAGGGATTTGCTGCAGACATGGGGCTACCCTTACGTGTTTGAGGAGTTCCGCTTCCACATGACACTGACAGGCGCGGTGGCAGAGGATTGCAAGCCTCTGGTGCGCAGCCTGCTGGAGGAGCAGTTCAGCGATTTTCTGGGAAAGCCGCTCGCCGTCGAGCATCTGGGCCTTTTCGTGGAACACGAATCGGGCCAGCCATTTTACGTTCAGCGCTGTCTCGCGCTGAAGGGACGAGGAGAAACGGCATGAGTCGCGAACAGGTCTTCACCAATGCGCGTATCGTTCTCAGAGATGACATCGTCCACGGTTCGATCCTGATCAGGGATGGTATGATCTGCGATGTCAGCGAAGGCTTAAGTCACACCGGCGAGGATGTCGAAGGCGATTTCATCCTTCCAGGACTGGTTGAACTTCACACCGATCATCTGGAGACCCATTACGCGCCGCGTCCCGGTGTCCGATGGGATCAGATGGCGGCACTTCAGGCGCATGATGCGCAGATCGCCACATCCGGCATTACCACGGTTCTCGATTGTCTGCGCCTCGGCTCGGATGAGGCTGGCGGCTTTCCGCGTGGCGAAATGCGCTCTATCGCCTCCGTCATCGATGAGGCACAGAAAGCCGGACGCCTCAGGAGCCAGCATTTCTTCCATCTGCGCTGCGAAGTCCCCTGCCCGGATGTTCTGGATCAGTTTTCCGATTTCGAGAACGATCCCAATGTCAGGCTGGTCTCCTTGATGGACCATGCGCCGGGGCAGCGGCAGTTCCAGACCCTCGACCAGTACATCTACTTCTACAAAACCAAGCGCGGGTTGAACGAGGAGGAATTCCAAGCCTTCACGCAGCGGCGCATTGAAGGTTCTGCCCGCTATTCCACCCGCCACCGCAATGCGCTCGCCGCCCTGTGCAACGAGCGTGGCATCACCGTTGCCAGCCACGATGACGCGACGCTGGAGCACGTTGAGGAGGCTGTGAGCCACAATGTGAAGGTGGCGGAATTTCCCACCAGCATCGACGCTGCCCGGGCCTCGCATGAGGCGGGAATGCTTGTGCTGATGGGAGCACCGAATGTGGTGCGCGGCAAATCGCATTCCGGCAATATCGCCGCGCGGGATCTGGCGCAGAGAGGTCTGCTGGACGTTTTGTCTTCGGATTATGTGCCTTTCAGCCTTCTCCATGCTCCCTTTATCCTGGCAGATTCCATCGAGGCACTGAGCCTGCCTGAGGCTATCGCCATGGTGACAGATAATCCCGCACGAGGGATCGGGATGAGCGACAGGGGCCGTATCGAGGTTGGTTTGCGCGCGGATCTCGTGCGCGTTCATCGTCAGGACGGCGTTCCCGTCTGTCGCGCCGTCTGGAGAGCCGGACAACGCGTGGCGTAAGGCGCAATGGTCATGAGCATTGGCAAGCCATCAACGGGCATACTGATCGTCGTGGTCGGTCCAAGCGGCGTCGGCAAGGACACCGTGATCGCCCATGCTGCCAGGCACTTTGCCGCCGATGCGCGCGTGCGGTTCGTTCGACGCTGGATCACGCGCCCGCAGGATGCCGGTGGTGAAGACCATAGGCCAGTCGATCCCGATGCGTTCCTTGCGCATGAAGCATCCGGCGGCTTCGCCGTTTCCTGGCGGGCGCATGGCCTGTGCTACGGCATTCCCTACGAAAGCCGGGAAGAGCTGAACACCGCGCCCTGTCTGATCGTCAATGGCTCCCGCTCGGCACTGCCTCTGTTCCTCATCGCCTTCCCGCGTGTGGCCGTGGTTGAAATCACAGCCCGTCCGGAGATTCTGGCGGCGCGACTGGCCATGCGGGGTCGCGAAAGCCACGCGCAGATCGCCGCACGACTCAGCCACCGCCCCACCGAGACGGCAATTTCATGCCAAACCTGGACAATCGACAACAGCGAAGCGCCGGAGAAGGCGGGGCTGGCTTTCATTTCCATCATCCGGGACTATGTAGCGGCTTCATAAAGGAGCAGCGCCCGCCAGGCAATCATATGTCGAGTTGAGTATAGCTCACGTAATAAATATTCATAATTAGCCTCTCCGCAGCAATTATGTGCGAAATTCCGAATTCCAGATCCTCCCGCGGAACTTTAGCCTTCTCAAATATGCTTGTTATGCTCTAGAGTAGTGGCACTTTCGCGCTGAGGCGCAACAAGGAGTTCCGATATACGGGTTCCATTTTCTCAAAAATAGGTCAGAATGAGTTCTACATTCCCATATATAACAAAATGTTAGAATACCATTATAGTTCTGAACCTTACGCACAACTGGGAGAAGCAGAGTAAAAAAACTACTCGCGCTTGGAGAGAAAGAATGAATGAAGCTCGCCTTAGCTTCAATCCGAAGAGCGATCCGCTTGATGAACGGCTCACCGCCCTTGAGGCGCGGATTGTTGTCCTTGAGATTGTATCCATGTCTGCCCTGGCCATGGCACTGGACACCTCGGAGAATGCAGATACGCAGGCCGCCCAGGGCATGGCTGGCCTGATCGTTGAGACGGTGGACCAGCGTTGCACGGAACTGGGGGTTTCCAGCATCACTCGAAATGCAGCCCGGGATTACGCACAGCATCTGCTGGGTGTTGCGATGGAAAGTCTCTACGCGCGCCCGAACTGAGCGCCCTCGAACTGAGCGCCCCCGAACTGAGCGCGCCCGAACTGAGCGCGCTCGGCGTGGCGCCCCCACGTGTCACGCCCCCACGTGTCACGCATGACTGATCATATCTGACTGATCGCATCTGATCTGAGTGCTTCGTTTCGCTCAAGCCGTCTGAGCGAAACTGGCTTCAGTGGGCTTCGTCCCAATTGGCCGCAGCCCGCGCATCCACCTTCAGCGGCACACGCAGGTGCAGCGCGGGCATGGATGCCTGTTCCATGGTTTCCACGATGAGCGGCATGGCTGCCTCGATTGCCTCGTCTTCAACCTCAAAGATCAGTTCGTCATGCACCTGAAGCAGCATGCGCACGCGCTCGCCAAGGCCGGCCGCGTTGAGCGCCGGTTCGACCTGGATCATGGCGCGGCGAATGATGTCGGCAGCCGATCCCTGAATGGGCGCATTGATCGCCGCGCGCTCGTTGAACGCCCGCACGGACGGGTTGGATGATTTGATTTCCGGGTAATGGGCGCGGCGGCCGAATATGGTCTCCACATAGCCGTGTTCGCGCGCAAAGGCCTTGGTGCTTTCCATGTAATCCCGGATGCCGGGGAAGCGCTCGAAATACTTCTTGATGTAGTCGCCTGCTTCGGATCGCTCGATCGACAGCTGATTGGCAAGACCGAAAGCGGAAATGCCGTAGATAATGCCGAAATTGATGGCCTTCGCCCGGCGGCGCACTTCGGCTGGCATATCCGCCACCGGCACGCCGAACATTTCGGAAGCTGTCATGGCATGAATATCGATGCCATCGGCAAAGGCCTGCCGCAGTTGCGGTATGTCCGCCACATGGGCCAGCACCCGCAATTCAATCTGGCTGTAATCCGCCGAAATCAGCTTGTGGCCGGGCGTAGAGATGAAGGCGGTGCGGATCTTGCGGCCTTCGGCATTGCGCACCGGAATGTTCTGCAGGTTCGGTTCGGAGGAGGAAAGCCGCCCCGTCGTGGTGGATGCCAGAGAATAGCAGGTGTGTACCCGCTTCGTTTGCGGATGCACATAGGTTGGCAACGCATCCGTATAGGTGGATTTCAGCTTGGTGAGCTGGCGCCAGTCCACGATCTTGCGCGGCAATGGCTCGCCCTGCGCTGCAAGGTCTTCCAGCACCTGCGCCGAGGTCGACCACTGCCCGGTCTTGGTTTTCGATCCGCCGGGAAGGCCCATCTTGCCGAACAGGATATCGCCCAGCTGTTTCGGTGAGCCGATATTGAACTTCTCACCCGCCAGCTCGTAAATCTCGTCTTCGAAGCTTGCCGCCTTCTGGGCCAGTTCGCCCGAAAGCCGCGAGAGGATCTGTCGGTCGATGGTGATGCCGCGCTCTTCCATATGCGCCAGAACCGGCACCAGAGGCCGCTCCAGCCGCTCGTAAACGCGGGTCAGTCCTTCTGCCGCAAGGCGTGGCTTCAGAACCAGCCAGAGCCGCAGCGTCACATCGGCATCTTCCGCCGCATAGGCGGTTGCCTTTTCAATATCGACCCGGTCGAATGTCACGGCGGATTTGCCGGAACCCGCCACGTCCTTATAGGCAATCGGCGTGTGGCCCAGCCAGCGCTCGGAAAGCGCATCCATGCCATGATTTCCGGCACCGGCCTCCAGCACATAGGAGATCAGCATGGTATCGTCGAAGCTTTGCATGGTAATGCCGTGCCGCTTCATGACGAGGTAATCATATTTCAGGTTCTGCGCGACCTTCAGCACGGAAGGATCTTCCAGAAGCTCCTTCAAAAGCGCCAGTCCCTCAGCCATCGGAACCTGGTTTTCAACGAGCTTCGGCCCTTCGCTGAACAGATCTTCATTGCCGCCGGATTTGTGGGCAAGCGGCAGATAGGCGGCGCGCACATTGCCGGAATTCGGGCTTTGCGTATTGTCCTGAATGGCAAGCGAAACGCCCACCAGTTCCGCCTGCATGGGATCGAGCGATGTCGTTTCCGTATCGAAGCCAACAAGACCCGTTTCCTTCGCCGCCGCGATCCAAAGCTTCAGCGTCTCCACGTCTCGGATGGTCGCATAGCCGCTGTGATCGATCTTGTGGGTGGAGAAGGCTTCGTGCCGTGCAGCCGCAACATCCACCGCACGTGCACCGCCTGCAATGTCAGAAGCACCAGCCACAGCCGTAGCATCGGTCTTCGAAAGATCCTGATTATGCTCAACACCGGGGTCGAGATCCGGGCCATGCGCCGTGGCACCCCATTCCACCAGAACCTCTGCCGGTTCGATGACGCTGGCATCGCAGTCGCAGGCTTCCGCCACACGGCGCGTCAGCGTTCCAAATTCCATCGCCTTGAGGAAGGCAACGAGCTTTGGCCCATCCTGCTTTTCCAGAACCAGCGCATCGAGCGGCATATCCAGCGGCACATCGGTGCGAAGCTCCACCAGCTGGCGCGAAAGGCGGGCCAGATCGGCATTGGCAATGATGTTTTCGCGGCGCTTGACCTGCTTGATCTCCCCCGCACGGGCCAGCAGCGTGTCCAGATCGCCGAACTCCTCCAGAAGCTGGGCAGCCGTCTTGGGGCCGATGCCGGGAATGCCCGGCACATTGTCGACAGAATCGCCGACAAGCGCCTGCAGGTCGATCATCTTTTCCGGCGGCACGCCCCATTTTTCGATGACATCCGGAATGCCGATCTGCTTGTCCTTCATGCTGTCGTACATGTGGACATTCGGCGTCACCAGCTGCATCAGATCCTTGTCGGAGGAGATGATGGTAACATCCGCACCAATGGCCTCCGCAGCGCGGGCGTAGGTGGCAATGATATCGTCGGCTTCGAACCCGTCCGTCTCTATGCAGGGAAGGTTGAAGGCGCGCGTCGCCTGGCGGATCAGGCCGAATTGCGGCACCAGCTCTTCCGGCGGCGCAGATCGATTGGCCTTGTATCCGTCATAAAGCTCCTTGCGGAAGGTTTTCGACGAATAATCGAAGATGACGGCGAAATGCGTCGGCGTTACACCCACATTGGTGTCGCGGGCATTGGTCAACAGCTTCCACAGCATGTTGCAGAAACCGGAGACGGCTCCCACGGGCAGACCATCCGTCTTGCGCGTCAGCGGTGGCAGGGCATGGAAGGCGCGGAAGATGAAACCGGAGCCGTCCACGAGGAAGAGATGATCGCCTTTTTTCATGAGAGGATGGATACCCTGCCTCACGGAAAAGGTCTATCCTCGCGCACATTGCCGCTTCGAAAAAGTGCCTCTGCTTCCAGCAATTTGCCCACTCCTAGCGCGTTCACCGGAACGTTACTCAATTGTAATCTGCCTTCCCTTGAAGGGGCGCTTTTGTGTGGCCATCTCTCAGGCATCGGCGATTGATCACGCCGCAGCCTGATTGTCGGCTTGTCCCCCGCCGCGTCAGGCCGGACAAAGGCCTCACCCCCTCTCCGGGCCTTTGTCCTTCAATCACCGCCACGACCGATCCCCTCCCCGGTCGTGGCGGTTTTGCATTTACCATTCCCAAAGTCCCTGCAAGAGCATACGCTGCGATACATCTCATGCTGTCGAATCAGGTTTGCCCTGCCAATGACCTTCGAGAACGCAGATTCCACCCTTTACCTGGCCAGCCAACTTGCCAAGAGCCTTTCACGCGCCTTGCAAAAGCGGGCAGCGTCGCTCGGCTTCTCGCCCGGTCAATTTCCGGTTCTTCAATCCCTCTGGCAGGAAGATGGGGTCACCCAGCGGCAATTGCTGCACAGGCTCGATATCGAGCAGGCCACCCTTGCCAACACGCTGGCCCGCATGGAGCGCGACGGGCTCATTGCCCGCCGCCCGCACCCGAAGGATCGGCGGGCGCAGATTATCGAGTTGACAGACCACGGCCGCTCCCTCGAACCCTTGGCAACCGATGCCGCCAACCAGGCAGATGGCGATCTTTTCGGAGGTTTCCGGCGCTTCGAAAAGGAGCTTCTGAAAGAGTACATGCGCATGGCGCTGGCCAATGCGCGCCGTCTTGAAGCCACGTCTACCGAACAAGCAGCGTCCCCTCCCGCCCCTCCGGCGTGAAGCATCAGCGCCGCAAAACCGCTTCACACTTTTGCGCGACATGCTTCCTTCCAAGCATGTCGTGACCGCAAAACCGCTTCACACTTTTGCGCGACATGCTTCCTTCCAAGCATGTCGTGACCGCAAAACCGCTTCACACTTTTGCGCGACATGCTTAGGGTACCTCTTCGTCGTTTGCTAAAACGGCGCACCGCTGACGCAAGGCCAAGGGTCGCGCGAAAGCTGGCACTCTATTTCGCACGCAAAATTGCAAGGCTGATCCGCATGACCGATCTCTCCCCCATTCTCGAACAGGCCGATAAAAACCTCACCGCAAGCCTTGAGCGCCTGTTCGAGCTGGTTCGCATTCCCTCCATCTCCACCGATCCCGCCTATAAGGCCGAATGCCGCAAGGCGGGGGAATGGCTGGTTGCAGAACTGAATGGGCTTGGCTTCACCGCCTCCCTGCGGGATACCCCCGGCCACCCCATGGTCGTTGCCCATCATGAGGCCGGTCGCCCGGATGCGCCGCATGTTCTCTTCTACGGCCATTACGATGTTCAGCCGGTCGATCCCATCGAGCTTTGGGAAAACGATCCCTTCGATCCGAAGGTGAAGGATATCGGCAATGGTCGCAAAGTGCTGACCGGACGCGGCACCTCGGACGACAAGGGCCAGCTCATGACCTTCGTTGAAGCCTGCCGTGCCTATAAGGAGGTTGCGGGTTCGCTTCCCGTCCGCATCACCATCCTGTTCGAGGGTGAGGAAGAATCGGGTTCCCCCTCTCTCAAGCCCTTCCTGGAGGCCAATGCGGATGAGTTGAAGGCGGAATTCGCCCTGGTCTGCGATACCAGCATGTGGGATACGCAAACTCCCGCTATTGCCGCCACGCTTCGCGGCCTCGTTGGCGAGGAAATCACCGTCTTCGCAGCCGATCGCGACCTTCACTCCGGCCTCTTCGGCGGTGCTGCTGCCAACCCTATCCATATACTGACAACGGCGCTTGCCGGCCTGCGTGACGAAACGGGCCGCGTCACCCTGCCGGGCTTTTATGATGGTGTGGAAGAAACGCCGGAAAACATCAAGGCAAGCTGGGAAACGCTTGGCCGCGACGCAAAGACCTTCCTGGGCGAAGTGGGCCTGTCCGAGCCATCCGGCGAAAAGGGACGTTCCGTTCTCGAACTCACCTGGGCGCGCCCCACCTGCGAAGTAAACGGCATCTGGGGTGGCTATACCGGCGAAGGCTTCAAGACGGTCATTGCCGCACAGGCTTCCGCCAAGGTCTCCTTCCGCCTTGTGGGCGAGCAAGACCCGGACAAGATCCGCGAGAGCTTCCGCGCCTATATCCGCTCCAAAATTCCCTCCGATTGCCGCGTCGAATTCCAGGAGCACGGGGCATCACCGGCCATCCAGCTTTCTTACGATTCGCCGGTGCTCACCAAAGCCAAGGCAGCCCTTTCCGATGAATGGCCAAAGCCGGCTGTGGTCGTCGGCATGGGGGGCTCAATCCCGATCGTCGGCGATTTCCAGACCTATCTCGGCATGGATTCGCTCCTCGTCGGCTATGGCCTGATCGATGATCGCATCCATTCGCCCAACGAGAAATACGATCTCAATTCATTCCATAAGGGCATCCGTTCCTGGATTCGCATCCTGGCGGCGCTTTAATTCGCTCAAGAGCCTGGCTGTCTGGTCCCTGCCACATCAAGGAGGGACCAGGCCTTTCCCACAAGGATCCAGAAAAGCAAAAAGGCCGGGGATGAACCCGACCTTTTCCTGCCTATTTCGATTCTGCCAGTACATCCGTGGTCAGTTTCCGAAACAGGTCCGGCTTTCCGACAGCACCGATTTGCATCAGCGCATTTTCATGTTCTCATGGTCTCTCAAGAAGGTTAACAAATCGTTAACGAAATTGTCTCTCTTCGAAAGGCATTGAAGGCATTTTACATCCTTCAGGAGAACGGATCGGTTGCCGCTTGATCCTGAAATGGGAATGGCGCCCCGCGATTGCAAGGGCGCCATTCAAAATTCCAACAATTCGTTTTAAAAACGAATCAAGCAGCCTGCAGGCTGTCAGCCGAAACGCGGCCCGAACGACGGTCGGTGACCAGTTCGTAAGCGATCTTCTGGCCGTCCTTGAGGCCAGCCATTCCAGCGCGCTCAACAGCAGAGATGTGCACGAAAACGTCGGCAGCGCCGTCGTCAGGCTGGATGAAGCCGAAGCCCTTGGTTGCATTGAACCACTTTACAGTACCAGTAGCCATTACGATGTCCTTTCACTCGCAACGTTGACTTTGCTCTCACCGCGCAAACGATGAAAGCGTGGAAGGTCGTATTTGAGGGAAGGGTCGTCGTCAGCGCGAATGAGCGCTGTAGTGCCACAGTCAAACAAATATCGATGCCGAGGAAGTTAGCCCTGCCTTGGCGCAAATGTCAAGCTGGCTCAAGGGGTTCAAACTCCTCCTGAAAATAGAAGAAGCCCGGCGTGGGAGGAGGATACGCCGGGCTTCTGATACTGGCCAGCAACTGGGAGGAGGAGGTGTTGCTGGTCCCTTCGACAGACACTGGGAGGAGGAGTGCGTCTGTCGATGTTTGAACATTATCAAATTATCGCTTAAAAAAAAGTCAGTTTTTCGCAGTGCAGCAATGCATTTTCCTCATAGCTTCTTCAACCCGTGTTCAAATGCTTGTCACATTCGGAAAGCTTGGTTAGCTTGGCGGGTATGAGCCTTGCATCCGTTAAAGAATTTTTCGCCCGTCACGCCCCGGATATTCATGTCATTGAAACGGAAGCGAGTTCCGCAACCGTCGCGCTGGCAGCAGATGCTCACGGGGTGGAACCGGACCAGATCGCCAAGACAATCTGCCTGCGGGCGGGGGATGAGGTGCTGCTTCTGGTGACATCGGGCATGAGCCGGCTGGATAACCGGAAATTTCGCGATCGGTTCGGCGCCAAGCCCCGAATGCTGGATGCGGATGAAGTGGTTGCCAGAACAAGCCATCCCGTCGGAGGCGTTTGCCCCTTTGGCGTTCTGGAACCGCTTGCCATCTACTGCGATGAATCGCTGAAGCGCTTCGAGATCGTCGTTCCGGCTGCGGGGGCCATCAATGCCGCCGTTCGCATCACACCGGAAAGAATGGCGGAGCTGACCTCCGCCACCTGGGTGGATGTGTGCCAGCCCCCGCGCGAGGCAGAGGCGTCCGAGGCCGCTCAATAGTAGCGGCGATACCAGGCCTGCTTCTGTTCAAGGGACGTGGTTGCCACAAGATAGCCGATGGCAAAGCCGATGCCGCCAACCAGCGTCAGCAGGGTTCCGGCCGTGGCAGGATGTTCGCGAATCACGCCCGCAACCGATGTTGCCTCTTCCTGAACATAATGGGCAGCTTCCGAAGCCTTGCCCTTGACCGTCTCATAGGTATCGGCACCAAAATCGGAGAGCGAGGCACGAATATGCTCGATTTCCTTGCGCAGCGCGGAAATTTCGGCCCGCATGGCGTCGTCCGCTTCGCCCGCAATGCGCTCGCCGCGCGCTTCCAGCGAGGAATTTCTTCCAGCTTCGATCATCCCGTGAACTCCTTGTTGATGGTCAAGATGCCGGTCAACTAACGAGGCGGAAATAGGTTCCGCGCGTTTGACAAGCCGGCATCAAGGGCGCGGGGATCGAAGGGAGTGACGAGGTGGGATGCGCAAAGCGCGTCGCGAGCTATAAGGCGTCGCGGCTCACGCTTCAGGTCTTTAAGGTAACGCGTCTCTCATTTTTGCGCGGGCCGTTCTAACTGAGACCATTGACGCAAAACCGTTACACGGTTCTGCGCATTATGCCTTAACGGCTGTGTGCCATGGTTTCGGCAAGCGAGGCCAGTGCCTCCTTCTCGTCCATGCCTTTTTGCAGGGAATTGACCAGAATGACGGCAAGCGCTTCTCCGTCCGGCGTGTCCTTGCCGATCTGGTATTGATTGCATGCCGTATCGAAGACCTGCTGCAACAAGGACAGCTGGTCTGGTCCCACGGGACGTCGTACCGGTTGTGAACGCACGAACACCTCCATCCATCCGGCAGCCTTCGAGACCCCCTGCCGCACTATCCTTGAAAGACCCCCCGACTCTCACGGGGCACGATCCTGAACCTGAAAAAGCTGGCGTGGGTTCCATAGGGCTCGAAAGGGCTCCATGGCGGTTCCGTCGCGCCACATCCGCTCCCTGGGGACCGTCTACCCGCACAAGAGCGGCTAAATCTAATTCATGGCAAAGACGTGGCAACTCTCATTATTCATAGATGATTTAGATTGATCTAATAAGTAGAAGGCTCGCCCTGCATTGATCGTATGCCGGGCCATGAACGCAATTTTCACGCGTTCCAGGTGCTTAACGCCCCCTTAAATCGCCGCATTTACGCTGCAAGGCGAGATAACGCTTCTAAATCATTGCGAAAAGCGCCAACTCCACGCATGGAGAAGACAAAACGGTGATGTCCTTCTGGATGTCGCGGATCATGATGTTCGAGCTGGGGAGCACGACCGGGGTACATGGCATCGGGAAAGAAATCGGGCGAACGCGTTGAGCCGTCCTTCGGATCGGACGAACGGGCAGAAGATGAAGTTCGGATTGACGCCGATGACCGCATTTCCGGTCGCGCGCAGCCGCGCAGAACACGTCAAGAGCGTGAGGATCCGCCCCGGCGCAAACGCGCAATCGAACGGGATTTCGATGATTTCGAAGACGACGATGAAGAGGAGGAGGACGAGCGTCCCGCCCGCAAGCGCCGTCGTGCGCCAAAGCGCGCCAAGCCGGCCCGCAGAGGCCTTTTCGCCTCGATCCGCAGGCTCATCTACTGGTGCATCGTGCTTGGCATCTGGGTGGCCATCGGCATTGGCGGTCTCGTTGCCTATTATGCGGCGCAAATGCCCTCGGCCAGCACCTGGGCCATTCCCGACCGGCCGCCAAACGTCAAGATCACCGCGCTGGATGGCACTCTGGTTGCCAATCGCGGCACCACGGGCGGCGAAGCCATAGCGCTGGAGGAAATGTCGCCCTTCATTCCCCAGGCGGTGATTTCCATTGAAGACAGGCGCTTCTACTATCACTTCGGCGTCGATCCTCTGGGTCTTGCGCGTGCTTTCGTCAACAATCTCACCGGCCAGAGCATTCAGGGCGGCTCGACGATCACGCAGCAGCTGGCGAAGAACCTGTTTCTTTCGCCGGAGCGCACCTTCGAGCGCAAGATCCAGGAAGTCCTCCTGTCCTTCTGGCTGGAGCACAAGTTCACCAAGGATCAGATCCTCGCCCTATATCTGAACCGGATGTTCTTCGGTTCGAACGCCTATGGTGTGGAAGCCGCCTCACAGCGCTATTTCGGCAAATCCGCCCGCGATGTGAACCTGGCCGAAGCGGCGACACTCGCAGGCCTTCTCAAGGCACCCACCCGGCTTTCTCCGGCGCGGGATCCGAAGGCCGCGGAAGAGCGTGCGCAAGTGGTCATGGGTGCCATGCGCGAGGAAGGCTACATCACGGCAGATGAAATCAAGACCGCCATGTCGCAGCCTCCGGCCAAAGCCAAGCGCTATTGGAGCGGCGCTGAGCATTATGCCGCCGATATGGTGATGGATGAGGTCAAATCGATCCTGGGTGAGGTCAAGACCGATATCAATGTCCAGACCACGCTGGATCTGCGTCTTGAAAAGGACGCCGAAAAGGCTCTGACGGAGGCGCTGGAAAAGGAAGGGGCGAAGGTCAACGCTTCGCAGGCCGCCCTCGTCTCCGTCGATGCAACGGGTGCGATCCGCGCCGTGGTCGGCGGGCGCGATTATGCCGATAGCCAGTTCAACCGTGCAGCCAAGGCCAAGCGCCAGCCGGGTTCGGCCTTCAAGCCCTTTGTCTATGCCGCAGCGCTGGAAGCAGGTTACCGGCCCGATACGATCATGACGGATGGCCCCGTCAAGATCGGCACCTGGACACCGGAAAACTACGATCAGAAATATCGTGGGCAGGTCACGCTTTCCACGGCGCTTGCCCATTCGCTGAACACGATTGCGGCGCAGCTGGTGATGCAGGTGGGGCCGAAGAATGTCATCTCGCTCGCCCATCGGCTGGGGGTCGAATCCGACCTGCAGGACAATGCCTCCATCGCGCTTGGCACGTCGGAAGTCACGCTTGTCGAACTCACCGCGTCCTATGCCGCCTTCATGAATGGCGGCATGAAGGCCACGCCGCATCTCGTCAGCCGAATCACCGACAATAGCGGCAAGGTTCTCTATGAGGCGGATTATTCCGGTCCGCCACGCGTCCTCAGCGAACAGGTCGTGGCCAACCTGAATGGCATGTTGAACCGCGTCATGACGGAAGGCACAGGCCGCGCGGCACAGCTGGCCAAATGGCAGGCGGCGGGCAAATCCGGCACCACGCAATCCTTCCGCGATGCCATTTTCGTCGGCTTTACCAGCACCATGACGACCGGCATCTGGTTCGGAAACGATGACGGCACGCCAATGAAGAAGGTGACGGGCGGCGGGCTTCCGGCCCGCACCTGGAAAAATTACATGACGGCGGCGCTGGAGGGCTACAAGCCAACACCTCTCTTCGGCGTCGGCATTCGCCCGGCTGCACCGGAGGCACAGACCACGCTCGGTGACTTCCTCTCCGGCGTTCTGCCAGGCGGCGGTCCGTCCACCAATGAGGATTTCCCGCCTGCGCCCGATGCGCCGCCGGAAGGTGCCATGCCGCAGAACCAGGCGGCCTATCCGCCTGCCGATGATCCGCAAGCCTATCCGCAACAGGAACCTCCGGTTTACCAGCAGCGGAACCAGCCTGCCTATCCGCCCGTTCAGCAGCGTGCGGTGCAGCCGCGCAACGATCCTTATACGGTGCCGCCGGGCGATGTTCCGCAGCGGGACTATCGCGATTACCGGGAATATCGCGGGCCGCAGGATGGCCCTGTGCCGCCGGATGCGGTTCTGGAAGGGCGCGCACCGCCGGATGCCGTGCTGGAAGGTCCGGTACCACCGGGAGATATCGGCGGCGGCTCGCCGCGGCGCGCTCCCCGCGATACCACGCTTTTCGACATCATCATGGGCCAGTGAAAGGGCTCTCCCGGAGGCATTTCGGCAGGCGGCGCATCAACTGGCGCGGCAGGCCCTTGCGGCTGTGGGAGAAAACCCCGAATGGCAGTTACTTTTTGGTGCTGGCGGCGGGCGTTCCCGCCTTGCAGTCGGAAAAACCGGTCCTTATATACGCCGCATGACAGCAGCCGATGCTGCGAATCCATCCCAGTCGAGGAACTGTCAGTGGAATGCCTTTGAAGGGGTTCCGACAGTTCGCTTAAAGGAGAGAGAAGAAATGGCAAAAGTAATTGGCATCGACCTTGGCACAACCAATTCCTGCGTCGCCGTCATGGACGGCAAGGACGCGAAGGTTATCGAAAACGCCGAAGGTGCGCGCACCACACCCTCCATGGTCGCCTTCAGCGATGACGGCGAGCGCCTCGTTGGCCAGCCGGCCAAGCGTCAGGCCGTCACGAACCCGACCAACACGCTGTTTGCCGTCAAGCGCCTGATCGGCCGCCGTTATGACGATCCGACCGTGGAAAAGGACAAGGCTCTGGTTCCTTTCGAAATTTCGCGCGGCGACAATGGCGATGCCTGGGTCACGGCGAATGGCAAGGGCTACTCCCCGTCGCAGATTTCCGCCATGGTTCTTCAGAAGATGAAGGAAACTGCGGAAGCCTATCTGGGCGAAAAGGTCGAGAAGGCCGTCATCACCGTTCCCGCCTACTTCAACGACGCGCAGCGCCAGGCCACGAAGGATGCCGGCCGCATCGCTGGTCTTGAAGTTCTGCGCATCATCAACGAGCCGACGGCAGCAGCGCTGGCCTACGGTCTGGACAAGAAGGATGGCAAGACCATCGCTGTCTACGACCTTGGCGGCGGCACCTTCGATATCTCGGTTCTGGAAATCGGCGACGGCGTCTTCGAAGTAAAGTCCACCAATGGCGATACCTTCCTCGGTGGTGAAGACTTCGACATGCGTCTGGTCGAGTACCTCGCAGCCGAGTTCAAGAAGGACAACGGCATCGACCTGAAGACAGACAAGCTGGCTCTGCAGCGCCTGAAGGAAGCTGCCGAAAAGGCAAAGATCGAGCTGTCGTCCTCGCAGCAGACGGAAATCAACCTGCCCTTCATCACGGCAGATGCTTCCGGTCCGAAGCACCTGACACTGAAGCTGACCCGCGCCAAGTTCGAAAGCCTGGTGGATGATCTCGTCCAGCGCACGGTTGCACCGTGCAAGGCAGCCCTGAAGGATGCTGGCGTTTCCGCTTCCGAAATCGATGAAGTGGTTCTGGTTGGCGGCATGAGCCGCATGCCGAAGGTGCAGGAAGTCGTCAAGCAGCTGTTCGGCAAGGAGCCGCACAAGGGTGTTAACCCGGATGAAGTGGTCGCCATGGGCGCTGCCATCCAGGCGGGCGTTCTGCAGGGCGATGTGAAGGATGTTCTGCTTCTAGACGTCACGCCGCTGTCGCTCGGCATCGAAACGCTCGGTGGCGTCTTCACGCGTCTGATCGACCGTAACACGACAATCCCAACGAAGAAGAGCCAGGTCTTCTCGACTGCCGAAGACAATCAGCAGGCCGTGACGATCCGTGTTTCGCAGGGCGAGCGTGAAATGGCGGCCGATAACAAGCTGCTCGGTCAGTTCGATCTCGTTGGTCTTCCGCCTTCACCGCGTGGCGTTCCGCAGATCGAAGTCACCTTCGATATCGATGCGAACGGCATCGTGCAGGTGTCTGCGAAGGACAAGGGCACGGGCAAGGAGCAGCAGATCCGCATCCAGGCCTCCGGTGGTCTGTCTGATGCAGACATCGAAAAGATGGTGAAGGATGCCGAGGCGCATGCCGAGGAAGACAAGAAGCGTCGTGCGGGCGTAGAAGCCAAGAACCAGGCGGAAAGCCTGATTCACTCGACGGAAAAGTCGCTGCAGGAATATGGCGACAAGGTTTCTGAAAGCGACCGCAAGGCGATCGAAGACGGCATTGCCAACCTCAAGACGGCAATCGAAGCTTCCGAGCCGAATGCCGAGGACATCCAGGCCAAGACGCAGGCGCTCATGGAAGCATCCATGAAGCTTGGTCAGGCCATCTACGAGGCACAGCAGGCAGAAGCTGGCAGCGAAGGCGGCAAGGCCGATGACGGCGTCGTCGATGCGGACTACGAAGAAATCAAGGACGACAAGAAGTCGGCTTGACCGTCACGTCAGTCTCTGAATGTAACGCGTTGAGTGTCCGGCTGCCCTTGCGCAGCCGGAGCCCTTTCGGGAGCCGGAATCTTCATGGCAAAAGCTGACTTTTACGAAACACTGGGTGTCGGCCGGACAGCTGACGAAAAGGAGCTGAAAAGCGCCTTTCGCAAGCTGGCGATGAAGTATCACCCGGATAAAAATCCGGGCGATCAGGAAGCCGAGAAGAAATTCAAGGAGATCAACGAGGCCTACGAGACCTTGAAGGATCCCCAGAAGCGCGCGGCCTATGACCGCTTCGGCCATGCAGCCTTCGAGCAGGGCGGCATGGGTGGCGGCGGCTTCGGTGGCGGCGCAGGCGGCTTTGGTGCCGGCGGCTTCTCCGACATTTTCGAAGACATCTTCGGCGAAATGATGGGTGGCGGGCGTGCGCGCCGGTCCTCCGGTGGCCGCGAGCGTGGTGCCGATCTCCGTTACAACATGGAGATTTCGCTGGAAGAGGCCTTTACGGGCAAGACGGCGCAGATCCGCGTTCCAACCGCGGTCACCTGCGATGTCTGCTCCGGTTCGGGTGCCAAGCCCGGAACACAGCCGAAAACCTGCGGCACCTGCCAAGGTTCCGGGCGCGTGCGCGCAAGCCAGGGCTTTTTCTCGGTCGAGCGCACCTGTCCAACCTGTCATGGCCGTGGCCAGATCATTCCCGATCCCTGCACCAAGTGCCATGGACAGGGCCGCGTGACGGAAGAGCGTTCGCTCTCGGTCAACATCCCGTCGGGTATCGAGGATGGTACGCGCATTCGCCTGCAGGGCGAAGGCGAGGCCGGTGCGCGTGGCGGTCCGTCGGGCGATCTTTACATCTTCCTGTCGGTCAAGCCGCATCAGTTCTTCCAGCGGGATGGCGCTGATTTGTACTGCACGGTTCCGATCTCCATGACGACGGCAGCGCTTGGCGGCACCTTCGATGTGGCAACACTGGATGGAACCAAGTCCCGTGTGACCGTGCCGGAAGGCACGCAGCCGGGCAAGCAGTTCCGCCTGAAGGGCAAGGGAATGCCGGTGCTGCGGTCGTCGCAGACAGGCGATCTCTATATCCAGATCCAGATCGAAACACCGCAGAAGCTCACCAAGCGTCAGCGTGAACTCCTTCAGGAATTCGAAGAAATCTCGTCCAAGGAGAACAATCCCGAATCCACCGGCTTCTTCGCCCGGATGAAGGAATTTTTTGAGGGGTGAGCTGCGACCGGGCGCAAAGCGCCCGGTAAAATCGATCCAGTGAATCGATTTTAGCAGCGAACGCGCCGAGCCTAAAGCGAGGCGCCGGGGCGAAGCCAGCTGCGACGGCGTAGCCGGCAAACTTAGCCGTGGCACGTTTTGAGTGACGAACACTCCTCAAGCCTAAAGCGAGGCGCCGGGGCGAAGCCAGGAACGGGCGGTCGAAGACCGAGCAATCGATCCAGTGAATCGATTGCAGTGACGAACGCTCCTCAAGCCCAAAGCGAAGGGCCGGGGCGCAGCCAACTGCGACGGCGTAGCCGACAAACTTAGCCGTTGCACGTTTTGAGCTGCGAACACTCCTCAAGCCCAAAGCAAAGGGCCAGAATACACTGCCTCAAACCAGAGCCTCAGGCGCGGTAAACGCGCCTTGAGGCTTCTCCTTTGAGCATGGGTCGAATGCATCGGAACTAAATCCTGACCGCGTTTCATCGGTTGCAGTTTTCCGATGAACATGGCCAGGGCACCGTTCCACCACCGAACCTGCAAAGAATTAGCTCCCTCAGGCACTCTATCGCAGTCGGTTCAGGTTGAGGGCAAACATGCAAGCTCTCAAGCGAGGACCGCCATCGGCCCGAAGCGGTCGTTCCTTGGACATCTGGAGCTGCTTGATCGATGTGCCAGTAAAAAAATCGCCCTAGGGATTATCGGTTCGACCGCTCGTGCGTTCGCTGCCGCTAGATAGAGGGGGACATTTTTGTAGCTAGACAACCAGAATCACGCCTATAACGGGTGAAGTCGTCAAATCACTCTCCGCTGCCCATGCTCATCAAATCCTTGGAATTCTTCGACTATAAGACGTACCCGCATTTCAGTATATCCGCGAGGCACAGAAACGTCCTCGTCGGCCCGAACAATATTGGTAAGTCGACATCCTTAGATGCGCTTCGAATTGCTTTCGATGTCTTGCGATTTGCCAACCGCAGGAAACCCGAGTTGAAATCGCAGGGAATAGACGGGGTCTGTCCGACCTATCTGGTGCCACCCACAGTCATTCAAAGTGACCTTAGATATTGCGTTCACAACTTTGAAGACGGCCCTGCGCGAATTCATATAAAAATTGCAAACGGCTCGGTATTGAAGATGAATATTCCCCCCGATGGGGACGTCGAATGCTTTGTAGTCTCAGATATTCGAGTTCAACGATCGGCTGGTGTTCTCAAGAAAGCATTTCCGCTGGATATCGTTGTAGTGCCAACGCTCAGCCCGTTGGAGCAAAATGAAGAGTTCGTCACGGAAGATACTGTCGAGCGGAATCGTTTCGGTCGCCTTGCAAGCCGGAGCTTCCGCACGTTTTGGTATCGACAGGACGATAGCGAGTTCGAGGCGTTCGCAGAGCTCGTTGCACTCGGATGGCCCGGTCTGAGAATCAAAAAGCCTGAGCTTGAAAGGGCTGACGGAAAGGTCATTGTAAGGATGTATTTCCGTGATGGTTCAAAAGTCCGGGAGGTACAATGGGCGGGATTCGGCTTTCAAGTCTGGATGCAGACAATGATGCATCTTCGAAATGCGGGGCAAAACTCCGTCCTTGTTCTTGATGAGCCAGACGTTTACTTGCACCCTGATTTGCAGCATCGGCTTCTAAAGATCGTTTCCGAGAGGGTAGGACAGTATTTCATTGCAACTCATTCTACCGAAATAATTAATGCTGCTGATCCAGGCGATGTTCTGATCCTTCGACCTGGCGCTAGATCGGCGAAGCGCATCAGAAATGAGGATGATTTTTCTTCGGTTTACAACGCGATTGGAAGCTCTGAGAACGCCCAGTTCGCGCGCCTTGCCCGTACCAAAAAAGTTCTTTATGTCGAAGGCAAAGACATGCGATTGCTCGCGAAGTTGGGCAAAGTCGCAGGCGCTTCCGAATTTTTGTCAGACTCGTCTGTTACCCCTATGAAGACTGATGGTTTCGCCAATTGGACGAGGGTTTCCACGTCGGCGTGGGTGTTCAAAGAGTTCTTTGGGTTTGACGTTAAGGTTGCGTCCCTGTTCGATCGGGATTATCGGAGCGACGCGGAAGTTCAGGAATTCATCGACGAACTTATGGGAAGCGACGTTCGTTGCCACGTACTCCCATTCAAGGAGATCGAGAACCTATTACTCGTTCCAGAGGCCATCAGAAAGGCCGTCGGCAAGCATGCAAGTGGTCCACTATCTGCCGGATGGGAGGCAAGAGTGGCGTTCATTTATGACTCGGTGCTGGAGGCCTTCAAAGAACAAACGTCGCAGAAGATTGCGGCCAAGATCGTTGAACACGAACTGGCAAACAAACCGAAAGCAAATTTGCCCAGCGTCTTTTCTTCGGCATTGGAGCAATTCGGGCGGGATTGGAAGCAGCCAGATTTTCGAAGGGCTAAAGTGCCAGGCAAAGATGCCTTCTCGAAGATTGCAAGCGAGATACAATCCGAATTTCGAGTCACGATAACAGAAACCAGGGTGGTCGATGAAATGATCTCGTCTGACATTCCACCAAGTGTACGAGACATTTTCGCGGACTTAGAGATTTTTTTCCGCGATTAGCAACCTTCGGACTTCGCACACAGGACGCATAACTCGCCGCGCGGACTGTTATGTTCAATGGCTTGGTCCTCGAACATCTCCGTACCACGCAAAGAACAAGTGGCGCTTTGGCTCGTGCAATGTCCGCATCTGACGCAAAGCTGTCAATCGTAGCGAACAAATGCGGGAAGCACACCTAGCAACCACACGCCAAAGCTGCCCTAAGTTCTCCCCTCATGCACCCACGACCATCCCTCCCACCGCGCACGCACGCCGTCCCCATGCCAACCCAATCAACCACTTAGCGTTTTTCCATACGCCACGCCCAAACCTGTGTTTCAATTTGCCCGTTCCGCAACGGTTACACCAGCAGGCGTGCTGGCGATGCGGGGCCGGCGCGGGCGGGAGGGGCAAGACGCAAAACCCTCATGTCCGGGTACGCGGAAAATGGTCTCCCTCTGGCGACAACGGGGGAAGCGGTCAGGCGTCGGACGTCAGCCTGTCCCTTCATCTCCGAAGGAGCGCGCCGGGCGTGCCTGTGCGGCACACATGGGGAGTGGTGAGGGTCAGGCTTCGCCGTCTGTAGTCCGGCCGGTTTCCGGTCAGGCGGCGGTCAAAGGGCTTCCCCATCATTCCAGGCAGAGAGACCGGAGTCGCGTGCAAAAACCGCTGAACGGGGCGCTGAGAGGTGTCACTTACCAACTACCATACGAGGCAGCTTTCAGCGCCCCGGCCTGACAGTCTCTATGCCACGGGTTCACCGAACCGCGTGATGAGTGGCGCATGCCTGTTCTTTGAAAAGCGAAAGCGAGGGCGCTTCCTACCCGGCAAAACCGCCCGCATCCATAAACGCCTGTTCCTCCGGCGTGGTTTCACGCAGAAGGATATGATTCCGGTGTGGGAAACGTCCAAACCGCGCAATGATATCGCGATGCTCCTGCGCATGTTTGCGGGTGTTCTCATCCAGCGGTTCGCAGAGCTTGCAGCACAGGTCCTGATCACTCAGATCTTCCGAATGCATGAAAGGCAGGTAGAAGAACACCCTCAGCTCTTCGTCAATCTGCCGGTCACGCCCGGCCTCCAGCATGATGCGCGCATAATGAAGCGCCAGACTGTCTGTCGCATACATATGGGCCGTATGGCGAAAGCAGTTACGCGGAAACTGGTCCAGAAGAAGAAGCAGGGCCAGCGCGCTTTCCGGCGTCTCTGACCAGTGGCTCAATTCGCGCCGGGCAGCCGCGAAATGAAGATCGCGGAACGCGTCATGAAACCGGTCATCGAAGGCGGCATCCTTGTCGAACCATTTTTCCCGCCCTGCTTCGCGCCAGAAGCGGGTCACGGCCAAGGCGTCGTCCTGTCCTATCGGCTGCATGATGCTCTCAATAATGCGGTGGCTTGGTAATGGCGGGCGCTTCCAGCGAAGCCTCTTCCAGCGAGAGGAAACGCTCTGTCAGCCGGTCAAGCTTGGCGCGGGTCTGTTCGACCACTTTCCATTGCTCGGCAAGCTGTTCCGAAAGCTCGTCAATCGTCTTTGCCTGATAGGCAATCGTTTCTTCCAGCCGGGTGATGCGTTCGTTTTCGGAGATTGGATTTTCGCTCATGGCGTCCCATACCTCAGTCAGACAGGGCTGCAAAGCCTGCGGGGTCAGAGATCCTTCTTTCGCTTGTAGGGCATCAGCATGACAGCTGAACCGGTGACGGCACCGGAAAATGTAAATGCCATCGGCACGGAAAGAATGAAGAAGACCATCCAGGGATTGTTGGAGCGGAAAATGCGCGTTCCAAGTCCGGCCACGTCCAGCCAGACCAGGGCAACGGCAACGGAAAGTCCGAACAGAAATCCAAGAGCCGCATTGACGGCGAGAAACCGCAGCATGTGCCAATGGTCGGCCTTGGCTTCTTCAGGTGTCAATTCACCAAAATTGCTCATCTCCACCTCCCGCGAACAGATAAACCGGAAGTGGCAGGATAACACGCAATTTTCCATCTGCCGCATGCAAATTTGCAGTCTGCCTTCAACCGTGGCGCGTCCGCTCTGCATGAGGCTGAAAGGTGCTGCTTGCCTTGGGTGTCACAAAGGTTTAGCTCCAGATTTCAACTCTATGCGAAGCACGATGGCGCAGAAAACCTATCTCACCCGATTGAAGCTGACGGATTTCCGCAATTATGCGGATGTCGGCCTTTCGCTGGATGATCGCCATGTCGTGCTCACCGGCGATAACGGTTCGGGCAAGACCAATCTTCTGGAGGCCGTCTCCTTTCTGTCGCCCGGCCGCGGTCTTCGCCGCGCTGTCCTGGCGGATGTCACCCGTGTGGGTGCGGCAGGCGGCTTTTCGGTCTTCGCCAATCTCGAAGGCCGGGAAGGTGAAGTCGCCATCGGCACCGGCGTCGAAGCTCAGGAAGAGGCAACTGGCCGCAGGCTGCGCCTGAACGGCACGCCCGCGAAATCGGTCGAGGAGCTGACGGATCATCTGAATGTCCTTTGGCTGACGCCCGCCATGGATGGCCTTTTCACCGGCGGCTCCTCGGATCGGCGGCGCTTTCTCGACCGATTGGTCCTGTCGCTCGATCCAGCTCATGGACGACGGGCGGCGGATTATGAGCGGGCCATGCGCAGCCGCAACCGGCTTCTCTCGGAAGGACGGTTCGATCCGGCATGGCTGACGGGCATCGAGGTGCAGATGGCGGAACTTGGCATTGCCATGGCCGCCGCACGCCGGGAAATGCTCGACCTTTTGACGGCTCTCATTGCCCGAAGCAGCGAGACACCCTTCCCCTCGCCCGATCTTTCGCTCTCCGGCTTTCTGGATGAGGCGGGGGGCAAGCCTTTTGCCGAACTGGAGGAGGATTATCGCTCAATCCTTCAGGAAAGCCGTCACCGTGATGCTGCCGCGGGCCGCACGCTGGTCGGTCCCCATCGTGCGGATCTTCTGGTGCGGCACCGGGAGAAGAACATGGAGGCGGAGCGTTGCTCGACAGGCGAACAGAAGGCTTTGCTGGTCGGGCTCATTCTTGCCCATGCGCGACTGACCGGCGATATGACCGGATGCGCGCCGGTTCTCTTGCTCGATGAGATTGCGGCTCATCTGGACGAGGGCCGCCGCGCCGCCCTGTTCGATCTGGTGCACGATCTGGGCGGCCAATCCTTCATGACCGGCACCGACCGCGCCATGTTCTCGGCGCTGGGAGAACGCGCACAATTTTTCACCGTAAGCCAGGGCAAGATCCTTGGCTGACCCTTTTCTTCATTCGTAGACTGACCCATGACAAATGCTCTGACACCTGATGAAATCGAACGCTACAAACGCCATATCCTGCTTCCCGAAGTGGGCGGCGAAGGACAGCAGAAGCTTAAGGCTGCCCGCGTTCTTGTGATTGGCGCTGGCGGGCTTGGGGCGCCCATCCTGCAATATCTGGCGGCGGCGGGTGTCGGTACGCTTGGCATTGCCGACGATGATCATGTCTCGCTGTCCAATCTGCAGCGGCAGGTCATTCACGACAGCGGCACGCTGAACGATCTGAAAACGGAGAGCGCGGCGCAGGCCATAGCGCGTCTCAACCCGCATGTGCGGGTGGTTCGCTTCGAGGAACGTTTCAGCGAAGGCTTTGCCGCAATGCACCTCAAGGGCTTCAACCTTCTGATCGATGGTTCCGACAACTTCGATACGCGCTATGCAGCCGCCGATGCTGCGGAAGCCGCGAAGGTTCCCCTCGTCACCGGTGCTGTCGGCCGGTTCGATGGCACAGTCACCGTGCTGAAACCCTATGAGCTGGACGAGGAAGGCGTGCTGAACCCCAGCTACCGCGACCTTTTCCCCATCAAGCCGCCGCAGGGCCTGCTACCGAACTGCGCGGAAACCGGCGTCATCGGCGCGCTTACCGGCGTCATCGGAACCTTGATGGCGATGGAAGCAATCAAGCTCATCACCGGCATTGGCGAACCTTTGGTCGGCAGGCTGTTGAGCTATGACAGTCTGGCCGCGAGCTTCAACACCATCCGCTATCGACGCAGGAGATCGTAACAAGTGAAGATCGAACGGATTTCCCCGGCATTCTCCGATTGGGAGGGCTTGCATGGCCTTATCATGTCAGCCTTCGCCTATATGGACGGGCGGATCGATCCGCCGTCCTCGGCGCATCGGCTGACGCTGGAAAGCCTTGCGCAAAAGGCAAAAGACGAAATCTGCTTTCTTGCCACCGATGAAGACGCGCTGATCGGCTGCATCTTCTGCAGGCCGGAACCGCCATCCTTCCTCTATGTCGGAAAGCTTGCGGTTTCCTCATCGGCTCAAGGCAAGGGCGCCGGACGCGCTCTTTTGGCGAAGGCAGAAGAGGAGGCCACTCAGCGTCAGCTTCCATCTCTCCGGCTCGAAACCCGGATCGAACTTATCGAAAACCATAAGAGATTTGCGTCCTATGGCTTCCGAAAATCGGCTGACCGATCGCACCCCGGCTATGATCGGGTCACCTTCATCGAGATGATCAAGGATCTTCAGCCGGTCAACGGCTGAAGATCACCCTGGTTTTTGCGACCGGGAAAAGGAACTTCGTGACCCAGGCCGTGTTGACCAGCGTTCCATCCGGCTGAAGTTCCATCCGGTCGTAGAAATGCACCTTGTTGGGCTTGGCGTCCGTGCCAAGGTTCACAAGGTAGTTAAATTTCGCGACCTTACCTTCAATCTCCACCGTCGTGGTGCCGATCACGTCTTCCCGCGTGCCGGTATATTTGCCGGGACCGATCTTGGTGAAACGCCAGGTCTTGGTATCGCGCTCGCCATCGGAATAGCGAAAATCCTCGCGCAAAGTCAGCGTCTTTCCATCCCATTTGCCGGTCAGGTCGACATCGAACTGGCGTCGCACCCCGTTGATGGCGCTGAACGAACCGGTCGCCTTCGTCTTTCCGGCGAAATAGGTTTCAAGAGAAAGATCCGCCGCATGCGCAGTCTGCGTCATCGTCAGCATGACAAGCCCCATCGTCACCGAAGCCAAACCCTTCATCATCGGGTGCCTCCCTTCGTGTTTCGATTGGGTATACGGCCGCATGCGGTAACTGGATTTATGGCTGAGCGTCAGAGAGCGGAAATCGGGGCGCAATCCCTCAGAGCCGGCTCGGCAGCACTCTGTTGGGCGGTCGATGACCGTCGAAATAGGTGCGGATATTGATGATGACCTTGTCGCCCATGTCGATCCGGCCCTCAATGGTGGCAGATCCCATATGCGGCAACAGGACCGCCTTGCCCTCATGGGCAAGCTTCAGCAGCTTGGGGTTGACCAGGGGTTCGTTCGAGAACACGTCCAATCCAGCACCGGCAATCTTGCTCTGTTTTAAAAGCTGGATCAGTGCGGCCTCATCGATGATATCGCCACGCGCGGTGTTCACGATAATGCTGCTCGGCTGCATCAGGGCAAGACGACGCGCAGAGAGCAAATGGAATGTTGCGGGCGTAGAGGGGCAGTTGACGGAAACAATGTCCACCCGCGCCAGCATCTGGTCGAGACTGTCCCAATAGGTTGCCTCCAGCTCTTCTTCGGTTGCCGGATTGACCCTTTTGCGATTGTGATAGTGAATGGAGAGGCCGAATGCCTTGGCGCGGCGAGCAACGGCCGTGCCAATGCGGCCCATGCCGACAATGCCGATGCGCTTGCCGCCGATTCGCCGTCCCAGCATCCATGTGGGAGACCAGCCGGCCCAGCTGGCTGGATCTTCCGTCAGAACTCTGGAGCCCTCGATCAGACGCCGCAGTACGGCGAAGATCAGCACCATGGTCATGTCGGCCGTGTCTTCCGTCAGCACATTCGGCGTATTGGTGACGGTGATCCCGCGCTTGGCCGCCGCATCCACATCAATGTGATCAACACCGTTGGAAAAGGACGCGATCAGCTTCAATTGCGGACCAGCGGCTTCAATGAGCACCGAATCGATCCGGTCCGTCACGGTCGGAACGAGAACCTCTGCCGTTTTCACTGCGTCCAGAAGCTCTGCCTGTGTGCGCGGCCGATCATCGATGTTCAGCTCAGCCTCGAAAAGCTCGCGCATGCGCGTTTCCACCGCATCGGGCAGCTTGCGGGTAATGTAGACCTTGGGTTTCTTTCTGGCAGTCATGAGCATCCTTCGGAAACGCGTTCAGAGGTCGTTAACCAAGATAGGCGACATTCGGCGGATCAGGCGATTTCTACCAGACCCGGCGGGGAAGACAAATAAAACCTCGCACGGCGTTTCGATAGCCCGCCAAACCTCCTGTAGCGAGTGGTTCGTCTTCGCGAACATCTGAGGATCTCGAGAGTACATATATGCGCCGTTTCCTTCAAACGTCCTGCCTTGCGGGAATATTGGCTCTAGTGGTCACATCCATGAGCGCCGTCACCGAGGACTACCCGGTTCAGGCGCAAGGCACAGCCAAGGGTGCAAGCGGCTTGCCTCTTCCGCGTTTCGTCAGCCTGAAATCGCGCCGCGTCAACATCCGCATCGGTCCCAGCACCGACTATGCGGTCTCCTGGATGTATACCCGTGAGGGCCTGCCCATGGAGATCATTCAGGAATATGAAAACTGGCGGCGCGTGAGAGACGCCGAGGGCACCGAAGGCTGGGTTAACCAGGCCCTGCTGTCTGGCGAGCGCACGGCTGTTGCCGCACCCTGGATGCGCGGCAAAGGCAAGGATGTCTTCGTCAACATGCGCCGTGAGCCGCAAAGTTCCGCACAGACCGTTGCCAAGCTGGAGCCGGGCGTGATCATGCGCATCAAGGAATGCAACGGCGACTGGTGCAAGGCACAGGCAGGCAATGTGGAAGGCTGGGTCTCACAGGGTGAGATCTGGGGTGCCTATCCCGGCGAGGCCTTTAAATAAGGCCCGCCTCGATGCCGGCGTCCTTCAGCGAAAGCATGGGGCGCGGTCCCAATTGCTGGATCACGATGCCAGCCGCCAGGCAGCCCAGCTTGCCGCAATCTTCCAGCGAACGACCGGCCGTGTAGCCAAACAGGAAACCGGACGCGAAGAGATCGCCAGCGCCCGTGGTATCCACCAGACGCTCGATGGCGATGGCATCCACCTTCACGCGCTCCTGTCCGCGCAGAATGATCGCACCTTCCTCACTCATGGTGACAGCCGCCAGCTTGCAATCCTTGGCGATGCTGGACAGAGCCAGTTCGAAATCATCCGTCTCGTAGAGCGCCAGCGCTTCCTGCTTGTTGGCAAAGACAATATCGACCGTGCCGGATCGCATCAGATCGAGAAATTCATCGCGGTACCGGTCGACACAGAAGGAGTCCGAGAGGGTCATCGACACTTCGCGGCCATTCTCATGGGCGATACGGGCACATTCGCGGATCGCCTCCTTGGCGCGCGGCGGATCCCAGAGATAACCCTCGAAATAGGTGACCTTGGCTTCGGCCACGACATCCGGCTCGATATCTTCCGGCCCCAGATCGACGCAGGCCCCCAGATAAGTGTTCATCGAACGCTCGCTATCGGGCGTGACAAAAATCATGGACCGCGCAGTGGGGGGGAATTTTCCCTGCGGCTTGGTTTCGAAATGCACGCCCTGCGCCCGGATGTCGTGGCGGAAGATCTTGCCAAGCTCGTCTTCGGCGACCTTGCCGAAATAGGCAGCACGCGCTCCAAAACTTGCAACGCCTGCCGCCGTGTTGCCGGCACTGCCACCGGAGGCTTCATGGGCTGGACCCATGAGCGAATAAAGCCGCTCGGCGCGCTCTGCGTCAATCAGGTTCATGGCGCTCTTGATGATGCCGTTCTCGGTCAGGAAATTGTCCTCGCACCGTGCAAGAATGTCCACGATGGCATTACCGATGGTCAGAACGTCGAACTTGCTCATGAAAGGTGCCGTGCTCCTTGGCTTTCGTCGGCCCTGTATGAAGAATTTCGTTGCCGATGAAAAGGCTGAATTCTGGCTATTTCTCAGCCTGTCATGCCTCTGTCACCTGTGCGGGATATAGCTTGCCTCATCGGATCGCTTCGTTGTTCACGGATGCACTGACGCGAAGCGGTTCCGGTCCCCCTTCTTTCAGGTCATGCTCGGTATGGCTGCAAGCTTCATTTGTGCGAATGGCATGAATGAAGTAGACCGGATGTGTCCCCGGTCTGTGTTTGACGCCTGAAAGCATCTCTCCTTGTCTGCAGTCTTCATCAATGTCGCCCCCGTCTTTCTCTTGATCCTCATCGGCTGGACGATTGCCCGTACGGGCGTGATGACCTCCGAAGCGGGCGATGCCATTGCGGAATTCGTTTTCAAGGTTGCCCTGCCTGCCCTCATCTTCCGCACCCTGGCAGAAGCGGAATTTGGCGGCGCCTCGCCCTTCATGCTTTGGATTGCCTATTTCGGCGGGGTTGCAGTGACCTGGGCCGCCGGCCATCTGGTTGCGACAAAGCTGTTTGGCCGCGACGCCAAGATTGGCGTGATTGCAGGCATGTCCGGCGCTTTTGCCAATAACGTATTTATCGGCCTGCCACTCGTCGGACGCTCCGTCGGGACCGACGGCATTCTCGCGATTTCAATTCTGCTGGCCATCCACCTGCCGCTGATGATGATTGTCGGCACGGTGCTGATGGAACATGCGAGTGCGAAGGTTGATGGTGGAGGGCGACGCAGCCTTCTTGCTGTGCTCAAACAAGTGGGCAGCAATCTCAGCCGCAACCCGCTTGTCATTGCTTTGGTTGTCGGTATTGCCTTCAACCTGTCAGGCTTCGGCCATCTGCCGGTCATTCTGAAAAGCGTGGTGGACCAGATCGCCAGCATCACGGCAGGAGCCGCACTTCTTTCGCTTGGCATGACGCTGACAAAATATCCGCTGCGTGGGCAGATCGGCCTGGCCTTTGTGCTGTCTGCGCTCAAGCTGATGCTTTTGCCGGCCGCCGTCTATCTGGTTGCCCATCTGGTTGGCCTGCCAAAGGCCTGGGCCGCAGCCATGGTGCTGACCTCATCCGTGCCGACCGGCATCAATGCCTGGATCATCGCCACCCGCTTTCGCTCCGGCAGCGGACTGGCCGCCTCGGTCATCAGCATGACGACGCTTCTCGGTGTCTTTACCGTCAGCTTCTGGGCCTGGCTGCTCAGTTGAGCCGGCACCATGCAAAAAGGCCCGGATAAACCGGGCCTTTTCAGGTTATTCAATCGGCTGGCAAAGCGCGCAAAACCGCAGCACGCTTTTCCTGGAAATGCTCTAGTTCGTCGGTGCAGCTGCCGGTGCCGCAGCCGGATCTGGCAGCGGTGCAGGCTCATCAGCCAGGCTCCGCAGATAGGCGATCAGGTTCGCACGCTCGTCATCTTTCTTCACACCGGCAAAGCCCATGGCCGTTCCCGGAACATAAGCCTTCGGTGCGGCCAGAAAGTGGTTCAGATGCTCATAATCCCACGTTACCGAGCCGCCCTTGGAGAAATCCTTGAGGGCTGCTGAGTAACTGAAGCCCTCATGACCAGCAATCGGGCGGTTTACGATGGCCCAGAGATCAGGACCGACCTTGTTCGGTCCGCCCTTCTCTCCGCTATGACAGGCCTGACACTTCTTGAAAACGGTTTCGCCCGCCTTGGCATCTGCCGTGGCCAGCAATTGTGCAATCGGAACAGCTGCCGGAGCGGCCGCTTCACCACCAGCGCTCGGCGCTTCCTCAGCTGCAATCACGAAGCCCGGTTTTTCAGGCGTTTCCGAATGGAAAAGCCCTTCCGAGGCAATCGAAACTGACATCATGACGAAGACAGTGCCAAGCAAGGCCCCCACAGCCATGTTTGTATAGGCATTCATCCGCGAAAAGCTCCTTCCCACCCGCCGGCCCACCCGCCGGAATCACAGGTGTCCCACCTTGAATTCATCGGGAAGCTATGTCTTTTGCGAGAACGGTGCAACCTGAATCACATCCGCGCCCCCTGAGACCAATTGCCTCCCTAAGTCTTCACTCTGAACGCGGCATATACGAAGAGAAATTCATGCGCAATCCGGCCTTCAACCAGACGCTCGTTCTCATCCCGGCTCGAATGGCCTCGACGCGCCTTCCGGGCAAGCCATTGGCTGACCTGAACGGACTGCCGATGATCGTGCAGGTTGCCCATCGCGCAAGAGAGGCCGATGTTGGCCGCGTGATCGTTGCAGTGGATGACCAGCGCGTGCTGGATGTCGTCAAGGGAGCGGGATTTGAGGCCGTCATGACCCGGCAGGATCATCAGTCGGGCTCCGATCGCATCTTTGAAGCGGTCGCGGCTGCAGACCCGGACGGCAAGGTAGAATACGTGGTGAATGTTCAGGGCGATCTGCCGACCATCGAGGTCGATGCCGTTCACGCCTCCTTGCGCCCTATGGAAAATCCTGCCGTGGATATTGCCACACTGACGGTGGAAATCGACAACGAGGCGGACAAGGCAAACCCGAACATCGTCAAGGTTGTCGGTTCGCCCCTTTCCGATACGCGGTTGAAAGCACTTTACTTTACCCGCGCGACGGCTCCGACTGGCCCCGGCCCGCTCTATCACCATATCGGGCTTTACACCTATCGGCGCGCGGCGCTGGAACGCTTCGTTTCGCTTGGGCCTTCCGTGCTGGAAACGCGGGAGCGCCTGGAGCAGCTTCGTGCCCTTGAAGCCGGAATGCGCATCGATGTCGAGATCGTTGACTCCATCCCCCTCGGTGTCGATACTCCCGAAGACCTTGAAAAGGCTCGAGCGATCCTCGCCAGCCGCTCATTATAACAATCGGACAGAGTTTATGGTTCAGACCACCAATCGCATCGCCTTCCAGGGCGATTTCGGCGCAAATTCCGACATGGCTTGCCGGGACATGTTTCCGACCATGGAGCCGCTGCCCTGCCCGACATTCGAGGATGCCTTCGTGGCGCTGGAAAGCGGCGACGCGGATCTGGCCATGATCCCCATCGAAAACACGCTGGCCGGACGCGTTGCCGATATTCACCATCTGCTGCCGGAATCCAGGCTGCACATCGTTGGCGAATATTTCATGCCGATCCGCTTTCAGCTGATGGTTCTGCCCGGCGTGAAACAGGACGATATCCGCACTGTTCACAGCCATATCCACGCGCTCGGCCAGTGCCGCAAGATCATTCGATCGAACGGCTGGAAGGCTGTCGTTGCCGGGGATACGGCGGGCGCGGCGAAACTGGTCTCCGAAAAGGGAGACCGGAGCATGGCAGCGCTTGCTCCGCGTCTGGCAGCCAGCCTCTACGGCCTCGAGATCCTTCAGGAAAATGTCGAGGATTCAGAGCATAACGTGACGCGCTTCGTTGTGCTTTCACGCGATGAACACTGGACCGCACGGCGCGATGAGCAGGATGTTCTGGTGACCACCTTCGTGTTCAACGTGCGCAATATTCCAGCCGCGCTCTACAAGGCGCTCGGCGGTTTCGCCACCAACGGCATCAACATGACCAAGCTGGAGAGCTACCAGATCGGCGGCAAATTCATCGCCACCCAGTTCTATGCCGACATTCAGGGGCACCCCGATGATGCGCCGGTGCGCCGTGCACTGGAAGAATTGCGTTTCTTCTCCGAGAAGGTCCGCATTCTCGGCGTCTATCGCGGCCACCCGATGCGCGGCACGCTGAGCGCTGCGTGATGTTCTTGAGAATGGAGTAGAGGTTAGCGCTTCCACTCCACCCAATCGCGCATCAGCCGGTGCGCAATGGCACCTTGCGGCGGGGCGAAGGGGCCTTCGCCGCTTGGGTCTGCCTCCAGCATGGACGCCACCTCTTGGCGGGTAAACCACCGGCAATCGGCCAGCTCCTGCTCATCCCGGCTGATTTCGCAATCGAGAGCCTCGGCATAGCAGCCAATCATCAGGGAATGTGGCATGGGCCAGGGCTGCGAGGCATGGTAGCGGACACGACCCGTGCGAATGCCGGATTCCTCCAGCGTTTCACGGCGAACGGCATCCTCAATCGTCTCTCCCGGCTCCACGAAGCCTGCAAGCGTGGAATACATGCCCGCAGCAAAATGATGCCCGCGACCGAGCAGAGCAAGATCGCGCTGCACATCCACCGTCAGCATGATGACGACCGGATCGGTGCGCGGAAACATCATATGCCCGCAATTCGGACAGATTCGCTTGTAGCCGCCAAGCTCGCTGTGCGAAGGCGTGCCACATTTGCCGCAGAAACGATTGGCCGCATTCCACGCCAGAAGGCTCAAGCCCTGTGCCAGGGCCCCCAGCATGGCTTCATCGAGCAGCCCATCGCGAAACGCGCTTCGGGCATCGGTCAGCGTGTAGAGCGCTTCCAGCTCCTCCCCCGCTTTGAGAACCGGAACGACGAGACGCGGCTCCCCGTCTTGCGTGTGGCCGAGAAGAACCGCATTCGCATAATCCGGCTGCAGATCCTGCAATTCGGCGGCAGCAAACAGCGGATCGAAACCCGCGACCTTCTGCTTCAGGACGATCCGGTTGCCCGAGATGGCGATGCGGTGGGCACCTGCAACCGACAAGGCGCGTTCCAGGGCATCGGCGAGGCGATGTTCGGTATCCCGGTTCAGGCGATTGCCGGAAAAGGCCGTCAACCGACTCGGCTCCTCATGCGGTGCCTGCGTGTCGAAAAGGGAGATTGTCATGCGGAAAGCTCTTTGGAGAGCGATTGAAGAAAGGACTTCTTTTCGTCTTCATTCCAGGGCGTGGCCAAACCATGCCCCCAGATGGGCCTCGGCCAGTTCTCGTCGCCCTCATGCCTGGCCACCACATGCACGTGAAGCTGGGAGACGACATTGCCAATGGCGCCGATATTGATCTTCCTGGCCTTGGTGACAGTCTTCAGCGCCGTCGCCACCAGATTGGTCTCGAAGGTCAGCATGGCCTGATCGAGTGGCGCAAGTTCAAAGCTTTCCACCATATCGGCGCGTTGCGGCACCAGCATCAGCCAGGGCCAGCGTGCATCCTTCATCAGCCGCAATTGACACAGGCCCAGGTGTGTCACCAGCTCGGAATCCTTTTCCAGTCGGGCATCCAGCACGAATTCAGTCACGATCATCTCCTGATTACGCAAACTTGCTAGCAGTTTTTTGACGGCTTGGCTTGCATTTGGTTTGGGAAACGACGATATGTGCCTCGGGAGGTTGGTGGTGGACGAGCCACTCGCCAACCGGGTCAGGTCCGGAAGGAAGCAGCCCTAACGAGCCCGGCACGGGTCGCCGTGCCAGCCTCCCACCTTATTTTCGACGTTTCGGTCAGCCTCCGGTCTGCTTGAAAGCTTCAGCCGGGGATCGATTGGCCCAAGACAGGCTGGCGGCACTTTATGAGCGACACCGGGCCGACGACTTCAGGACAAACCGGCTACCGCGTTCTGGCGCGCAAATATCGCCCGAAGGACTTCTCCGACCTCATGGTCGGCCAGGAGCCGATGGTGCGCACGCTGACGAACGCTTTCGAGACCGGGCGCATTGCGCAGGCCTATATGCTGACGGGCGTTCGCGGCGTGGGCAAAACCACCACGGCGCGTATTCTTGCCCGCGCGCTGAATTACAAGACACCCGACATCGACAGGCCGACCATTGATCTGCGCGTTCCCGGCGAACATTGCCAGGCCATCATGGAAGGCCGCCATGTCGATGTGATCGAGATGGACGCCGCCTCGCATACCGGTATCGACGATATTCGCGAGATTATCGAGCAGGTGCGTTACCGCCCGGTCTCGGCGCGCTACAAAGTCTACATCATCGACGAAGTGCACATGCTTTCCACACAGGCCTTCAACGGTCTGTTGAAGACGCTGGAAGAGCCGCCGGAACATGTGAAGTTCATCTTCGCCACCACGGAAATCCGCAAGGTTCCGATCACGGTTTTGTCGCGCTGCCAGCGCTTCGATCTGCGCCGCATCAGCGCTGCGGATCTGGTGGGGCTTTTCTCCACCATTCTCGGCAAGGAAGAGGTCAGCTTCGATCCTGAGGCGCTCTCCATGGTCGCGCGTGCCGCGGAAGGCTCTGCCCGCGATGGCCTCTCCCTCCTCGATCAGGCCATTGCCCATGGCGGTGGACGGGTGGAGGTGGAAACCGTTCGCAGCATGCTGGGACTGGCCGATCGCGCGCGGATTGTCGATCTGTTCGATCACATCGTCAAAGGCGATGTGGCGGCAGCGCTGAAGGAATTCACCGCGCAATACGAAGCGGGCGCAAACCCGGTTGTTGTTTTGACGGATCTGGCCGATTTCACCCATCTGGTGACGCGCATCAAATACATTCCCGATGCGGCGGACGACCCTTCGCTGAGTGAAGTGGAGCGCAATCGCGGTGCTGACTTCTCGAGCTCGGTGGCGGTGACGACGCTATCGCGCATGTGGCAGATGCTGCTCAAGGGCATTCCGGAAGCGGAGAACTCTTCGCGTCCGGCGGGCGCTGCGGAAATGGTGCTGATCCGTCTTGCACACGCGGCCCACCTGCCTTCGCCGGAAGATGCCGCACGCCGCGTTTCCGAGATGCTCGCCAATGGCGGCCCGAGCCCCGGCTCTGCCATGCCTTCCGGCAATGGAGGCGGTGCGCGCGCCAGCTTCAATGGCGCAGGCGGTGCAACGGCGAGAGCTGTCGAGACTGCCGGATCGCCGATGCCGAGCGGCCAGCCCACGGCGCGCCTTCAGGCCGTTCCCTCCCCGCAGGCCTCGCCTGCCATCCTGGGCCAGGTGGAAAGCAAGCCGAGAGCCGAGGCACCGGCGCCGAAGATTGCCATCAATTCGCTTTCGGATATCGCCGAACTGTGCACCGCCAACCGCGATCCGAAGTTGAAGGCCCTGCTTCGCACCTATGTGCGTCTGGTGCGCATGGAGCCGGGCCGCCTTGAAATCAACCTCCCGCCCGAAGCGCCGAAGACCATTGTCGGGGATTTGCAGAAGCGGCTTGAGGAATGGACCGAAATCCGCTGGATGGTGATCCTCAGCCGCGAGCCGGGGCAGAAAACGCTGGCGGAAGTGGAAAGCGAAGCACGCGAAGCGCGGCTGACCGATGCCCGCGCCGATCCGGATGTTGCCGCCATCCTCGCCCAGTTTCCCGGCGCCAAGATTACCGACGTCCGCATCAAGGTGACGGCGGAGGATGAGGCGGAGGACATTCAACCTCCCGCAGTGATCGAAACCGAGGAAGGCGACATCCTGCCCGGCGACGATCTGGACATCTGATAACGATTACGAAAAGGAGCAGGCACATGCGCGACATCATGGGCATGATGGGCAAGGTCAAGGAAATGCAGGCCAAGATGGAAAAGGTGCAGGCGGATATCGCTGCCCTTGAAATCGAAGGCAAGGCTGGCGGCGGCCTCGTTACCGTTATGCTGAACGGCAAGGGCGAGATGCGCGGTGTGAAGATTGACCCTTCGCTGTTCAAGGAAGACGAGGTGGAAATCCTGGAAGACCTGATCGTTGCCGCGCATAAGGATGCCAAGGACAAGGGCGAAGCCCAGGCACAGGCGAAAATGGCGGAAGTCACCGCTGGCCTGCCGCTGCCACCCGGCATGAAGCTGCCGTTCTGAACAATCTCAAGGGTCGCGGTAGCGGCCCTTTTTCATATCGGCTCCTTGAGCTGGGACAGCATGCCGGCATGGAGAGGCGCACGCAGATATCGCTCTCTCTGTTCCGGCGTCATGCGTTTTGGCTGGAAAACCATCACATCCGCAATCCGCACCCGTTCCCCCACATGGGGCTCGAACAGAACGTCCTCCCCGGCGCAGAAGGTCCCGCCTGTCAGAACGCGGCAATAGATGCCGGGGCGAGCGGCTGCCGTGTACCGCTTTACCATCAGGGGATCCTGCATATGCGCGGCGAAAGTGCTGCAAGGCACGCGGGGCGAGGTTACCTCAAGAACCACGCCTCCGGCAAAGACGAAACGGTCTCCGGCACAAACGTCACCATTCTCCAATCCGTCAATGACCAGATTTTCTCCGAACAGGCCCGGCGCTATCTCCCGCTGAAGCTCTTGTGCCCACCAGGAAAGGGTCTTGCCCCCTTCCAGATAGACCGCCTGCTCATGGCCGCCGTGGTATTTTCGATTGCAGATCGAATCACCCACCAGCCCGTTTTCATCCACATGGACCGGATAGCTTACCGGCTGCTTGTTGATGCCGGTCTTGTAGCTCTTGCCGGGCAAACGTTCGGGCCTACCAAGGCAAATTGCGCTGACTTTCATCGAGAAGGTCCCAAAGTTCGGATTCCGTTGCCCACTCTTATCGTCTAAAAGCGCCTCATGGCAAAACGTGTTACCGGTCCGGAAATCGAAAAACTCATCCAGTTGCTTGCGAAGGTGCCGGGGCTTGGCCCCCGTTCAGCCCGCCGTGCAGCACTTCACCTCATCAAGAAGCGCGAGCAATTGATGGGGCCGCTGAGCCTTGCTCTGGGCGAGGCTTACGACAAGGTGAAAGTCTGTTCCCGCTGCGGCAATGTGGATACCAGCGACCCTTGCACGGTTTGCACCGACGACCGTCGTGACCAGTCCGTCATCATCGTGGTGGAAGACGTCGCCGATCTCTGGGCTTTGGAACGGGCGGGCGCCATGAATGCGGCCTATCATGTTCTCGGCGGTACGCTCTCCCCTCTGGATGGCGTGGGACCGGATGATCTCAACATCAAAAGCCTGATTGACCGGGTGAGCGAAGGCGGCATTCGTGAGATCATTCTGGCGGTGAATGCCACGGTCGAAGGTCAGGCGACGGCCCATTTCATCACCGATCGTCTCTCGGACCTGCCAGTGAAGATTACCCGCCTTGCCCACGGCGTGCCGGTGGGCGGCGAGCTGGATTACCTTGATGAGGGCACGTTGACGGCGGCTCTGCGCGCGAGAACCACTCTATAGCAGGAGAATCTAATGCTTCGACGTGGCCTGATAGCTGGTGCAATTCTGTTTTCCTGCCTGATGGCAGGCTCGTCACTCGCGGCGCCATCCAAAGCTGAGGTGGAGAACCAATTCCGCAACTGGTTGACGAAGGAGATCATACCAGAAGCAGGGCAGGCAGGCGTTTCTGCGCAAACGGCACAGCGCGCATTGAACGGCATTTCATTGAAATGGGATTTGCCGGACCTCGTTCCGCCGGGCACTGCACCGCCGAAGGCACAGGACCAGAGCCAGGCAGAATTTTCCTCTCCCGGCTCCTATTTCTCCGAGCAAAGATTGCAGGGGCTGGCAGCCACAGGACGATCGCTTGCCCAAACCCATGCAGCAACTTTGCGCAAGGTGGAGCAGGCTTACGGTGTGCCGGGTTCAATTGTGGTGGCCATATGGGGCCGCGAATCCGGCTATGGCCGCGCCAAGCTGCCCTATGAGGCACTCGACGTTCTGGCGACAAAAGCCTTCATGTCCACACGCAAGGAGATGTTCCGCAAGGAATTGATCGATGCGCTGCGCATCATCCAGCACGGCGACATTACGCCAGAGAGAATGCGCGGCTCCTGGGCCGGGGCTCTCGGCCAGCCTCAGTTCATGCCATCCAGCTATGCGAAATATGCCGTGGATTTCGATGGCGATGGCAAGGCTGACATCTGGAATTCCGTGCCGGACACGCTGGCATCCATAGCACACTATCTTGTTCTGAAAGGCTGGCAGCGAGACCGGGATTGGGGCTTCGAAGTCACCATTCCTGCCAATGTGTCCTGTGCGCAGGAAGGGCCGGATCTCGCCAGACCGATCTCGCAATGGGCATCGCTCGGCATCTCCCGCGTCAATGGCAAGAGCTTTCCCTCCCAGGAAGCCAGGGTGGATGGCATGATGCTGGTGCCGGCAGGGCGCCACGGGCCGCACTTCATCGTGACACCGAACTTCTACGTGCTGAAGGAATACAATAATTCCGACCTCTACGCCTTGTTCATCGGCAATCTCTCGGATCGCATCGCCTATGGCGCAGGTGCCTTCCAGGGCTCGTGGGGCGCGGTGGGCAAGATGTTGCGATCCGATGTGCTGGCCATGCAGAAGACGCTGCAAGCCAAGGGTTATGATGTGGGCAAGGCGGACGGGCTGGCAGGCTTCAAGACCCGCCGCAGCATTGGCGACTGGCAGGCGAAAAACGGGCTTTCCCCAACCTGCTTCCCGGACGAAAGCCTGAAGGCCAGACTTCGCTGAACGGCGTGGCTGGCCTCACAGGGCGAGCTTGAAGCCCGCATGGCTCTTCTCGAAGCCAAGGCTTTCGTAGAAGCGGTGGGCATCGACCCGCCTGTTGTCAGAGGTCAGCTGAACGGTGCCGCACCCATGCGCGCGGCATTGCTCGATGGCCCAGAGAATCATCTGCTTTCCCAGCCCCTGCCCCCGATGGCTTGAGGCCACTCGCACGCTCTCAATCTGTCCGCGCCAGAGGCCGAGACGGGAAAGGCCCGGCAGGAAGCTGATCTGCAAGCACCCGACAACCTCGCCTCTCTGGGTTGCTGCGACGGCGAGGTACTGATTCTTGTCATCAGAAATGTCCTCGAACGCCTCCACATACCGCCGATCCACCGGATCGGACACCACTTCCCGGGTGCGGCCCAGGGCATCATCCGCCAGCATGGCGATGATGGAGGGCAGATCGCTTTCTTCGGCACGGCGGAACACAATCATGCGGCGGCTCCTCGCTGTAAGACTCAGTGCAGATCTAGCGCTGCTTTGTGGAAGATATCATCACGCGGAGGGATGGCCTGACGCTCAATCATGCGGTGAACGCGCGGCCCCTCCGGCCCGGCATGCAGGGCGCGGATCGCCGCCCAGATTTCCGCATCGCCCTTGGTACGCCGCTGGTTGTGGCGCACATAATCGGCCCAGGTGGCTGTGTGGTAGGTTTCTGTCCAGATATCCGGGTTTTCCAGATCGCGCATCAAGGCCCACTGACGCGCACCATCACGGATACGAACACGCCGCCGCTCATGCATCAGTGTGAGGAAAGCCGCTACGTTTTCCTCCCGGATGACATAATCCACCATGACAACGATGGGGCCGCTTCGTGCCTTCAGATCCAGCCGCAGCGACGGTTCGCGAAATGTGTTGGCCGGATCGAGATTGAGCTCTTCCATGGAGGGCAGCGCCAGCCGGAAGCCGACGAGCGCACCAATCACCATCGCAAGGCTGGCAACCAGCAGGGCATAGGCCACGCCAAAATCCTCCGCAATCATACCCCAGATCCAACTGCCCAACGCAATGCCGCCAAAAGTTGCCGTTTGGTAAAAGGAAAGCGCGCGGCCAACCACCCAGCGCGGCGTGGAAAGCTGCACCGTGGTATTGAACAGCGACAGCGCCAGAACCCAGCAGGCACCGGGAATCAACAAAACAGCACAGGTGAGCCACATGGAGGAGGACAGCGCCGCCGTAACGGCACTGACACCAAACCCCAGGAAGGCGAAGCGGGCAATGTTTTCGGTGCTGAACCTTTCGCGAAGCCTTGCATTCATCAGCGCCCCACCAACCGCGCCCACACCGAAAGCACCCAGCATAAGGCCGTAGGTCAAGGGACCGCCGACCACCAGATCACGCGCCACAAGCGGCAGAAGCGCCAGAATGGCGCTGGCGGACAGGCCGAAGAGGGCGGAGCGAAACAGAACAATCACAAGCTTGGGCGACATGGCCACATAGCCGAAGCCCGCAGAGAGGGCGCGACCCAGCGTTTCACGGGGAAGCTTGTTTTCCGGCACAGTCGGCTTCCACCGTGACAGGGCGAAAATGAGGGCAATATAGCTCATGGCATTGACGGCGAAGGCCGCAGCCGCCCCCAGCGAAGCCACGATGATGCCGCCAATGGCCGGGCCGACACTGCGCGTAATGTTGAAGCCCACGCTGTTGAGGCTGACGGCGGCAGGCAGAACTGGACGCGGCACGATATCGCCCACGGATGCCTGCCAGGACGGATTGTTCATGGCCGTTCCGCAGCCAATCAGGAAGGTGAAGCCGAGCAGCAGCCAGGGCGTGAGCAGACCAGCCCAGGCGAAAACAGCCAGCAGGATGGAGACGGCCAGCATGAAGAACTGGGCGGAGATCAGGATGGTGCGGCGATTGTAATTATCCGCCAGCGCCCCTGCCAGCAAAGAGAACAGCATGATGGGCAGAGCGGTGGACGCCTGCACCAGCGCCACCATGTTTTCCGAACTCGAGATGGCCGTCATCATCCATGCTGCGCCGACCGCCTGGATCAATCCCCCGAAATTGGAGAAGATGCTGGCAATCCAGATTTCCCGGAAGGTCTGGTGGCGGAAGGGCGCAAAGGATGAGATGCGCTCGGGCAAGGTGAACCTCATGCAGTCATTCGTAACACACCCTAACTTAGACCTGTGGCGCGCCCGAACAAGCTCCAATATGAGCGGTTTCATCCGCCTCTCGCGCAAGCCTTGCAATTGCGGGGTTAACGGGTTATAAGAAGTTCAAATTCTTGATCGTCAGATGAAGAGTGGGCCCGGCAGGACCCGCTCTTTTTTGTTAGGCGATCAGGGCAAGCGAAGTAATCGCCCCGAAATCCCTCGCCCTTGTGCGAAGAGCGCCGGAAGACCATATGCAGGATAGCCCGAAGGAACCGCGTCTCATTGTCGAGACCGGCCTCGATCTCAGGATCGCTGAAATCATTGAGCCCACTCTCGACGCGATGGATTATCGCCTCGTGCGTGTCCGCCTCCTGAATCAGAACGGCTTGACCCTCCAGATCATGTGTGAACGCAATGACGGGACCATGACCGTGGAGGATTGCGAAGCGGTTTCCATGGCTGTTTCGCCTGTTCTCGATGTGGAAGATCCCGTCGATAAGGCGTATCATCTGGAAGTGTCCTCGCCTGGTATCGACCGGCCAATGGTGCGAAAGTCAGATTTTGCACGCTGGACCGGCCATTTGGTGAAATGCGAGACATCCGTTCTGCTGGACGGTCGCAAGCGCTTCCGCGGCAAGATTGCCGAGACCAATGAGGAAGGCTTCACGCTGGAGCGTGATCAGATCGGTTACGGCGAAGAGCCGCGGGTGATCATTCCCTATTCCGCACTTGCGGAAGCGAAGCTGATTTTGACGGACGATCTGATCCGCGATGCCTTGCGTGCAGACAAGCTGGCAAAGGCAGAGGCCGCGAACCAGAACGACGCTGACGAAGACTGAGTTACCGAGTTTCAAGACCTCGGCCCCCGATGGGCCAAGGCGCAGACAAATCGATCGACGGAGACCGACGACAATGGCAGTGAGTGCGAACCGGCTTGAACTTCTGCAAATCGCAGATGCAGTGGCGCGCGAAAAGGTCATCGACCGCGAAATCGTGCTGGCCGCCATGGCCGATGCTATCCAGAAGGCCGCACGCTCGCGTTACGGCACGGAAAGCAACATTCGCGCCGACATCAATTCCAAGACCGGTGAAATTCGCCTTCAGCGTCTTCTGGAAGTGGTTGAACAGGCTGAAGATTACAACACGCAGATCCCGCTGCTCCTGGCGCGTGACCGCAACCCCGATGCAAAGATCGGCGATTTCATTGCCGACCCCCTGCCGCCGATGGATTTCGGTCGTATCGCGGCCCAGTCCGCAAAGCAGGTTATCGTGCAGAAGGTTCGCGAAGCAGAGCGCGACCGTCAGTATGACGAATTCAAGGATCGCGTCGGCGAAATCGTCAACGGCACGGTCAAGCGCGTCGAATACGGCAATGTGATCGTCGATCTCGGCCGTGGCGAAGGCATCATCCGTCGCGACGAGATGATTCCGCGCGAAAACATGCGCTATGGCGACCGCGTTCGCGCCTATGTTTACGACGTGCGCCGCGAACAGCGCGGTCCGCAGATTTTCCTCTCGCGCACCCATCCGCAATTCATGGTGAAGCTGTTCACCATGGAAGTGCCGGAAATCTACGACGGCATCATCCAGATCAAGTCGGTTGCCCGCGATCCGGGTTCCCGCGCCAAGATCGCAGTCATCTCGAATGACAGCTCCATCGATCCGGTCGGCGCCTGTGTGGGTATGCGCGGTTCGCGCGTTCAGGCCGTCGTCGGCGAATTGCAGGGCGAAAAGATCGACATCATTCCGTGGTCTGCCGATCCGGCCTCCTTCATCGTGAACGCCCTGCAACCGGCTGAAGTTGCCAAGGTCGTTCTCGACGAAGATGCAGAGCGCATCGAAGTCGTGGTGCCGGATGAGCAGTTGTCGCTGGCCATCGGCCGTCGCGGCCAGAACGTTCGCCTGGCATCGCAGCTCACCGGCTGGGATATCGACATCATGACGGAGCAGGAAGAATCCGAGCGCCGCCAGAAGGAATTCAACGAACGCACCAACCTGTTCATGGACGCGCTGGACGTGGATGAAATGGTTGGCCAGGTGCTGGCGTCCGAGGGCTTTGCCCAGGTGGAAGAGCTGGCCTATGTCGAGCTGGACGAAATTGCCTCCATCGATGGCTTCGACGACGACACGGCCAACGAAATTCAGACCCGCGCCCGCGAATATCTCGAGCGTATCGAAGCGGAAATGGATGCCAAGCGGCGTGAACTTGGCGTTGAGGACGAGCTGCGCCAGATTGATGGCCTGACGGCCAAGATGCTGGTGGCTCTTGGTGAAGACGGCATCAAGACCGTTGAAGATTTCGCTGGCTGTGCCGCTGACGATCTCATCGGCTGGTCCGAGCGCAAGGACGGCGAGACAAAGAAGTTCGAAGGCATCTTCTCGAAGTTCGACGTTTCCCGCGTCGAAGCCGAGAACATGATCGTTCAGGCTCGCCTTCTGGCAGGCTGGATCACCGAGGAAGACCTGGCTCGCGAGCAGGCTCAAGCGGAAGAAGAAGGCACTGACGAGGAGGCGGATGCCGCTGCCGAACAATGACGGCTGCGGCAGATGCCACAGGCACTGACGGCAATGACGAGGAGATGGTGGTGAACGATCGCACATGCATCGTCAGCCGCCAGACCTTCGATCCGCAGGAATTGATCCGCTTCGTGGCGGGTCCGGATGGACAGGTGGTTCCCGACCTGAAGCGGCAGCTTCCAGGCCGGGGATGCTGGGTGAAGGCGGAACGCGCGCTGGTCGAACAGGCCGTGAAGCGCAAGCTTTTCGCCCGCGCCCTCAAGCGCGACGCCAAGGCAGGGCCGGAACTGGCTGCTCTTGTCGAGCAGCTGCTGGTCAAGGACCTGGCGGGAATGATGAATTTGGCGCGCAAGGCCAGCCAGTTCATCTCCGGCGCCATGAAGGTGGATAACGCGGTGCGAACCGGCGAGGCAATCGCCGTTTTTCACGCAGCCGATGCCGCCCCGGACGGGGTGAGAAAGATTGACCAGGCCCGCAAGGCCTGGCGGCTGGGGACGGACGCAGAGGAGGAAATTCCCTCCTTCCGACTGTTCACCACGGCCGAAATGGACGAACTGATGGGCCAGAATGCTTTTATCCATGCCGCGGCGCTTGCCGGACAGGCGGGTGAGGGTGTAGTGAAGCGCGCAACCATGCTCGAAACGTACCGCCATGGCGGTCCTTCCGGAGCAGATGGTGGCGCTGGCCGGTCAGACACATGACGCGGTCACCGGCCAAGGCCGGCTGCCGCATTGGAAGACGTGTATTGAACGACAGGCACTGATGGTTTCCATCCGTTCCTGTCGGAAGGAACAGGAACGGATGACCGACAGTAAAGACGACAAGACACTCAGCGTAACGGGAAAAAAGACCCTCACCCTGAAGCCGTCAGGGATGAGCCAGGGTACCGTGCGCCAGGATATCGGTCGCGGTCGCAGCAAGGCGGTCGTGGTTGAAACCCGCAAGCGCCGCCCCATCCGCCCGGAAGATGAAAAGCCGATCACGCCGGTGGCAACACCGGCGCCGCAGCCAGCGCCCCGCCCGGCGGAACAGCCGGTTGCAGCAGCAGCGCCACAGCCAGTGGCTCGCCCTGCCTCGCCGCAACCGCAGCCGCAGCGCCCCGCTGCTCCTGCGCCGCAGCCGCGTATTCACCAGCCAAACCAGCAGAACAACCGCCCGCAGCAGGGTCAGCGCCCGCAGTCTTCCGGACAGCGCGGCAATGATCGTCCGCGCGGCGCCGTTCTGCACGATCTCTCTGCCAATGAGATGGACGCACGGCGTCGCGCTCTGGCAGAAGCGCAGGCACGCGATGTGATCGAAGCCAAGCAGCGCGCGGAAGAAGAAGCCCGTCGCAAGATCGAGGAAGAACGTCGCGCTGCCGAACAGCGGGCCGAAGAAGAGCGTCTCGCAGCGGAAGCCAAGGCGAAGGCCGAGGCAGACGCTATCGCTCAGGCAAATGCCCCGGCGGCTCCTGCACCGGCAGAACGCGCCCAGGCTGCAACTCCCGCACCGGCGCCACGCGCCGCCGAAGGACGCCCGCAATCTGTAACACGCCCCTCGCCTGCCGCTGCTGCCCCCGTGCCGCAGCCGGGTGTTCCCGTGCGCAGCCGCAAGAGCGCTCTCGACGAAGACGACGATCGCGGTCCGGCCCGTGGCGGCCCGAGCCGTGGCAAGGTTGTCGCACCGGCACCTGCCAAGGTTCCAGCACGTCCGAAGGAAGACGATCGCCGCCGTGGCAAGCTGACCGTGACCACCGCCAATGTGGATGACGACGGGACGCCGCGCGGCCGTTCGCTCGCCTCCATGCGCCGCCGCCAGGAGAAGTTCCGGCGCAGCCAGATGCAGGAGACCCGCGAAAAGGTCATGCGTGAGGTGATCCTGCCGGAAACCATCACCATTCAGGAACTGTCTCAGCGCATGTCCGAGCGCGCCGTGGACGTCATCAAGTACCTGATGAAGGAAGGCCAGATGATGAAGCCGGGCGACGTCATTGACGCCGACCTCGCAGAACTCATCGCGACCGAATTCGGCCACACCGTGAAGCGCGTTTCGGAATCTGATGTTGAAGAAGGCATCTTCGACGTGAAGGACGAAGAAGGCGAAATGGTTTCACGTCCTCCGGTCGTGACCATCATGGGTCACGTCGACCACGGCAAGACTTCGCTTCTCGACGCCATCCGCAGTGCCAACGTGGTTGCCGGTGAAGCCGGTGGCATCACGCAGCACATCGGTGCCTATCAGGTCGAGCAGAATGGTCAGAAGATCACCTTCATCGACACCCCCGGTCACGCGGCCTTCACGGCCATGCGTGCTCGCGGTGCGCAGGCAACGGACATTGCCATCCTGGTGGTTGCGGCTGACGACAGCGTGATGCCGCAGACGATTGAATCCATCAATCACGCCAAGGCGGCCAATGTTCCGATCATTGTCGCCATCAACAAGGTGGACAAGCCGACGGCCGATCCGCAGAAGGTGCGCACGCAGCTTCTGCAGCACGAGGTCTTCGTGGAATCCATGGGCGGTGAAGTTCTCGATGTCGAAGTTTCGGCCAAGAACCGCACCAACCTCGACAAGCTGCTGGAAGCCATTCTGCTGCAGGCGGAAATCCTTGATCTCAAGGCCAATCCGAACCGTACCGCAGAAGGCACCGTCATCGAAGCCGAGCTGGATCGCGGTCGCGGCGCAGTCGCCACCGTTCTGATCCAGAAGGGCACGCTGAAGCCCGGCCAGATCATCGTTGCCGGCGATCAGTGGGGCCGTGTTCGCGCCCTCGTCAACGACAAGGGTGAGCACGTCAAGGAAGCCGGTCCGGCCATGCCGGTCGAGGTTCTCGGTCTCTCCGGTACTCCGGCGGCAGGTGACAAGTTCGCCGTGGTCGAGAACGAAAGCCGCGCTCGCGAAATCTCCGAGTACCGCCAGCGTCTGGCGCGCGACAAGGCGGCTGCACGTCAGTCCGGTTCGCGTGGTTCGCTGGAGCAGATGATGAACCAGCTGCAGACCTCCGGCATGAAGGAGTTCCCGCTGGTCATCAAGGGCGACGTGCAAGGCTCGATCGAAGCCATTGCCGGTGCCCTGGACAAGCTTGGTACAGACGAGGTTCGCGCCCGTATCGTCCACTCTGCCGTTGGTGGCGTGACCGAATCCGATATCTCGCTTGCGGAAGCATCCAATGCGGCGATCATCGGCTTCAACGTTCGTGCCAATGCCCAGGCCCGTTCGCTGGCAGAGCGCGAAGGCATCGAGATCCGCTACTACAACATCATCTACGATCTGGTGGATGACGTGAAGGCAGCGATGTCCGGTCTTCTCTCGCCAGAGCGTCGCGAAACCTTCCTCGGCAATGCCGAGATCCTCGAGGTGTTCAACATCACGAAGGTTGGCAAGGTCGCAGGCTGCCGCATCACGGAAGGCAAGGTCGAGCGTGGCGCAGGCGTTCGCCTCATCCGCGACAACGTTGTTATCCACGAAGGCAAGCTCAAGACACTCAAGCGCTTCAAGGACGAAGTTGCCGAAGTGCCGGTTGGCCAGGAGTGCGGTATGGCATTCGAAAACTACGAAGATATCCGTGCAGGCGATGTCATCGAATGCTTCCGCGTGGAGCATGTGACGCGCACGCTCTAAGCTGCGCACAGAACAGAAATCGGAACGCCGGGTCTTTGACCCGGCGTTTTGCGTTTATCGCCTGTGGCGCACCTGCTGCGGTCTTTCAGCACCCCCAAAGCATTTACCTGAGAAAGGTGCGTAGAGGTTTTCTCTGGCAAATGCGTAAAAACAAAGAGTGAGAGCGTTATCGTGTTTCTGTTGGAATACGAAAACGCTCTATCAGCCGAAACAGGGCGTGCAGCCTGCAACGGGCAATGGAGGGGACGCCACACGGTCCCAACTGCCAGCAAGGACTCGCAAGACAGGGCTTCGCGACTTTCGCCATAGCCTTCTGTGCCAGCGGCCTTCTCTGCGAAGACCACTGAACTGGCTTGGCGAAGCTCCGCAGCCGTCTTTTCTGCGGCTGGCACGCACACTCGCCCGCGCCAGACAAAACTGCGTCAACACCTTTGCTGGGCGTGTTCTCGTCTGTCAGGCATGGGTTCAATAAAGCCTGAGAAGAGCAGAAGACGAAACGGGCTTGCGTCAGTTCCGCAGCTGGAGACGCTCGATGGCCTGCATCACGCTGTCATCGATCTCAATGCCCTCGCGTGCGGCCTTTGCGCGTGCCGATTGACCGCGCCTTCCCGGCAGCCGGACACCCGGCTCGCGCGCCATTTCTTCCGCCAGAAGGGCGATGCGGCTTTCCACCTGCGGCCCTGCGGCAGCGGATGGATCAATCGCAATGATGAAATGGCCGAGCGCGGGCGGCCCTCCCCGATCGTCGAACAGCGAGCTTGCCTCGAACGAATACTGGGCTCCCGTGAGGCTTGCAGAGAGAACCTCGACCATCAATGCGAGGGCAGCCCCCTTGGCACCGCCAGCGGGCGCCATGGTGCCGCGCAGGGCAGCATTCGCATCCGCTGTGGGGTTTCCCTGCTCATCCAGCGCCCAGTCATCAGGAATGGGCGCGCCTCTCTGTTGCGCTTCCATGACCTTGCCGCGCGCGACCTTCGACAGCGCCAGATCGATGACAATGGGGGCCTGCTTCGGAACAGGCAGAGCAAAAGCGATTGGGTTGGTGCCAAACAAGGGACGTTTGCCACCCCAGGGCGCCATGGAGGCGGGCGCATTGGCGAACATGATCGCCATTAGCCCCTGCTCTGCGAAACGCTCCACAGTCAGCGCCAATACGCCCGCATGGTGCGAGCGGTGGATCGCGGCGGCTGCAATGCCCTGTTCCCGCACAAGCGGAACAAGCGAATCGACGGCCAGATCCAATGCCGGAAAGGCAAAGCCATGGTTCGCATCAATGGCGAGAAACGAGGGTCGAGGACGCGACAGTACCGCCTTTGCCTCGCCGCGCACCTTGCCGGTGCGAACCTGCGAGACATAGGCGACCACACGCCGCAAGCCGTGACTCGTCTGCCCTGCCGCTTCGGCAGCCACAAGCCCCTTCGCCACAGACGCGGCCGCCTCCGGCAAAACGCCATTAAATTCGAAGATGGCGGCGAGCCGTTGCTCAAGTTCGGGAAGGAGGAAATGCATAAAACCGTATCCAGTGGCGAAGGTGCCGAAGCAGCAACCTTTTGAAAGGACGGGTCTTTAGCAGTTTCGATAGCCCAGGGGAACAGTCACCTTGTTACCAAGCCCAGCCGGCGGTGGCGGCACTGGCGAGGCGCGGCGAACGAGATCGACCATGTACTGATCGAAATCCGAGTAGCCTGAGGAGCGCGCCAGAGACACACCGGAGAGATTGCCGCTGGCATCAATGCGGAATGTCACCATGGCGGTGCTGCCCTTGCCGGAGGCCGGGCATTTGCCGCGTTGCCGCCCCAGATGCGCCGCGAGCTTGCTCTGCCAACGGGCCGGAGACACGGAGGATATGCCCGCCGAACTGGACGTGGCCGCCGCTGCGGTGCGCGTCGATTCGGTAACGTCAACCTTGGCCTGAACGGCTGCCTTGGATGCAGGGGGCTTCGGCTTGCGCGTCTCCACCTTCTTCGGTGCAGGCTCTTTCGGAGCCTCCGGCTTGGGCGCTTCCGGTTGAGGGCGAATGACGGGAAGCGGCACTTCGACATGCTGCAACATGGCCAGCTGCTCCTCTGCGGGCAAATCCGGCGGCGGCAGCTCTTCATCGGGAATGGTCTGCGTGGTCTGCGTGACCGGCTCCTGAATATCATCCGGCGCGGCTTCCGCCGTCTCAACCGGAGGCTCAGGCTCAGGCTCCGGCTCTACTTCTTCAACCGGCTGAGGCTCTTCGTTCCTGACCTCTTGCTGATCCTGCATCTGCTCGGAAATCACTGTCTCCTGCGTTACCGCCGCTTCCGGCTCGGGCGCCATTTCGATCATGATGGCCGCCGGAGCCTCCGGTGCGCCCACTTCTTCGGGGTCCTGTCGAAGAAGGACAGCCGCCGCAGCAAGATGGGTGCACAGAACGACCGAGCAAGCGCCAGCCCAGAGCGCCGCTTCGCCGATTTTTCTTTGCCAGGTGCGCTGTGCGTGGAATGTCATGGCTGCGACCCTGGCTGCGGGGCTGCCGGCTGAGCGCCGACCGTTTCCAGCCCCACCAGCGCAATCTTCAAATAACCGGCATCACGCAGCAAATTCATCACTTCCATGAAGTGCCCGTAATCGACAGCCTTATCAGCTCGCAGGAAGATGCGCGTTTCCTTGTTCCCCTGCGTCTGGCTCTCCAGCGTCTGCGCCAATTGCTCACGCGCCACGGGATCGTTGCCGAGATTGAGCGACAAATCCTCTTTCACGGTGAGATAAAGCGGCTGCTCGGGCCTCTGGGCCGGTTTTGCCGTCGACGCGGGAAGATCCACGTTCACATCCACCGTTGCCAGCGGCGCCGCCACCATGAAAATGATGAGCAAGACGAGCATGACATCGATAAACGGCGTGACATTGATCTCGTGATTTTCCGCAAGATCATCGCCATGGTTTTCGCGAATTCCGCCCGCCATGCCTCACTCCCCCGCAACGAGCGACACAGAAGACTTGATGCGACCGCCCGGAGGAACCTTGCGGAAATCCAGATCGCGGCTGACCAGACGCTCAACCCCCGCCGCCGCATCGGCCAGCAGCTGCCGGTAACCCGTAATCGAACGGGCAAAGATATTATAGATCACCACCGCCGGAATGGCCGCGACAAGACCAATGGCCGTGGCCAGAAGCGCCTCTGCAATGCCGGGCGCAACCACCGCAAGGTTTGTGGTCTGCGATTCGGAAATGCCGATGAACGAGTTCATGATGCCCCAGACCGTGCCGAAAAGACCGACAAAGGGGCCAACAGAGCCAATTGTTGCGAGCGCGCCTGTGCCACGCATCATGCGACGCCCGGCATAGGCTTCGATCCGGCCCAGCACGGAAGCGACACGCTCCTTCACGCCTGCGTGTTCTGCATGGTCCAGCGCCCCTTCGGAAAGCTTCAGCTCACGCGCCGCCTCACTCAGCATATAGGCAGCAGGACCACGCCGCCTTTCGGTGAGAACAAGGGCATCAGCAAGGCTCTTGGACTGGCGAATGGCCTGGATCACGAGGTTTGCGCGCCGACGCGCGCCCATCAGTTCCAGCGTTTTCGCAAGCCAGATCGTCCAGGTCATCAGCGAGGCGAGAGCAAGCCCGATCATAACGCTCTTCACCACCCAATCTGCCGCCACGAACATGCCCATGGGGGAAAGATTATGCGGAATGTCGCTTCGCTCTGCGCCTGGCAGAAGCTGGCTCAAGGCATTGCCTGCACCCTCCTGCGCGGGGGACGTGGGGGCCTGGTTCGCGCCCTCGGCCGCAACAGTAGCCTCGGCGGGTGTGGACTGTGGCGCGACCGACGGCGCTGCCTGATCAACGGAGGGGGTGACGCCGGCATTGCCTTGCTCTGGCGCTGGAACCTGCGTTTGTCCCGCCTGCCCGATGGCCGGAGAGGAGGCAGGTGCCTGCGTTTGCGCTGCTACGGGTGAAGCGAGAATGGCCAGGCAGGCCGTCGCGGCCAGAATGCGCCTCAAGTCACACGAAACCGAAGACTGAAGATTTGCAATGAAGGAAAAATGGCTGGACATGAACGTCTCCCGGCGGGCTGCATAGGGCGCGCAGAGCAGCTTCAGGAGCAATGCCTCATCAGGAGCCGCCACCGCGCGTTGCACAACGAGATAATAAACATGACAAAAAATGTAAACTAATTAGTGCCCCTGACGCCGAGATTCTTTACACGCATTGTCATGTTTACGGTTAGGCGCGAATCGCTTGCCATTCTCCAAGCCAGCACCTAGGTAGGGCAGCATGGCAGCGCGCGACAGATATTCCCGTAAACTAGAATGCCCTCAATGCGGACACACCGGCTTTGCCGAAGTGTCAGAGGATGACGACCCGCGCCGCAAAGATCCGGGCTTCGAGATCGACGAAATGCCGAAGGGTTTCTCGACGGAGTTTTCCTCACGCGATCCGTCCAAATACATGCTGCGCTGCCAATGCGGCCACAAATTCCGCTTTGCGCGCAAGAGCGTCTATGCGCCCGGTGGCGAGCCGAGGCGATAGCCGAGAGCACGCAGCAGTGCGCTCGGGTGACAAGCTGATTTTTTATTCCGAAATATTTTGAGAGGATTTGGTGGAGCTAAGCGGGATCGAACCGCTGACCTCTTGCATGCCATGCAAGCGCTCTCCCAGCTGAGCTATAGCCCCATCAGGGTACCGGGCATTAACCGGTTCCGGGAACCCGTTTCGAAGCGCTGCTTCGTTCGGGTGGCGGCTTATTACTTCCGGAAATTTCCGAGTGCAAGCCGAAAATGGACGGCCCGGACATTTTTTTAGTCCGGGCCTGAAATCAAACGCTTAGACTTCGTCCTCGTCGCCGCCTACGCCGATGATGCCAGACATGTCTTCATCGTCGTCGTCTTCGTCGGTTGCGAGGAAGGTGTCATCGTCATCGCCGTCGATCTCGACGTCGTCATCGCCGATATCCGGCAGATCGTCACCAGCAGCCGCGTCATCGCCCTCTTCGAGAGAGACGAGCTCGACATCCGGATTTTCCGTATCGACCTCGGCCACTTCTTCTTCTTCAGCCTGTTCCATTTTCATCTGAGCCGTGTTCTCTTCAAAGAAGGAGAGCGGCCAGGACTTGCCGGTGTAAGGAGAAACGACCGGATCGCGATTCAGGTCGTAGAATTTCTTGCCCGTATCCGGGTCGGTACGCTTGGTTCCAAGTTCCGCTTTTGCCACTGTGGATGCCTCGTGAGAATGGCCGATCAGTTCGGCGTTGCCGCAATCGCGACGCTCAAAATTGTTAGCCGGTCCCCATAATGCTTGTAAATCCTTAAGTCAAAGGCAAACTTGGCCGAGAAAGCCGCCAAACTCATGGCTTCGCCCAAATAAGGAGAGGCAGCGGCGGCGATCGGACTTGCAGCCCCCATTCGAAGCGCCAGCATGATGGAAAGCCGCTTGCGTTTCGTCTAAACAGGCGCGCAAGATCCTCGGGAGACGCGCCATGACTTTGACCATAGCCATTGACGGTCCGGCAGCAGCGGGCAAGGGCACCTTGTCGCGCAGAATTGCCGACACCTACGGCTTCCTCCACCTCGACACGGGGCTGACCTATCGCGCGACGGCAAAGGCCCTTCTGGATGCCGGCCTGCCGCTAGACGACGAGGCCGTTGCGGAAAAGATGGCGCGCCAGGTGGACCTTGGCGGACTGGACCGTTCCGTGCTGGCGCAGCACCATATCGGTGAGGCGGCATCGAGGATCGCCGTCATGCCCTCCGTGCGCCGCGCGCTGGTGGAGGCACAACGGGCATTTTCACTGCGCGAACCGGGAACGGTGCTCGACGGACGCGATATCGGAACCGTCGTTTGCCCGCAGGCACCGGTGAAACTGTATGTGACCGCCTCCCCCGAGGTCAGGGCAAGACGGCGCTACGACGAAATTCTGGCAAATGGCGCAACCGCTGACTTCGACGCCATTTTCGAAGACGTCAAGAAACGTGACGAGCGCGACATGGGACGCGCCGACAGCCCGCTGAAACCGGCTGCAGATGCGCACTTGCTTGACACATCGGAAATGAGTATAGAGGCCGCATTCCAAGCGGCGAAGAGTATCATCGACGCTGTCTTGAGCAGAAATTGACGATCTGCCGGACCTTCCGGCACATCGAAACCAGACAGAATAGCTTGAAGACCTGGTCCCCGCGCCGGATTGCCCTCCACGAGAAGGGCGGACTTGATCTTTGGGTATGAACAACACGAACCCCCGGCGCATCGCGTGCCCAAAGCGGCACGATCAGGAGATTTCATGGTACTAGCAAACCCCACGCGGGAGGATTTCGCAGCCCTCCTCGAAGAATCCTTTGCCTCTAACGATCTTGCCGAAGGCTATGTTGCCAAGGGTACGGTTACGGCAATCGAGAAGGATGTTGCGGTCATCGACGTCGGCCTCAAGGTCGAAGGTCGCGTTCCGCTGAAGGAATTCGGCGCCAAGGGCAAAGACGGCTCGCTCAAGGTTGGCGACGAAGTCGAAGTCTATGTCGAGCGTATCGAAAACGCTCTCGGCGAAGCTGTTCTTTCGCGCGAGAAGGCTCGCCGCGAAGAAAGCTGGATCAAGCTGGAAGCCAAGTTCGAAGCTGGCGAGCGCGTTGAAGGCGTTATCTTCAACCAGGTCAAGGGCGGCTTCACGGTTGACCTCGACGGCGCTGTTGCCTTCCTGCCGCGTTCTCAGGTGGACATCCGCCCGATCCGCGACGTCACGCCTCTGATGCACAACCCGCAGCCCTTCGAAATCCTCAAGATGGACAAGCGTCGCGGCAACATCGTGGTTTCGCGCCGTACGGTTCTGGAAGAATCCCGTGCCGAGCAGCGTTCTGAAATCGTTCAGAACCTCGAAGAAGGCCAGGTTGTTGACGGCGTCGTCAAGAACATCACCGATTACGGTGCGTTCGTTGACCTCGGCGGCATCGACGGCCTGCTGCACGTCACCGACATGGCATGGCGCCGTGTGAACCATCCGTCGGAAATCCTGAACATCGGCCAGCAGGTCAAGGTTCAGATCATCCGCATCAACCAGGAAACCCACCGCATCTCGCTCGGCATGAAGCAGCTCGAGTCCGATCCGTGGGATGGCATCTCCGCCAAGTACCCGGTTGGCAAGAAGATCTCCGGTACCGTTACCAACATCACCGACTACGGTGCATTCGTTGAGCTGGAGCCGGGCATCGAAGGCCTCATCCATATCTCCGAAATGTCCTGGACGAAGAAGAACGTTCACCCCGGCAAGATCCTGTCCACCAGCCAGGAAGTTGACGTGGTCGTTCTCGAAGTCGATCCGTCCAAGCGTCGCATCTCGCTCGGCCTCAAGCAGACGCTTGAGAACCCGTGGCAGGCATTCGCTTACAGCCATCCGGCTGGCACGGAAGTCGAAGGCGAAGTCAAGAACAAGACTGAATTCGGTCTGTTCATCGGCCTCGAAGGCGATGTTGACGGCATGGTTCACCTGTCCGACCTCGACTGGAACCGTCCGGGCGAGCAGGTCATCGAAGAGTACAACAAGGGCGATGTCGTCAAGGCTGTCGTTCTGGATGTTGACGTCGAGAAGGAGCGTATCTCGCTCGGCATCAAGCAGCTCGGCCGCGACACCGTTGGCGAAGCTGCAACCTCCGGCGAACTGCGCAAGAACGCTGTTGTTTCCTGCGAAGTCATCGGCGTTAACGACGGTGGCATCGAAGTGAAGCTCGTGAACCACGAAGACATCACCTCGTTCATCCGCCGCGGCGATCTGTCCCGCGACCGCGACGAGCAGCGTCCTGAGCGCTTCTCCGTTGGCCAGGTTGTCGATGCTCGCGTCGTCAACTTCTCCAAGAAGGACCGCAAGGTCATGCTGTCGATCAAGGCTCTCGAGATCGCAGAAGAGAAGGAAGCTGTTGCTCAGTTCGGTTCGTCCGACTCTGGCGCATCGCTCGGCGACATTCTGGGCGCTGCCCTGAAGAACCGCAGCAACGACTAATCCTCGTTGAACTGAATTGAAAAGCCCGCCGGAACGCTTGTTCCGGCGGGCTTTTTGCATTTTGGAGAAGCGCTGTGCGCTTTTGCGTCCGGACCGCATCAAGAGGAAGAGAGAGCATTTCAGCCGTTTCCGTTTTCACCGGAAATGCTCTGGTTGCCGATGTCTTGTCGTTTCACCAATCCGAGAGTCGCTGATAAAGCTGCTCGGCGGCGCTGACGGACGGATCCTCCGTGGCCTCGCCCGGTTCGCTTTCCTGCGCCATTTCAGGCTGATCCCTCTCCTGGCCCCTCTGATGGCCGGAGCCGCCCTTGCGGTGACGCTCTTCGTCTTCTCCATCCACGGCAGGAACAAGCTCATCCTCCTGCTCACCGCCATCTCCCTTGCTGGGATAGGGAACATAGGCAGGGGCAATGCCTTCCTTTATGGCACCGCGCATTTGCAACATCGCCTGAGCCAGCCCCGCAAAGATCGAATCATCCGCAAGCCTTGCCTGGGCGATTGAAAGGGCGTGAGGAAGCGGCACCGGCAGGGGCGCTGCGGGAACCGGCTCCGTCGCTGCTTCCGCCACCTGATCCCGCTTGGCCGGGGTCGCAGACGCCGTCGCATCCTGCTGAGGCTGATTGGGCCGTTCGGCTTCCCGCACCGTATCTGCCAGCAAAGCAGATAGCCTATTTTGCAATGTCTGCGCCTCAACAGCGGCCGACGCCATTGGCAGCACCTGCTCTGGCGTCGGATGACCCGGCAGCGCTTGCACAGAGGATGGTATGGACGCCGAGGGGGAGGCAGAGGGGGAGGCAGAGGGGGAGGCCGAGGGAGACGCCAAGTGGGTGCTTGCAGCCTGCTGAACCGCCCCGGACGGCGAGGCCTGAACAACAGGCGTCTGATCGATCTGGCTTTTGGATGGAAGAGAAGCCATTTTTTGCCCGGACGTGTTCAACGCTTCCGACCGGGCAGCGACAGATTCCAGCCGCGCAGCAATAGCCTCCCCGCCTGGGATCGACACTGGCAGCGGCGGCTGCTGCGTTGGCTGCGCGCCCTCACGCTGCGGTGCCTGCGCTGCCGCCGGAATTTTCCCCCTCGCAGGCGTGGCTGCCGCCTGCTCTTTCGGCTCCGGATGGGATGGGGAAGCTCTACGGGCATTGGCCTCGCTCAAAGGCGCTTTTGCCACGGTCTCCGGTTTGGCGGCTTTTTCCAGACCATTGGGGGTGGCCCGATCAGACTCTGCGAGGGCGGAGGCTGAAACCGGCTCTCGCGATACGGGTGACGCCGCTTGTGGCGCCCCCCCTGTGGCCTGCTGTTCGGCGATCTTGATGAGCGCTGCCTTTGCGGCCTGGGCCAATGGTTTTCCGGTGAAGGCCGACTGGTTTTGCGACAGCTTTTGAGCCCAAAGATTTTCAGAGGCCTGGTCCTCCTCCACCAGATCCGGCCGATAGGAGGTTGCCACGCGTCCTGCCAGTCTCTCGGCATTCCTGCCCTCGGTCTCCAGACGCATCGCCAACTGGGTGGCTTCCGGCCCATCGCCATTGCTGAGGGCGCGGAGGAGGAGTTCGATCGACAGACCCTTCATCCACTGGGTAAGGGCCTGCTGCAAGGCATTCTGGGCAGAAGGCGAGAGAGTGCGAATGGCCGCGACGAGGCGCGTCATGTAATCGCCAAGGCTCTCATCGGCCCGGCGTTCGATCTTCAACAGAGAGCCGATGACCTCGGCAAAGCCCGAGACGCCGCGACCCGCCGGCCACTGGCCCGACAGTTCCAGAACGGCGACACGATTTTCAACGGGGCGACCTGCGGGAAGCGGTCGCATACCATCCAGCGGCCTTGCAGAGACAGCACCAGCCGTAGCGACGGCGGCGCTCTGGCTGGTATCGTCTGGAGAGCTATTGCCAAGTGCAGGAGCGGGCCCGGAGGGAGAAGAGAGGGGCGGCAACATGCGCATGCCTCGCTGCGTTAGGACAAGTCCAACAGTCCGGCCCGAAGGTGTAGCTGCCCCGATGGCGACTGAAGCCGCGCCTGCGGCGCCTCATGGCGTCACTGTGCCGATTAGCAGCCCAGTTTAGGCAATCATGGTTAACAAAGCCTAAACAAAGCCTCGCCGGCGGAGCGGCGAGGCAGAGGTGGAAGCAGCGGCTCAGCTATGGGCGAAGATATCCGTTTCTTCCCAACCCAGAAGATCCAGCTTTGCGCGGGTCGGAAGGAAGGCGAAGCAGGCCTTGGCCATGTCCAGGCGTTCATCACGGATCAGGCGTTCCGTTAGCCGGGCGCGCAGAGCATGCAGGTGCAGAACGTCGGACGCGGCATATTCCAACTGGGCCTGGGAAAGCGTTTCCGCCGCCCAGTCGGATTGCTGCTGTGCCTTGGAAACATCCACATCCAGCAATTCCTTGAGGTTGTCCTTCAAGCCGTGACGATCGGTGTAGGTCCGGGAAAGGCGCGAGGCGATCTTGGTGCAGAACACGCCCTGAGTCGTGACGCCGAAGGTGTGGTACAGAACTGCTATGTCAAAACGTCCGTAGTGGAAGATCTTTTCGCGCTGCGAATCTTCCAAAAGCGCGCAGAGGCGCGGAGCCTGTTTCTGGCCCTTTGCAATACGAATGACATCGGCGCTTCCATCCCCCGGCGAAAGCTGCACGACGCAAAGGCGGTCGCGGCGCGGCACAAGACCGAGAGTTTCGGTATCAATGGCGATGGCATCCGTGTAGCGGGCTGCATCAACTTCAGAAAGATCGCCCTCGTGATATCGAATAGTTGTCATTTTTTCCTCGTCTTCTCGGTTGGTCACGCTATATCGCATCCCGGAACAGATGAACACGCCGCTACCGCCTATTTAAATGTCGCTTTCTGCGAAGCTTTGCGCTGAGCGCATTGCTGCAATGCGGCAGGGTTTCTTGTTCTGAGCCAAAGCCCAGGCTATATACAAATCATCGAAGCGACGCACTCCTCCTCCCAGCGTCGCTAGATAGGATCGGCAATCTCCTCCTCCTCCCAAATTGCCGATCGAGTTTAAAAGCCTGCCGCACCTCCTCCCGCGGCAGGCTTTTTGCATTTCAGCTCTCCTTTGCCGCAAAGCATCGCCGCACCCGCCGAAGACGTGTCTTTTCTCCCCCGGCTGGAATAGGCTTGGTAACCAGGATTGCTTTCGATAACGAGCCGGTTCGTGACAGACCTCACTCCCTTCTTCAGCCGAAGCGCCGTTGGCGTTGCGCGCGACCTGATCGGCGCCACCTTCACCGTGGATGGCGTGGGCGGCATCATTACGGAAACGGAAGCCTATGAGCCGGACGACCCCGCCTCTCACAGCTTCAAGGGCATCACCCCGCGCAACCGCGCCATGTTCGGCCCGCCCGCGCATGTCTATATCTACCGCTCCTATGGCATCCACTGGTGTGTGAACTTCGTCTGTCTGCCGGGCAGTGCGGTGCTGATCCGCGCGCTTCAACCGCTTCTCGGCCTTGAGACCATGATTGCCCGGCGGGGTCGCTCTGAGCCGCTTCTGCTATGCGCGGGGCCGGGCCGCGTGGCGCAGGCGCTTGGGCTGGACGGCAGCATGGATGGCAGACCGCTGGACCAGCCGCCCTTCAGCCTCAGCCTCGCGGATGATCCGGTGGCGACCGTCGCCGGTGAGCGCATCGGCATTACAAAGGCTGTTGATTTACCGTGGCGTTTCGGCTTGCTGGGCTCGCGCCATATCAGCAAGAGGTTTAAACATCCGAGGGAACTCAATTAGAGCGGTATCATGACGGATTTCAGCAAAACTCGCAGCCTGTTTCACATGCCGGACGGGGTTATCTATCTGGACGGCAACTCACTGGGCCCCCTTCCCGTCAACGCCCAGCAGCGCGTGATGGAAACCATGAAGGACCAGTGGGGCGACATGCTGATTCGCGGCTGGAACGATGGCGGCTGGATGCAGATGCCGCGCCGCGTGGGCGATCGTGTCGGCAGGCTGATCGGCGCACCGGCGGGGACGGTGATCATGGGCGACACGCTGTCGATCAAGGTTTACCAGGCATTGGCATCCGCCATCGATCTGGTAACCGGGCAGGATGGGCAGCGGCGCGTGATCCTCTCCGATAGCGGCAATTTTCCCTCCGATCTCTATATCGCCGAAGGCCTGATCCAATCGCTCGATCGTGGCTATGAACTGAAGGTGGTTGCGCCGGAAGAGGTGGAAGCCGCCATCGATGAAACCGTGGCCGTGACGATGCTCACGGAAGTCGATTACCGGACTGGCCGCCTGCATGACATGAAGGCGCTGACCGCCAGGGCGCATGCCGCCGGTGCCCTCACCGTCTGGGATCTGGCGCATTCGGCGGGCGCTATTCCCGTCGATCTTGCCGGGGCGCAGGCCGATTTCGCCGTGGGCTGCACTTACAAATATCTGAATGGCGGCCCCGGCGCCCCGGCCTTCATCTATGTCGCGCCGAAATGGGCTGAAAAAGCCCGCCCCGCCCTGTCCGGCTGGATGGGGCATGAGCGCCCATTCGCCTTCGACCTTACCTATCGGCCAGGGGACGGCATCGAACGGATGCGCGTCGGAACCCCGCCGATCCTTGCGCTGGCGGCGCTGGATGCCGCGCTTGACGCCTGGGAAGGCGTTGACATGGCGGATGTGCGGGCGAAATCCATCGCCCTTTGCGACCTGTTCATTGCCGAGGTGGAAGCACGCTGCCCCGGCCTCACCCTCGCATCTCCCCGCGAGGGCACAAGGCGCGGCAGCCAGGTTTCCTTCCGCCACGGGGAAGGCTACGCCATCATGCAGGCGCTGATTTCGCGCGGCGTCATCGGGGATTTCCGGGCACCAGATGCGATCCGTTTCGGCTTCACCCCTCTCTATATCGATGAACAGGATGTGGTTCAGGCGGTGGACGTGCTGGAGGACATCATTGCGAACCGGCTGTGGGACGAACCCCGCTTCAAGCAGAAGGCGCTCGTGACGTGACGACAAAGACCTATAACCCCGCCGAAGAGGGTGCGCAGATGTCGTTCCGCGAGCGCATGTCCTATACGGATTACCTGCAGCTCGATCCGATTCTCTCGGCGCAGAAACCTCTTTCCTCTGCCCATGACGAATTGCTGTTCATCATCCAGCACCAGACATCCGAGCTTTGGATGAAGCTGGCGATTCACGAAATCACCTCAGCAATTCAGGCAATCCAGCGTGACGAGCCGCAGCCGGCCTTCAAGATGCTGACCCGCGTAGCCCGCATCTTCGAACAGCTGAACAGCGCCTGGGATGTGCTGCGCACCATGACACCCAGCGAATACACCGATTTTCGCGACGCACTTGGCCAGTCTTCCGGATTTCAATCCTATCAATACCGCGCCATCGAGTTTCTGGCGGGCAACCGCAATCTGGCCATGCTGGGGCCGCACCAGCATCGCCCGGACCTGATGGAGCATCTGGAAGCCATCCTGTCACGGCCAAGCCTCTATGACGAAGCGATTCGTCTGCTCGCACGCAAGGGCTTCGATATCGGCTCCGAAGCGGCAAGAACGGACTGGCGTGACAAGCGGCAGGAGAGCGAAGAGGTTCTGGAAGCATGGCGCGTCGTCTATGCAAATCCGGGGCAATACTGGGATCTTTATGAGCTGGCGGAAAAGCTGGTCGACTTCGAGGATTATTTCCGGCGCTGGCGCTTCAACCATGTGACCACGGTAGAGCGTGTCATCGGTTTCAAGCGGGGGACCGGCGGCACCTCGGGAACCCAGTACCTGAAGAAAATGCTGGAAGTGGAGCTGTTTCCCGAATTGTGGCGGGTTCGCACCGTTCTATGAAGTGAGCACCCAAAGGGGAGATTGCCATGCTGTTTCATCGCATCGAGGACTGGAACAACGCCTATGCCAATGGTGCGAACATTGCGCAGGGCGAAACATGGCCTGCTGCCTGGGAAGAGCCTGCGCGGGCCTATCGCGAGGAAATGCAGACGCTTGGGCGTGCGCAGCTTGATCTGGTCTATGGCGACAAGCCACGCAACCGGTTCGATCTTTTCCTTCCCGCAGACAGCCCGCAGGGTCTGGTCGTTTTCATCCATGGCGGCTACTGGCAGGCGCTCGACAAAAGCTACTGGTCGCATCTGGCACGCGGCAGCGTCGAAAGCGGCTTTGCCGTGGCCGTGCCCAGTTACACACTATGCCCGGAGGCACGCATCGGCGATATTGTGCGGGAAGCTGGACAGGCAATCGCGGATGCCGCCGGAGAAATCGACGGCCCGCTGCATCTTGCCGGCCATTCCGCAGGAGGGCATCTCGTCAGCCGCATGATTGCAGAAGGCTCTCCGCTGGCGCAAGCGGTTCAGGAGCGTATCCGCACCGTCGTTTCCATTTCCGGCGTTCACGATCTGCGGCCTCTCGTGGAGACCACCATCAACGCAAAGCTCGGACTGACGGCGCAAGAGGCAATGGCAGAAAGCCCGGCGCTGATGCGCCCGCTGCCGCAAAAGCGTCTCTTCTGCTGGGTTGGCGGCAATGAGAGGGCGGAATTCATCCGGCAAAACGCGCTGCTTGCGAATATCTGGCTGGGCCTTGGCGCCGAGACGGGTGCCTATGCGGAGCCGGACAGGCATCATTTCTCGGTGATCGACGGCCTGATGGATCCCCACCATCCGCTGGTGAAAACTCTATTGTCCTGAGGTGACACGGCACATGACACGGGCAAGGCGCAGGCGACTGATCCAGACTCAGAGAGCCGGAACCGGCGTCGCTCTCGTGGCGGCCATTTCGTTTCTGGCCGGAATGACAGATGCCATCGGACTTCGGCTTTCCGGCGATTTCGTGTCCTTCATGACCGGCAATACCACCCGAGCCGCAATTTCGCTGGCCGACGGCGACTGGCATCATGGTCTGGTTCTGCTGCTCGCCATCCTGATCTTCGTTCTGGGTAACGCGCTCGGCATCGTCGTTGCGCATTGGGTCCACAGGCGGATCTTCGGTGTACTGGCAACGGTTTCGATCCTTCTGGCGCTCGCCTCCATGACAACCGATCCGGCCTACGGCACTCTGCGCTTCCTGCTGGTGGTGCTGGCCATGGGCGTGGTAAATGCCGCCGTCGAACATGTGGAAGGACTGCCCATCGGCCTCACCTATGTCACTGGCGCGCTCTCCAGACTCGGGCGAGGCATCGGGCGGTTTCTCACGGGCGAGAGAAAGCTGGACTGGTGGATACAGATCGTGCCCTGGCTTGGCATGCTGCTGGGGGCGCTGAGCGGTGCAATCCTCGGATCTGCCCTGCCCGATCAAGCATTGTTTATTGCAGCTCTTCTGGCGCTTGCCATTGCTTTCTGCTCACTGCTCATTCGCAGAACGCTGCATCACCGCTATAAGCACCGCCAATCCTCCCCCATTACGCGCAGCAAGTGAGCCTATGTTCTATCTCTCGAAGATCTTCTGGCTGTTGGTGCAGCCGCTTTCTCTGGCATGCCTTCTGGGCCTTGCCGCCTTTCTGCTGACATTGTGGAGATTCCGGCGAACCGGGCTCACGGCGATGTTTCTGTCGGCGCTCATTCTCTTCGTGACACTCTACACCACGACCGGGAATGTGTTGCTGCAGCATCTGGAGAATGAGATATCCCGCCCCGCTTCACTGCCGGACAAGGTTGCATGCCTTGTCGTTCTTGGCGGCGCGACCGAAAACGAGGTCATGAGTGGACGCGGCGGCATTGAGTGGAACGCCGCTGCAGACCGCTATACGGAAGCCTTGCGCCTGGCGCAGCACTATCCGCAGGCAAAGCTTTTGATCTCCGGCGGCGACGGATCGCTGAGTGGCCGCTATGAAGGCGAGGCGCAGGTGACGGAGCGCTTTTTCAACACGTTTGGCATTGGCGCGGATCGCATCATCAAGGAAAACCAGTCGCGCAATACCTGGGAGAACACTCTCTACACCCGGACCGCGCTGCAAAATGCCGGGCTGACCGATTGTCTTCTGATCACCTCGGCGTTTCACATGCCACGCTCGATGGCGCTGTTTGCCAAGGCAGGTATCTCCGTTCAGCCCTATCCGGTGGACTACAGAACCAGCGGCAATGTGAAGCTCGGTTTCGATTTCACCCAGCCTTCGCTCAATGCGCAGAACACATCGACAGCGGTGCGTGAATGGCTGGGTCTGCTTGGCTATCGTGTCACGGGCCGGATCTGACTACGCTTACTTCTTGGAGATGGTCACCATCTTTGCGCCGCGGACCCGAACCGTCATTTCGCAATCGGGCTTTTCGCTGCGCTCGCAATAGCGCGGGTGCATTTTGAAAACGAAGACCATATTGCCGAAGCGCTTGATGAAATCGTAGCCGTAGATCTGGGCGGTCGCCATCATGAAATAGCCGCCTTCCTTGACCTGAAGGTAAAAATTGTGCGGGCACCCCTCTTCGTTGCAGCCCATGCCCTTCTGGCCGTTGCAGGTGATGGCGCCATGATTGGCAATGGCATCGATAATGCCATCATTATTGATGTCGAGCCGGGTGATAAAGCCGTCGTCGAAGCTCACGCCCGGGCATTCCTTGCGGAAGTAATCCTTTTCATAGATCTCCGGATCGCTGATGAGCTGCTGCTGCGCGTTGACGGCGAAGGGCATGAGGCAAGCCGCCAGCAATTGAAGGGCAATAAGCAGGCATTTCATCACGGTCATCTTCCCCGACGGGTATCGAGCGATTACAAGGTCAGCCACAGGCTGCGGCAAGGATAGCATGATCTCTATAACGAAACGGTACTTGCGTGACGCTTACGCGGGGAGAATGAAACCATGTCTTTGCTGATGATGCTGGATTATGCAGGCGTGGCCCTCTTCGCCGCAACAGGCGGACTGGCGGCATCGCGCAAGCAGCTCGATCTCATCGGGTTCCTTTTCTTCTCCGCCGCAACAGGCGTGGGTGGCGGCACATTGCGGGATCTGGTACTGGGAGCACCGGTCTTCTGGGTGGCAAACCCCACCTATCTGCTGATCTGCGTGGTTGTGGGGGTATTTGCCTTCTTCACCGCACATCAGGTGGAATGGCGCTACCGCCTTCTGATCTGGCTGGATGCGATCGGGCTCTCTGCCTATACGGTCATGGGCGCGGCCAAGGGATTAGCAATCACCGGCTCCCCGACAATTGCAGTGGTGACGGGCACCATGACCGCGACCTTCGGCGGCATTCTGCGCGACCTGATCGCCAATGAGCCCTCCATCCTGCTCAGGCCGGAAATCTACGTCACCGCGGCCCTGGCTGGCGCCAGCGCCTTCACGGCCGTGGAACTGCTGGACCTGCCGACCGGCCTCAGTTCCGCTGCGGGCATTGTGATCGCCTTCGCGCTTCGCGGCGGGGCCCTGCATTACGGATGGACCTTGCCACGCTACAAGGCACGGCCAGGCCGGCCGCTGGAGGAAGCGCTGAAAAAGCGAAAATAGAACGCGATCAAACTGGACTTCTGCCGGAGGAAGCCAACGGGCCTAGCGCCTCAGGACTTCTTTTCGCGCAGGCGAATGATGACGTCCACATGGGAAATTTCCATGCCATCGGGTGCCGCTGGCAGGTTTCCGATCTCGATATTGCTCACTGGAATATCGAGCACTTCATTGCGACCTTCCACAAAGAAGTGATGATGATCCGAAACATTGGTGTCGAAATAGGTCTTCTGGCTCTCGACGGCGAGAACACGGATCAGGCCCGCTTCGGTGAACTGATGCAGCGTGTTGTAGACGGTGGCCAGCGAAACGGGCACGCCCGCCGCAGCCGCTTCCTCGTGCAGTTCCTCGACAGTCAGATGACGATCACCCTTGGCAAAGAGAAGATCAGCCAGTGCAATGCGTTGCCGCGTGGGACGCAAGCCGCAAGTCCGAAGTCTGGTTTCCACATCCGTAATGGCGTCAGCCATTTTCGCCCTGCTCCATCAAGACCGATACAGTCAAGTTTTCGATATAACTTTTGCGGAGGCCACTTTCAATAGCAGGTATTGGGGGCATCAACCGCTGCAGACGGGTGGATATGCAAAAAAATGAACAGATGACCTCTGGTTTGACGGGTTCCATTCCTATATGCCGACCTCAAACATTTGCGTTTCAATGCCTGCCGCTGCGGTAAAAGGCGTCATACGCTTCATTTTGCGCCGGTCTTGCTTTAAAGACGCTAGAACCGAAGACGAGGGGGAACGGACAGACCTCATGACCACCAGACAATCCAGCTTTAGCTACGAAGAGATTTTGAAGTGCGCCCATGGCGAGCTTTTCGGACCGGGCAACGCGCAACTGCCGCTTCCGCCCATGCTGATGGTTCATCGCATCACGGACATCTCGGAAACCGGCGGCGCCTTTGACAAGGGCTATATCCGCGCGGAGTACGACGTGAAGCCGGACGACTGGTATTTCCCTTGCCATTTCGAAGGAAACCCCATCATGCCGGGTTGCCTCGGACTGGATGGCATGTGGCAGCTGACCGGGTTTTTCCTGGGCTGGCTGGGCGAGGAAGGCCGCGGCATGGCGCTTTCCACCGGCGAAGTGAAGTTCAAGGGCATGGTTCGCCCGCATACCAAGCTCCTGGAATACGGTATCGACTTCAAGCGTGTCATGCGGGGCCGCCTTGTACTCGGCACAGCCGATGGCTGGCTGAAGGCAGACGGCGAAACAATCTATCAGGCCACCGATTTGCGCGTGGGCCTTTCAAAGGACAAGACTGCCTGAAATCGTTTCAGGCACGTCACGGAAACAAGTAAAGGTAGATCAGATGCGACGGGTAGTTGTCACCGGTCTCGGTGTGGTTTCCTCGATCGGCAATAATGCCGAGGAAGTAGCCGCCTCTCTGCGCGATGCCAAATCCGGTATCACCTTCTCCAGCGATTTCGCCGAGCACGGCTTCAAGTGCCAGGTGTGGGGCAAGCCGACGCTTGACCCGACCGAGCATGTGGACCGCCGCGCCATGCGCTTCCTCTCTCTCGGAGGAGCCTGGAACCATGTGGCGATGAAGCAGGCGATTGCGGATTCCGGACTTGAAGAAGCCGAGTATTCGCAGAACGAGCGTGTCGGCATCATCATGGGGTCCGGCGGACCGTCCACACGCCAGATCGTGGAAGCCGCGGATATCGTTCGCCAGAACAACAGCCCGAAGCGCATCGGCCCGTTTGCCGTGCCGAAGGCCATGTCGTCCACGGCATCCGCCACGCTTGCCACCTGGTTCAAGATCCACGGCGTGAACTACTCGATCTCTTCTGCCTGCGCGACGTCCTCGCACTGCATCGGCAATGCCGTCGAGATGATCCAGTGGGGCAAGCAGGACGTGATGTTCGCCGGCGGTCACGAAGACCTCGACTGGACCATGTCCGACCTCTTCGACGCCATGGGCGCGATGTCGACCAAGTATAACGACAATCCTGCCTCCGCCTCGCGCGCCTATGATGCAAACCGTGACGGCTTCGTCATTGCCGGCGGCGCCGGTGTTCTGGTTCTCGAAGAACTCGAACATGCGAAAGCCCGCGGCGCAAAGATCTACGCGGAAATCGTCGGCTATGGCGCAACCTCCGACGGTTACGACATGGTTGCCCCCTCGGGCGAAGGCGCAATCCGCTGCATGCGTCAGGCGCTTGCCACTGTGCAGGGCGAGGTGGACTACATCAACACCCACGGCACCTCCACGCCGGTTGGCGACGCCAAGGAAATGGCCGCCATTCGCGAAATTTTCGGCGACAAGATCCCGCATATCCAGTCCACCAAGTCTCTGACAGGTCATTCCCTGGGAGCGGCAGGCGTACAGGAATCGATCTACTCGCTTTTGATGATGCAGGCAGGCTTTATCGGCGAGAGCGCGCATATTCAGGACATCGATCCGGAATTTGCCGATATGCCGGTGGTGCGCAAGCGCATTGACAACGCCAAGATGGACATTGCCCTTTCCAACTCCTTCGGGTTTGGCGGCACCAATGCCACGCTCGTCTTCCAGCGCTACAATGGATAAGTCGATGAGCGGAATCATGCAGGGTAAGCGCGGCCTCATCATGGGGGTCGCCAACAACCACTCCATCGCCTGGGGCATTTCCAAGGCGCTTCACGCTCAGGGCGCCGAACTGGCTTTCACCTTTCAGGGTGAAGCGCTTGGTCGCCGCGTGAAGCCGCTGGCCGCCGAAGTCAATTCGGATTTCGTGCTGCCCTGCGACGTGGAGGATCTGGCCTCGGTTGATGCCACGTTCAGCGCCATCAAGGAGCGTTGGGGCGGGCTGGATTTCGTTGTTCACGCAATCGGCTTTTCCGACAAGAACGAACTGAAGGGTCTCTACGCGGACACCACGCGTGAAAACTTCAGCCGGACCATGGTGATCTCCTGTTTCTCCTTCACCGAGATTGCAAAGCGCGCCGCCGAACTGATGGGCGAAGATGGCGCGATGCTGACGCTGACCTATGGCGGCTCGGTGCGGGTGATCCCGAACTATAACGTCATGGGTGTGGCCAAGGCCGCTCTTGAATCCTCCGTTCGTTATCTGGCTGCGGATTACGGTCCGAAGGGCATTCGCGTCAACGCGATCTCTGCGGGTCCTGTGCGCACGCTGGCGGGTGCTGGCATCTCGGATGCGCGCGCGATATACTCGTGGAACCAGAAGAATTCGCCGCTGCGCCGCACCGCAACGATTGAAGATATTGGCGGCTCCGCCCTTTACCTTCTGTCGGATCTGTCGCGTGGCGTGACCGGCGAAATCCATTATGTGGACGCAGGCTACAACATCACTTCGCTGCCGAACCTCGACCGCCTGCGCAACGCAGACGCCGAGTAAGCGGCTTCGATTTCTTCAGCCCTTCTGGTGCTGTCCTGACGCAGTTCCTGCCGGACGCGCTCTCCCATAACAAAAGCCCCGGATCATCGATCCGGGGCTTTTCCATTTCACGGCTTTTCCAGCGGCCTATTTGCGCGCGTGGAGCACCTTGAAGCGCGCATTGCGGCACACTTCGCCACTTTCCTTGAATTCCGTAGCCAAGGTCTGCTCGTAGGGCAGGCCACGATTGGCCACCATCAACAGCTGGCCGCCGATGCGAAGCGCGGAGGAGGCAGCCTTGATGAAAGCCTGACCAAGCGCCGGATCTGCCGCATGTCCCTCGTGGAAGGGGGGATTCATGATGACGAGATCGTATTTTTCCTTGATCGGCTCTGCGGCGAGATCCTGCCAGAAATAGCGAGCCTGCAGATCCGGGCAGTTGCGGCCCAGGTTCTTCCGGGCAAATTCCAGCGCACGATGGTCCGCTTCGAAGAGATCGATGCGGTTGGTGCGGGGGGAAGCCTGCTTGAGCATGACCGAAAGATAACCCCAGCCCGCCCCCAGATCGGCGGCATTGCCGTCGAAATCCTGCGGCAGGCGTCCGGCCAGCAGTTCCGATCCCGCATCGATCCTGTCATGCGAAAAGGTGCCGGGAACAGTTTCGAACTGCCCATCAATCAGCTGCGGCTGCTTGGCGAATTTGGCAAGCGCGGCCGAGACATCCGTAGGCCGGGAGAACCAGGCAACGACGCCGTGATATTTCGGCATATGCTCCACGGCAAAGCCGAGATTGGCCAGCTGCTTGCGCAAAGGCTGAATGCCATCTTCCTTGGAGCCGGCCAGAACAATCGTTCCGCCTTCGCGCACGCGCGTCAGCGCTTCCGCAAGATTGTTCTCGTTATCGCCCTTGTGCTTACCCAGCAGGATCAGCGCGCTGTCATAGTCCTCACCCTCGACCTCAGGGACGACATTGGCTCCCGAGAGGCTGAGCGGGCGAAAGAGAGGGCGCAGCGGCTGTACGTTCAGTATCTCTGCCTCGAACCCTTCCGGCAGGCGTGGGCCGGTCTCTGCGGCCAGAAACAGAACGCGGCTGCCAGCAGCAGGCAGCGGTAGGGTGCCGATGGCGAAGGGATGGAAAAGCGTCTTGATGGCGTCGCGGATCATGTTTGGGTTCCGGGTCTTAGAGCATTTCAGGTTAACACCGGATATGCTCTCTATCTTTGTTTTTTACGCGGTCCGGACGCAAAACCGCTACGCACTTTTGGCTCGGACCTGCTTTGGGATAGCAAAGGGGCGCGGAAAGTTCCCGCGCCCCGGTACTGAATGGAAATGCGAGAGGCTTATTCTGCGGCTTCGCCGCCTTCAGCCTTCTTGATTTCCTGGCCGGTGGCCTGATCGACAACCTTCATGGACAGGCGAACCTTGCCACGCTCATCGAAGCCCATCAGCTTGACCCAAACCTTGTCGCCTTCCTTGACCACATCCGAGGTCTTGGCAACGCGTTCGGAAGCGAGCTGCGAGATGTGAACGAGGCCATCGCGTGCGCCGAAGAAGTTGACGAAGGCGCCGAAATCGGCGGTCTTCACAACCGTACCTTCGTAGATCGCGCCGACTTCCGGCTCTGCCACGATGGAGTGGATCCACTTGCGGGCCGCTTCGATTTCCTTGCCGGATGCAGAGGCAATCTTGACCGTGCCGTCATCTTCGATGTTGATCTTCGCGCCCGTCTTTTCGACGATTTCGCGAATAACCTTACCGCCCGAGCCAATGACTTCGCGGATCTTGTCGACCGGGATGTTCATGACTTCGATGCGCGGTGCGAATTCGCCCAGCTGGCCGCGGCTTTCGGTGATGGCCTTCGCCATTTCGCCGAGGATGTGGTTACGGCCACCCTTTGCCTGGTTCAGAGCGACCTTCATGATCTCTTCGGTGATACCGGCGATCTTGATGTCCATCTGCAGCGAGGTGATGCCCGCTTCCGTACCGGCGACCTTGAAGTCCATGTCACCGAGGTGATCTTCGTCACCCAGGATGTCGGAGAGAACCGCAAAGCGCTCGCCTTCCAGGATCAGGCCCATGGCAATACCGGCGACCGGCTTTGCCAGCGGAACGCCTGCATCCATCAGCGCCAGCGAAGTGCCGCACACGGTTGCCATGGAGGACGAACCGTTGGACTCGGTGATTTCGGAGACAACGCGCAGCGTGTAGGGGAACTGTTCCGGCGTCGGCAGCATCGGGTGGATGGCGCGCCATGCCAGCTTGCCGTGGCCGATTTCACGGCGGCCCGGGGAGCCCATGCGGCCCGTTTCGCCGACCGAGTAGGGCGGGAAGTTGTAGTGGAGCATGAACTGCTCCTTGTACATGCCCGTCAGGCTGTCGACATACTGTTCGTCTTCGCCAGTGCCGAGCGTGGCAACGACCAGCGCCTGGGTTTCACCACGGGTGAAGAGGGCAGAACCGTGCGTGCGCGGCAGGATGCCGACTTCCGAGATGATCGGACGAACGGTTTCCAGATCGCGGCCATCGATGCGGCTCTTAGTGTCGAGAATGTTCCAGCGAACGATCTTGGCCTGCAAATGCTTGAAGACAGCGCCAATCACTTCCGGGGAATACTTGGCTTCGCCGTCTTCCGGCAGGAAGTGCGCCTTCACCTTGGCCTTCACGGCATCGACGGCAGCGTAACGCTCAGCCTTCTGCGTGATCTTGTAGGCAGCGCGCAGTTCGGTTTCGGCGATCGAAAGCATTTCTGCCTCGAGAGCGGAATGATCTTCCGGCTCGAATTCGCGCGGCTCCTTGGCGGCAACTTCAGCCAGCTTGATGATGGCATCGATCACCGGCTGGAAGCCCTTGTGGCCGAACATGACGGCGCCGAGCATGACATCTTCCGGCAGTTCCTTGGCTTCGGACTCGACCATCAGAACGGCGTCCTGCGTACCGGCAACAACCAGATCGAGGCTGGATTCGTCCATCTCGTCGAGGTGCGGGTTCAGAACATATTCGCCGTTGATGTAGCCAACGCGTGCGCCGCCGACCGGGCCCATGAAGGGAACGCCGGAGAGCGTCAGGGCAGCCGAGGTGGCAACCATGGACAGGACGTCCGGGTTGTTCTCAAGGTCGTGCTGGATGACGGTGACGACAACCTGCGTGTCGTTCTTGTAGCCTTCCGGGAAGAGCGGGCGGATCGGACGGTCGATCAGGCGCGAAACCAACGTTTCGTTTTCGGAAGGACGGCCTTCGCGCTTGAAATAGCCACCCGGGATCTTGCCGGCGGCATAGGTCTTTTCCTGATAGTTGACGGTCAGCGGGAAGAAATCCTGACCCGGCTTCGGCTCCTTGGCCGAAACGACAGTCGCCAGAACGACGGTCTCGCCATAGGTGGCGATGACAGCGCCGTCTGCCTGGCGGGCAACCTTGCCCGTTTCCAGCTTCAGCGGGCGGCCTGCCCATTCGATTTCGACGGTATGTGTATTGAACATGATGTGTCCTTCTTGCGCGGCAGCTTCGGCATTCCGCTTCACGGATGCCACGATGCGTTTAAGCCAGCGCCTGGTGTGACATGATCACGGGCAAGACAACGGGAGGCTTCTGTGATGCGGGATATGACGCCCGCAGAAGGAGAGCGGTTACCCACCCACCTTGCACCGGCAATCCGGCGAAGCATCCGGCAATCCTGCCCCATGACAGGTCATCGGTTACAATCGGCAGATCCGGCGGATCCGGGTCTGCCTCAACGCCCTGTTCGGGCTTCGGAATTTCCGGCCATCAGGCCAGAAAGTAAAACCGGCGGACCGCATCTGCTGTCCGCCGGAATGACGTCTTAGCGACGGATACCGAGGCTCGAAATGAGCTTCGTGTAGCGAGCTTCGTCCTTCTTCTTCAGGTAGTCGAGAAGCGAACGGCGGCTCGAAACCATCTTGAGAAGGCCACGACGGGAGTGGTTGTCCTTCTTGTGGCCCTTGAAGTGTTCGGTCAGGTTGTTGATCCGCTCGGTCAGGACAGCAACCTGGACTTCCGGAGAACCGGTATCGCCTTCGACGGTTGCGTATTCCTTGATGAGGGCAGCCTTGCGCTCTGCAGTGATCGACATCGGACAATCCTTTCTGATGTGAGGAATGAAGGGACGCCACAAGCCGGGATGTCGTCCAGCTTTGGCCATGAAACCGGATACAACAGTATCGGTTGGTGCCGCCTATACTCCATTCGCGCCTGGAAGGGAAGAGGCGATACTTTGACCGCCTGCCGCCGAACCGGCGGCGGCAGGGGAAATCATGGGCATATCAGGCAAAGACGCGCTTCGGGCGAAACTCGCCCTCGCCGATCTCGCCAATCGCAATCAGCTTGCCGCCGGCAAGCGCCACCGCTTCCGGTTCCGCCACAGGTGCATCCCGACCACGCAGAATGATCGGATTGCCCATGCGCAGGCGATGGGCCTGATCGTCGCTGATGCGGATCTGCGGCAGAGCGGAGAGCGCCTCGCTGGTATCGACCAGAAAGGCATCCAGTGCCGCCAGCCGCTCGTCGCGATCCTCGATGGCTTCGAGAGCCGTCAGTTCGGCAAGAGGCACCATCATATCTTCGGCAAAGGGCGCCACAAAGCTGCGGCGAAGGCCGGAGATGTGGCCAAAACAGCCGAGATCGCGGCCGAAATCACGCGCCAGCGAGCGCACATAGGTGCCCTTGCCGCATTCGACTTCGAAAAAGGCACGATCCCTCTCGACTTTCAGGAGGGTGAGCCGATGGATTTCCACTTCACGGGAGGGGATGCCCACGGTCTCGCCGTCACGCGCCAGATCGTAGGCGCGCTCTCCGGCGATCTTGATGGCGGAGAACTGCGGCGGAACCTGCGAAATCACACCGGTATAATTCGGTAGAAGAGCGCGGATTTCCTCTTCCGTCGGACGCTTTTCCGAGGAATTGGTGACCTCGCCCTCCAGATCGTCGCTGGCGCGTTCTTCACCCCAGGTGACCGTGAATTCGTAGATCTTGCGGCCATCCATCACATAGGGAACGGTTTTCGTCGCATCGCCCAAGGCAATCGGCAGCATGCCGGATGCCAGGGGGTCGAGCGTGCCAGCATGTCCGGCCTTCTGTGCGTTGAACAGCCACTTGATCTTGCCAACAGCTTCTGTGGAGCCAAAATCGACGGGCTTATCGAGAATGAGCCAGCCGGAAATCGGACGGCCCTTCGGTTTGCGGGGTTTGGACATGGATACTCTATTCTTTGTCGTCGTCGTCAGCTGTTGATTCAGAAAGATCGCGGCTGACTTCCGGAGACCGAAGCAATTCGTCGATCTTCTTGTAATTGTCGAAGCTCGTATCGTCGCGGAAGCGCACTTCCGGCATGTATTTCATCTGGCGAAGCGCGCCGCCAAGACGGCCACGGATAAACCGGGCGTGACGGTTCAGCGCTTCGATGACCTTCTCATGATCGGTAACACCCAGAGGCGTCACATAGGCCGTCGCAATCTTCAGGTCTGGCGACATGCGCACTTCGGACACGGAGATTACCGTGCGCTCGATCAGATCGTCACGCACTTCGCCCCGCTGCAAGACCTGGGTAATGGCGGCGCGAACCTGTTCACCAACGCGCAGCATGCGCTGCGAAGGCGCAGAAGATGTAGCTTTGCTCATTGTTGTTTTTCTTTCCTTCGGCCGGTCTCAATGGTCTTTTCATAACACAGACCGAGACAAATGGCGCGGCAGGCCCGCTCCATGCATCGACTTGTGCCAAAGGTCAAGGTTTGGCGCGCATTCCGGTGGCCAGACATCACATACAGCTCACGAGATCTTGACCTTTGCGCAGAATTCTCCATTTTCAGTGAAGTCTCCCCGAACCGAACCGATGGCGGGGATTGAACTTTGGTGCCGGGCCCCTCTGGCGAGAGTTTTTACGGCGCTCTCGCGATGTCGGTACCGCCTGCAATCTTAGCCGGCGGATTACATGCCATGTATCCCTTTATCATCCGAATTCCGGGTGCATCCTCACGTGTGCACCTTATCTCTTCCGTATTCCTGACCGTTACAGCCGATGAGGTTCACGCATGAGCCAGACCCCATCGCAAAGCTCTACGCTCGGTTACTTCCGCTGGGCCTTCATCGTGACGGCAATCGGCCTTGTGCTGGGTGGCGTTCTCGGCTGGCAGTCCACCGGCACGCTCGGCGGCATGCTCACCGTATTCTTCATCTGCGCGGTGCTGGCGGTCCTGGAAATTTCCCTTTCCTTCGACAATGCCATCGTGAATGCCAACAAGCTGAAGGACATGACCCCTGTCTGGCAACAGCGCTTCCTGACCTGGGGCATCCTGATTGCCGTCTTCGGGATGAGAATCGTCTTTCCGCTGCTGATCGTGGTGATCGCGGCCGGAATCGGTCCGATCGATGCGATCGTTCTGGCCGCATCCAGGCCTGAGGAATATGCGCGCATCATGAATGAGGCTCACCTGCCCATCGCGGCGTTCGGTGGCACCTTCCTGATGATGGTTGGCCTTACTTTCTTCTTCAACCATGAGAAGGATGTGCACTGGGTAGAAGTGATCGAGAGCCGCATTGCGCGCTTTGCAACCATCAAAGGCGTTGAAATTGCCTTCGTGCTGCTTTTGATCATGGTCTTCTCACAGTTCCTGCCGGAAGAAGAGGCATCGACCTTCGTTCATGCCGCAATCTACGGCCTGCTGACATTTCTTCTGGTCGAGGTTCTGGGCGGAGCACTGGATGCCTCGCAGAAAACCATGAGCGAGGCGGCAAAGGGCGGTCTGGGAGCCTTCATCTATCTTGAAGTGCTCGATGCGAGCTTCTCCTTCGATGGCGTTATCGGCGCCTTTGCCTTGACGCAGAACCTCTTCATCATCGCCATCGGCCTTGGTATCGGCGCCATGTATGTCCGCTCCATGACGATCATGCTGGTGGAAAAGGGCACGCTTGCCGAATACCGCTACCTGGAACACGGCGCGTTCTACGCCATCCTGATCCTGTCCGTGATCATGTATGTGCAGACGCTCTACCATATTCCGGAAGTCATTACCGGTCTTGGCGGTGCAGGCCTCATCGGCCTGTCCCTCTGGTCCTCGATCCGGCATAACCGCAAGGAAAAAGAGCGCGAAGCAAGCGGCGTTCTGAACAGCGGTCACGCGTGACACACTATTTTCTCCCCGCAGCATCTGCCTGCGGGGAGAATGACGAAGTGGTGCTCACGGCAGAGCTTACCAATCCGTAACAAAACATGACTTTCATAGACATGATTTAACCGCTATCTCTTTCGCCACAGCAAGTTCAGTCGCGAAAGAGGTTCGTTTGATGGATCAGCCCGTCCCCGCTTCAGTTGAGGCTCCACGCCGCAAACCCAATCTCCCCTCCTGGAACCTGACCGTTGTCGATGCCTTCGACATCCATCCGAAGATGCGGCGCGTTCTCTTCTCGACGGAAAATTTCGAGCAGTTTGCCTACAAGCCGGGACAGGACATCGTCTTCTTTCTGCCACAGGCAGATGGCGAACCCGGTCGCCGCCATTACACGATCCGCAGCATTGATCCGAATGCGCGAACGATTGCGGTGGATTTCGTGCTGCACGGAGTTTCGCTCGGCCCGAGCTTCGCGCGCCACGCAAAGGCGGGCGATACCGTCGAGGTGAAGGGACCGCGCGGGCGCGTCGTGTTCAACCCGGACGCCGACTGGCATCTTCTGACGGGCGACGAAACCTGCATTCCCGGAATCCTGCATATTCTTGAAAACCTCCCCGCACAGGCGCGCGCCTTCGCGTTCATTGAGGTGGAAGATGCCAGCTGGGAGCAGTCTTTCGAGACGAAGGAAAATGTTGCCATCGAATGGCTGCATCGCGGACCCGCCCGACCGAGTTCGGTGATGCTGGACAGGCTTTCGGCCTTTGCCTTGCCGGATGGACGCGGTCAGGCCCTGATCATTGGCGAAACGAGCAATGTTCGGGCGCAACGGCACCATCTGATCGAACGGGGCCTATCGCGTGAACAGGTAGCCTCTGAAGGTTATTGGCGTCCCGGCCGCAATGGCGGCCACGACCATGTGGATGATTGAGTATTGATCCCAGACACGTTCGGCAAACGTGCGACTGCGCTTTTGCCGGACATCAGAACAGGGCTGCATCCAGATCATCGTCGGAAAGCACGGTCAGTGGCGCTTCTTCCGGAGGCGCCGTGCCCAGCACTGCTGCATGCAGTTCGCGCTCCGAGGCCATCGTGTAAAGCTTGTTGATCCGCGGGCTGATAATCTCGAGAGCCGCCGCCAGGCCGCTTTGATCAACCGTGTCGTGAGAGGCAAGATCCTGGGCGCAACGCTCCAGAATGTCGCCGAGATCGGCTTGGAAGTCGAGGCGCTGCATGGCGGCATTCATATCGGCCACGCCGGTGCGCCCCTCCTGCGCCAATTGCTCGAGATCCGTATCCATGGAGGAAGCCGCCGCCTGGATGCGATGAAGAGCACGCGCCAGCCTTTCATCCAGAGTATGTTCATCGAGCACAGCCGGCGCATCCGTAATCAAGCGCTTGGCAGCCGTTTCCAGAACCTTCAGCTGGGCCAGAATATGCTCCGCCGACTCATCCAGATGACCGGCGAATGATCGCAGCTCGGCGGTCACAACATTGATGGCCTTGCCCTCTTCGCCCAGCTTGCCGCATCGCAGGTTGGTATTGAGAGCCATGTAATGGATATCGCCACGAATGACACGCACGACGCCGATATCGGCAAGCAGTGTTTCAATCGTGGTCAGCATATGCTGGGTCATCGACGATGCCTGCGCTGCCACCGCCTCGATTTCGAGAACGGCTTTGCGGGCCTGCTCGATGCCCTCTTCCAGATGGTGAAGCGATCCTGCGCCACCTTCGTCATTCCCGCCGGTCATTTCCTGCTGGATTGCAGTGATCTCGCCAAGCTCCACACGGAAACTGGAAATGGTGTCGATGATCTTCGAGGTCTCGCGGTGGAAATCGCGCCGGATCTCCTCCATCTGCCTGAACACGAGATGCTTTACGACAGCCCGCAGGCGCTGGCGTTCTTCAGCGCCGAGAAAATCCGCCTCCGGAGAGGTCAGGAACTCTTCCAGGACGGTGAAGGATGACTGACAATGTTCCACGCGCTGGCGGGTGATGTCGCCGATCTGCATTGCCGAAAGGGTGGAGCCGAGCTTCAGCTGAATCCCGCGCGCAATGGTCTTCACCTGCTCGGCGCGCTCGTTCAGCCGCTGACGGTGATGGCGGATCTGTTCCACGCCGCCATCGAGGCTGGAAACGATCTGCGGGATCATCTGCCCGTAACGTTCGATGGTGACACTTCCTTTGGTCATCAGAGGACCAAGATTCCTGCCAAGCTCGGTCAGCTTATCGGCCAGTCCATTGACCTGTTCGCTGCCCTGCTGGATGCGCTCGAGAATTTCCTCGGCAAAGCCGGCAAAGTCGGGAATCCCGGCGCCGGTAATTTTTGCCGTTACGGCAAAGGTGCGCAGATAACGCAGCGTTTCCTGCATCTGGGCCAGATGCGGGCGCAGCATACGCTCCGATTCGAAAATATCCTGAAAGCCTGCCTGGCGCGTGGCTTCTGCATCCGTCAGGCCGGAAAGCGCAGCAATCGTTGCTCTCAGCTCATTGGTGGTTTCTGTCGCGACGCCCTCATCCAGAGAGCCTGTCAGCGCATCCAGAGAATTCACCATCCGGTTGAGAATATCCAGCACGGACAGAAGAACAGAGCCGCCATCCAGGAATCGTTGCTCGATCCGCTTTCTCGCTTCTTCCAGTTTCTCGGCATGGATCGATACATGCGGATGGGGCGCCTGAACCCTCAATGCACTCGCAGAAGCCAAGTTATTCTCCATCCATCACTGACTCGGATTGGGCCAAGGCGCCACCTTACTTGCAGCGTGTATTGACCCTGCCCATTCTTGGACTGTCATAATTGCGAAGGGACGTTAAAGAGTTGCCAACATATTAGATAAATACCACTCTTGGTTAAAATTTTCGCCATTCTTGTACAAAAAAACACAACCACAAATCTTTCCCGATAAGAAGTACCAATCAGATTTTAGCATCTTGTTAAGTATCGAAACTCACAGTCACGCCAGCTGAATGACGCTTTCTCACGGGGTTTCGATGGATTTGAATGGGCAAGAGACCTTGCGCCTGTCGCTGGGCGAGGATTTGGGACTTCGAAAAGCCTCTGAACATCATGAAAAACTAATTGATGCACTGCAGAGCCATTCATCAATTATTATAGAATTTCCAGACAATCATCAGGCAGATGTAAGTACCGTCCAACTAATTGAGTCGGCTCGTATATTTGCATCTACTTGCGGCAAGAAGCTGAAACTCGCCAAACCAGCGTCCGGCTCACTGCTGAGTGTTTTGGAACGGGGCGGGTTTCTGACGAACACTACACCGGAAGACAGCAACTTCTGGATGCATAACGGAGAATAACCATGAGCGCCAAGATCCTCACCGTCGATGATTCCGCCAGCGTGCGCCTGACGACGCGGGTTGCATTGACCAATGCGGGATATGCCGTGACCGAAGCGGTGGATGGCATGGACGGTTTGGGCAAGATGCGTTCAGGTCAATTCGATCTGGTTGTGACCGACCTGAACATGCCGAACATGGACGGCCTGACCATGATCCGCGAGCTGCGCAAGCTGCCCGCTTTCATGGGTGTTCCGGTCATCTTCCTGACCACGGAATCCGACAACGAACTGAAAAGTCAGGCGAAGGCTGCTGGCGCCACCGGTTGGCTGACCAAGCCCTTCGACCCGGAAAGCCTCGTAAAGATTGTCAAAAAGGTCTTGGGTAGATGAGTTTTCCTGATCCGATTGCGGTTTTCCGGACAGAAGCTGCGGAGATTCTCGAGCAGATCGAAACCGGCCTGCTGGACCTGAATCACGACCTGGCCAACAAGGACCAGGTCGATGCCGTTTTCCGCGGCTTGCACACCCTCAAGGGGTCCGGCGCGATGTTCGGGTTCGAGGCTCTGGCGGCCTTTACCCATCACTGCGAATCCGCCTTCGATCAGGTGAGAAAAGGCGTGGTTCCAGCCACGCACGATCTGGTGAGTTCCGTCCTGAACGCACTCGATCACATGCGGGCGCTTATCGAAGTGCCGGGCGGCAACCACGATGCCGTCAGCGAGCGGCTTTTGACGGCGCTGCGCAAGGCGGTGGAACTGGCGGGATCCGGCGGCGCATCCGCCCCGGCGCCGGCTGCGGCCAAGAGCGCGCCCAAGCCAACGCATTACCGCATGACCTTCAGCCTGCCGCGCAATGCCATGGCAAACGGCACCAACCCGCTTCCGCTTCTGGACGAGTTGCGCGAACTGGGCGAATGCACGATCAGCGCGGACCGCAGCGAGATCCCCTCGCTCGACGCCCTGGTGCCGAACGATCTTTATCTGGCCTGGACGGTCGATCTGAAGACAACCGAGCCCCGCTCCGCCATCGATGACGTGTTCATCTTCGTCATGGATGAGATGCAGCTTGATGTTCAGATTATTGACGGTGACACCACTGCCGAAACCGCGGCACAGGCAGCGCCTCTGGCTGCACCTGTGACCGAGGAGCCTGCGGCAGAGGCGGTTGCGCCAGTACCTGCTTCCGAAGTGCCCTCCCCCCGCAGCCCCCAGGCGGCAGGGGATGGCAAGCAGGCAAAGGCTGCTGAAAATGTTCGCGTTCCGGCAGAGCGCCTGGACGAACTGATGGACCGTGTCGGCGAACTGGTCATTGCGCAATCCCGCCTCAGCCAGCTGGCTGGCGTCAGCGGTGACCTTCAGCTTCGTGCCGTCTCCGAAGATGTCGAGCGACTTTCCGGAGAGCTGCGCGACACGATGATGGTTCTGCGCATGGTTCCCGTCACGCAGCTGTTCGGCCGTTTCCGCCGACTGGTGCATGACCTGGCGATCGAGACCGGCAAATCCATCGAGTTGATCACCGAAGGCGAATCCACCGAGGTGGACAAGAGCGTGGTTGAGAGGCTTGTCGACCCGCTGGTGCACCTGGTCCGCAATTCCTGCGATCATGGCCTTGAACCGCCGGAAGAACGCCGTGCCGCTGGCAAGAACGCCGTGGGCCGCATCATGCTTTCCGCGCGGCAGGCCGCCGGCGAGGTCATCATCACGATCCGCGACGACGGTCGCGGCATCAACCGGGAGCGCGTGCGCGCCAAGGCTGAAGCCTCCGGCATCATTTCTCCCAATGCCCAGCTGAACGATCAGGACCTGCTGCAGCTCATCTTCCAGCCCGGCTTCTCGACCGCGCAGCAGGTGACCAACCTGTCCGGTCGCGGCGTGGGCATGGATGTGGTGAAGAAGACCATCGACGCGCTTCGCGGCACGATCAACGTGGTCAGCCGCCCCGGAGAAGGCTCGGAGATCACCCTCTCGATCCCGCTGACCCTCGCCATCATCGACGGGCTTCTGGTCCGCGTCGGATCCGGCCGTTACGTCATTCCGCTCTCGGCGGTGGAAGAGTGCCTCGAACTTTCGGTGGAAGACGATATGCGTTCACGCGGGCGCAGCTTCATCTCGCTTCGCGACAGCCTGGTGCCGTTCATCCGGCTGAGGGATCTGTTTTCAACACAGACAAAGCCGGATCCTTTCCAGAAGGTCGTTGTCATCTCCACCGGCTCTGAGCGTGTGGGTCTCGTGGTCGACCAGATCATCGGGGACCATCAGACCGTCATCAAAAGCATGTCCAAGCTGCATCATGATGTTGCGACCTTCTCGGGCGCAACCATCCTCGGCGATGGCGGCGTCGCGCTGATCCTCGACGTCGGACATCTGATTGCAGCCGGTCAGCAACAGGAGGCGCAATTGCGTGCCGCAGGATGAACCAGATAGCACGAAAACTTCCCGAAGAACTTTGGGGCAACAGTGAGGAACTTGAGGTTCTCACCTTCGACATTGCCGGCGAAATGTTTGCACTCGAGGCCGTGAAGGTCCAGGAAATACTAGATCTCCTGCCGGAAACCAGCGTTCCGGGGGCAAAGGCTTTCGTTGCCAGCGTCATCAATTTTCGCGGCAAGGTCATTCCGCTGGCCGATATCCGGCTTGCGTTTGGAATGGAGGCGACCAAGCCGACCATCGATAGCCGGATCATCGTGATCAAGCTGGACGTGGACGAGGAACCCACACTGGTCGGCATCCGCACCGACAAGGTTCACGAGGTCACCACGCTGGTCAAATCCGCCGGTGAGCCGCCACCAAGCGTCGGCATGCGCTGGCGCCCGGACTTTATCGACTGCCTCGTCAAACGGGGCGGCGAATTCATCATCATCCCCAACCTCTACACCATCTTCTCGGCCAAGCCAGATCGCGGCAACGCCTCATCGCAGCAACAAAACTGAGCCGGATCAGGATAACACGACCATGCGCGCTACCATCAAAGCCAAACTTACCGTCGCCTTCTCGCTGGTAATCGTCATGCTTCTCGCCACGGCAGGTCTCGCAATTTACAGTCTTGCCGGGCTTAATTCGACACTTGAGGAGACGATAGAAGGCCCTGCTGCCCGCTTGAAGCTCGCGCAGCAACTGAACCTCCTGCAGCTGCAGCAGTTGCGTCAGCAAAAGAACATGTTGCTCGCCACGGATGCAGCCGCCATTCAAGGCTATGCCAGCAGGATCGATGCCCTGCGCAAGGAATTCGCCAACACCTATGACGAGGTTGTTTCCAAGGCCACCGAGAAGGGCATGGTTTACTGGAACAAGCTGAAGGCGATGAAGGTCGATTATCTTCGTCAGGATGACCAGATACGTGCTGCCATCCTGGCAGGCGATATGGCCACCGCCAACAGGATTTCCTCGACCGAAAACCGTGCAACCGTTACGGAAATCGACGGCCTGCTGGAGGAAGTGATCTCGCTGGAAACCAGCCGCCTGAACGAGGCAAAGCTGGCGGCGGCTGCAAGCTATGAGCAGACCCGACTCATCCTGATCTCGGTCGCAGTTGCCGCCCTGATCATTGCGGTCGCTGCTGCAGTATGGATTGCCATCTCGATCAATCGCGGACTGCGCAATGCTGTCACGGCGGTCCAGTCCGTTGCCGAAGGCGATCTGACGCGGATGGCAACCGTGACCACGAAGGATGAGATCGGCGACCTGCTCGGTTACGTCAACACGATGATCGAACGCCTTCGCGGCGTGGTCTCCGATGCGCTGTCTGCCTCGGACAATGTGTCCTCCGGCAGCCAGGAACTTTCGGCAAGCTCCGAACAGCTGTCGCAGGGCGCGACCGAACAGGCATCGGCTGCCGAACAGGCCTCCGCCTCCATGGAAGAGATGGCCGCCAACATCAAGCAGAACGCCGATAACGCTGCCCAGACCGAAAAGATTGCCCGCCAGTCTTCCCGCGATGCAGAAGCGTCCGGCCAGGCTGTCTCCCGTGCTGTCGGTG